>ADZZ01000049.1 GCA_000179315.1 delta proteobacterium NaphS2
GATTCCTTCAGCAGTTTGTACTGGACGCTGTCGACCAGGGCCTGCCAACTGGCCTCAATGACGTTTTCCGAAACGCCGATGGTCGACCAGATCTCCCGTTCATCCCGCGTTTCAATCTGAACCCGCACCTTGGCGGCGGTCGCATCGCTCCCGTCGATCACGCGGACCTTAAAATCGACCAGCGCCATTTCACTAATCTGGGGAAAAAATTTGGTGAGCGCTTTTCTGAGCGCATTATCGAGAGCGTTCACCGGGCCGTCCCCTTCTGCGGCCGTAATCTCATATTCGTCGCCCACCGCGATCTTGATGGTCGCCTGGACCGATCCGGACCGATCGCGGTTCTTTTCCGTGGTCACCCGCAGGGATTCCAGGAAAAAAGGCTCCTTAAACTGACCCGTCACCTTTTTGATCAGCAACTCAAGCGACCCCTCGGCCGCATCAAACTGATATCCTTCATCCTCGAGGCGTTTGATCTCCCGAACGATCTTCTCACTGCCGTAACCGTTACCGCCCAGCTTGATTCCCATTTCCGCCGATTTAAACTCGATATTGCTTCTCCCTGAAAGATCCGACACCAAGACACGGCGACGATTGCCCACCTTTTCCGGAGGGATGTGTTCATAGGCTTCCGGAAACTTCGACACGGCACTCACATGGACGCCGCCCTTATGTGCAAATGCGCTTTTTCCTACAAAGGGCCGCTGCTTCAGGGGGGTGATATTGGCGACCTCGCTTACAAAACGGGACAGTTCGGTCAACTGGCTTACACGCTTCTCCGAGAGGCACGGCCGATCCAATTTGAAGTGGAGGTTTCCCACTACACTGATAAGATCCGTGTTTCCGCAGCGTTCGCCATAACCGTTGATGGTGCCTTGCACCATACAGGCCCCACCGTGAACCGAAACAAGGGAGTTTGCAAGCGCCAGACCGCAGTCATTGTGCGCGTGGATCCCCAGCTTAATGCGGTGCTGTTCCCTCACCCGTTTCACAATCGCACTCACTTCGTCGGGCATGCTGCCGCCGTTGGTATCGCACAATACGATGAAATCAGCCCCCCCCGATGCCGCCGCCCCAATGGCCTTGAGCGCGTATTCGGAGTTGTGCTTGTATCCGTCGAAGAAGTGTTCCGCGTCAAAGATGACCTGACGGTCCCGTTTCTTAAGATAGCTAACGGTGTCTTCAATCATGGACAGGTTCTCATCCAGGGAGACCCTCAGCACGTCGGTAGCGTGAAAGTCCCATGTTTTTCCAAATATGGTTACCGTTTCCGTTTCCGTTCTGAGAAGGGCACAAATATTGTCATCTTGTTCCGGTCGTTTCCCGGCGTGGCGCGTGCTGCTGAACGCCGTTAGGCGCGCCTTTTTAAAGTCCACCTGCTTTGCCAATTCGAAAAAACGCTCGTCTTTCGGATTGCTTCCCGGCCAACCCCCTTCGATATAGTGGATTCCGAACTCGTCCAGTTTTCTGGCGATTCTCACCTTGTCTTCTGCTGAAAGGGTTACTTCTTCACCCTGAGTGCCATCACGGAGGGTGGTATCGTAAATGAAGATTTTTTCTGCCATTGTCTTACTCCATTATTAATTCCGGATCCGAAAACGCTTTTTCATTTCCACACAAAAAAAAACCGTTACCAGGAAGACCTGATAACGGTTGAAAAAAAATCTGTTTGGGTTGCTATGTCATTATCAGGTCATGGCTCTTGGTCGTCCCGACCAGAAGCAGGCTAAGAAGCAACAAGGATACGAGGATCCCTGCTGCGTTGATAATGACGATAATGTTGTTGGGTGCTGCAACCATTTTACGTACGGAGCTCAATAAAACAACCAATTAATTTTTATATGGCATTGTATTTAAAGCAACGCTCTTCGTTTGTCAAGCATTTTTGTTTGTTTAAAACAGAACAGAAAAACCTTTTTGACAAAACCTCTCAGATCTTATAGGGGTAAGATGCTTTTCTTAATGGTATAATCTTTGAGTTTACAGAGATCATAGATCCTTCATTATATTCAAGTGTTGATATTTCATAGGCACCTGCCGACTTAAGTTTTGGAACCTGTAAGATGAAAATTTTGCTTGTATACCCCCCGTTTCTGGAAGCGAGAATCCACGAAGAAGAAGTGAATGTTCCACCGTTGGGCCTTTACTATGTGGGAGCGTTACTGAGGGAACAAGGCTACGATGTGGAAATATTAAACTGGGCTCATTTGGATCATATTTCTGAGGCCGTTACCCGAGTGATAGAAGAAAAAGACCCGGATATCATTGGGTTGTCAGTCCTTCAGGCCAATCGATGGGGCGCGCTTGAAATCGCAAAAACGGCAAAATCCATTGATTCTGAAATCACTGTGGCTTTAGGCGGTATCGCGGCCACTTTTCTGTGGAAACATTTTTTGACGCATTTCGAAGCGATTGATTTTTGTGTTCTGGGAGAGGGGGAATATCCCTTTCTCGAACTGGTTAAATCCATTGAAACCGGGAATCGAAAAAGAATTAGGTCCATAAAAGGAATCGCCTTCAGATCCAATGGCCGCCCCATCAAAACAGGCCGATCACTTCCTATCAAGAATCTGGATAACCTGCCCATTCCGTCAAAATATTTTGACTATCAGCATGTGGCCTTCACACGTGGCTGCCCGGCCCAATGCACTTTTTGCGGATCGCCAAAATTCTGGGGCCGCCGAGTGAGGTTCCATTCCGCAACCTATTTTGTGAAACAATTGACGTACCTTTATGAAAGAGGCATTCGATTTTTCTATTTCTCAGATGATACGTTCCTGATCAACAAGGAACGCGTCATTGACATCTGCAGGGAGATTATTGAAAGGGATATCAAAATATCATGGTTTGCCATTTCCAGGGTGGACCTTGTGGACGAGGAAGTGCTTCGCTGGATGAGACTGGCCGGCTGTACCCAGATAAGTTACGGCGTGGAGAGCGGTTCTGAAGAAATTAGAGACTTCCTGAACAAAAACATCCGATCAGACGATATCAAAAAAGCGTTTCAGTTGACCACCCGCTACGGCATTCTGGCACGGGCCTATTTCATTTACGGATCACCCGGTGAAACCATGCATACCGTAAAGGAAACCATCGACTTGATTCGTGACATCAAACCGCTGGGCGCCATTTTCTATATTCTGGATATTTTTCCCGGAACAATTCTTTACGACATGTTTTTGAAGCAATCGGGTCAGACCGACGATATATGGCTTCAAAAAATTGAAGACATCCTCTATTTTGAAACGGACCCTCGTTTAACTAGAGAAATGATATTCGCATTTGGCAGGGAACTGAGATCGGCTTTCCACGAGGCACTGCCCGGTTTTGCAGAAACCATTGAATTGACCGATGGAAAGGCCTTTCGCGAATCAAATGCTGATTTTCTTTCCCGACTGGCCATGACCTTCAGCCATGGGGATTATTCAAAAATTGATGCAATCCCTAGAAAAGACGAAACAGCAGTACGCCTATACAAAAGGTCCCTTGAATATGCACCAAACGATCGCGCCTACCTGGGATTGGGCATGCTAAAACAGCGAGACAGGGCATTTAATGAATCAGTTGCTGTTCTTGATAAAGGGCTGGCATTTTTTCCTGACAATGACCAACTGAAACTCTGTAAGGGACTCAGTCTCATGAACCTGAGAGCGTTTAAAAAAGCGCTTTTTTGTTTTGAGAGCATGGAAAATCCGGCACCCGCAAAGCCCTATGTAAATGAGTGCCGTAAGATGCTTTCGTCAAGGGCATGAAACCTGGGCACTCTTTTGCGACACTCGAAAGTGGATTTTCAAATCAGATTTTTTCGAGCCTGTACCGCAACGATCGCAGGTTAATGCCCAGGAGCTCAGCCGCTCGCTGTTTTGATCCGTTGGCCATTTCCATAGCCTGCATCACATAGCTTTTTTCAATTTCCGCCATCACCTCGTCCAGTTGAATCCCGTTGGAATCAAGAAGCCTTTTCTGCCCCGCTTCGACAAGTTCATCCGCCGTGCGCAGGTTCGATAGCGTCAGGCTTTCCGGTAGAACGATATTTGACGTCTCCAGCGCCACACTTCTCTCCACAATGTTTTCCAACTCCCTGACGTTGCCGGGAAATGAATATTTTTTAAGAATAGACATGGCATATGCGGAAATCTTTCCAATATCCTTTTCCATTTCCAGGGAGTATTTTTCCAAAAAATGCTGCGCCAACAAAGGGATGTCGCCATCTCTTTCCCGTAACGGTGGGACATCGATGGTAATCACGTTCAGACGAAAATAGAGATCCTCCCTGAAATTCCCGTTAATCACTTCTGTTTCAAGCTTCTTGTTGGTGGCCGCAATGAAGCGGACATCCACCGTTTTCGCATCGGTGCCGCCGACGGCCGTAAACGTACGGTCTTGGATGACCCGCAATAATTTCACCTGGATCACCGGTGAAAATTCTCCGATCTCATCCAGAAAAACCGTCCCCCCGTCCGCAACGCCAAACAACCCTTCCCTGTCGGTCAGGGCACCGGTAAAAGCCCCTTTTTTGAAACCGAAAAGCTCACTCTCAATAAGATTTTCCGGAATCCCTGCACAATTGATGACCACGATGGGCCGATCTTTGCGATCGCTCAGCTTGTGAACCGCCCTTGCCACCAGTTCCTTGCCGGTGCCGCTTTCACCGGTGATCAAAATGTTGGTCCGGGTTCCCGAAACCCGCTGAATAAGATCATAGATCTTGCGCATCTGCGGACTTTCACCGATGAGAGATCCGAAATGAAGTTTTTCTTTTGTGGAGGATGCATCAGCCTGAACGGCCGATCTGGAAGATTCCAGAGCTTCTGCAATAATACGGTTGAAATCATGAACTTTGAAAGGTTTGGGAATATAATCGTAAGCACCCTCTTTCATGGCCTCAACAGCCGTTTGGGCTGTGGCAAAAGCGGAAATTAAAACGACCACCGTTTGCGGGCTCACAGCCTTGACTTTCCTTAAGACGCCCAACCCATCAACACTTTTCATTCGAATATCCGTAATGACCAGGTCAAAACGGTCCTTTTCCAGAATCCGAATCGCTTCTTCCCCATCGCTGGCGGAAACAACATGGTAGTTTTCCCTGGCGAGCATGATTTCCAGGAACTCCCGCATGCTTTCCTCATCATCAACTACGAGAATCTTAGAGGTTCCGCTGGTAGACAATCTTTCCTCCAACCATTGTCAAGTCACACCGACCCTTCATCATTCTTCCCAGAAAAGGCGAATTTCTGCTTTTTGAGAGGATATCTCTTTCCTCAAAACAGTATTCACTTTCCATGTCGATGATGGCCACATCCGCATTTGCACCTTCTTTGAGCTCACCGCCGGGAACGCCCAAAATATCCGCGCCATTGCTTGAAAGTTTTGAGATGGCTTCTGGAAGGGTCAAAACCCCATCTCGGACCAACTCCAATGTCAAAGGAAGGGCCGTTTGAAGCCCTATCATACCGAATGCCGCTTTGTCGAATTCCACCTCCTTTTCAAGGCTGTCATGGGGCGCATGGTCCGTGGCAATCACATCAATAACACCCTCTTCAAGCCCTTTCCTGATTTCTGACACGTCCTTGGACGTCCTTAGCGGCGGATTGACTTTGTACCGTGTATCATAGGTCACCAGCAATCCATGATCCAAGGTGAAGTAGTGGGGCGCGGTTTCCGCGGTTACGGGTAGTCCCTCTTCTTTGGCGTGACGAATCAATTCGACGGAAACACCGGTACTGACATGGGCAATATGCACTGGGCATCCGGTCAAACGTGCAAGTGAAATTTCTCGGTAGACAAAAATATCTTCACTTGCCCCTGATACCCCCGGCAAGCCGATCCGGGTTGAAATTTCACCCTCATGCATTACGCCGCCCTTTGACAGATTCGGGTCTTCGCAATGTGAGATAACGGCCAGTCCGCAATAGTGGGCGTATTCGAGAGCCCGACGCATGAGTTCACTGTTGACCACGGGAAACCCGTCATCGGAAACGCCCACAGCCCCGGCAGCAGCCAATTCACAAAAATCAATCAGAGATTCTCCTTTCTGTCCCTTTGATATGGTGGCAATGGGATAAACCCGTGCCCTGTCAGCTCGTTTGCTCTGTTCAATGATAAATTCGGTAACGGATCGACAATCATTGGGAGGTGAAGTATTCGGCATACAGGCCATCGCTGAATAGCCTCCGGCAACGGCAGCCATTGTGCCGCTGGCAATGGTTTCCTTATATTCGTATCCAGGCTCTCTTAAATGGGTATGGATATCCACCAGACCGGGAACAATAACCTTACCAGCTGCATCGATGGTCATCGAAACGCCTGAAACCTCCCCCGATCCCCCCTTGGAGAAAACCCGCGCAACCATTCCGTTTTCGATCAACAGATCTTTTTTTTCTACCGTACCCAAACGGGGGTTGACCACCTGACCCCCTTTAATCAATGTTATCACTCTTCGCTCCTCCAATCAAAAGATAGAGCACTGCCATTCGTACCGCCACACCATTGGTCACCTGATCTAAAATGACGGAATGGGGACCATCTGCAACACCACTGGAAATCTCAACTCCCCGATTCAAGGGACCAGGATGCATCACAATCACGTTTTCTTTGGCATCTTTTAACATATTTTCATTGAGACAAAAAAAGGAACTGTACTCTCGAATACTGGGGAAAAGAAGTCTGCTTTGGCGCTCCAGTTGAACCCGCAACAACATGACCACGTCGCAACCTTGCACGGCAACTGCCGGATCATTGAAAACGGAAACGCCCATTGCCTCTATCTCTTTGGGAATCAGGGTCGGGGGGCCTGAAACCGTCACATGGGCGCCCAGTTTGACTAAACCGATGATATCGGATCTCGCCACCCGGCTATGCGCAATGTCGCCTATGATCGCAACTTTCAATCCCTTGAAGGCACCCTTTTTCTCCCGAATGGTATAAAGATCGAGGAGGGCCTGGGTCGGATGCTCGTTAATGCCGTCACCCGCATTAATCACAGAGGCCTTAAGTTTTTTGGCAAACACGTGAGGAGCACCGCTGGAAGAATGACGAAGAATAATAACATCCGGATTCATTGCCTGCAGATTTCTGACCGTATCCAGAAGCGTCTCGCCCTTTACCATACTGCTGGTTGAAGCCGAAAGACTGAAAGTGTCCGCACTGAGTCTTTTTGCAGCGATTTCGAACGAGGATTTTGTTCTGGTGCTTGGTTCGTAGAAAAAATTGACCACGCTCTTGCCTCTGAGCGTTGGCGCTTTTTTGATATCCCTAAGAGAAATGGACTTCAGGGAATCGGCGGTATCCAGAATCAATCCAATGTCAGCGGCGGACAATGCCGCCATGCCAAGAAGGTCCTTATGTTCAAAAGTACTCACAGTCAGCTCCCGAAAAAAACCCTCTTGCCCGAATCGGACAAGAGGGTTTCAATTGTTTCTCCCGCTTGGTTCCATAACCTGTTTTTTTAGCCTGGCGACGGCTTTCAGCCTATTGACATGATACCGACGTCACTTCAAGACGTCACTTCAATATGAAAACGAAATACCGTAGCAAAATTTCAATATTATGTTATCAGAATTCTTCCCTACGGTCAATTTTTTGCAGCGGCATCCCCCTCGTCGTCTGACAGCAGCTGTACGACTGAAATAGAAGCGCCATCCCCTTTTCGAAAGCCTTTCTTGACGATTCTGAGATATCCACCTTCCCGGTTTGAATAACGATCCTTCAATTTATCAAACAGTCTGTGAGTGACCTCTTTATCCTGCATATAACTGAGCGCTTGACGCCGGGCATGCAGATCGCCTCTTTTGGCAAGCGTTATCATTTTTTCTGCTATCGGTCTGATTGCCTTCGCTTTTGCATCAGTGGTTTCGATCTTCTCATACTTGAGAAGTGCAGTAACCATGTTTCTCAGCATCGCCCTGCGGTGACTCGTATTCCGCCCTAACTGATTTCCAGCCTTTCTGTGCCTCATCGGTTTTTCCCCTGTTCCTCATCCTCTTTGTCACCTTCTTCGGTCGTTTTCATTTGCTCTTCACCAGAATCGTCATCCGCTGTCTCTACTGCAGGATCAGCAATTTGCTCTGTTCCTGTGGAAATCTCTACACCCCCGGGTGAATCTGTTTTTTCCCCTTCATCATCCGACTCCTGGGAAGGTGGAAAAAAATCAAGTTTCATTCCGAGGCTTAGGCCCATATCTGATAGAATGGCCTTTATCTCATTCAACGATTTCCGTCCAAAATTCTTGGTCTTCAGCATCTCCGCATCTGTCTTCTGAACCAACTCGCCAATCAGATTAATTTTGGCGTTTTGAAGACAATTGGCAGAACGAACAGACAATTCCAGATCAGAAACCGGTCGGAAAAGATTTTCGTTGACCTCCTGGTCTTCTCTGACTTCTTCCTCCTCTACGGGTTCAATTTCCTCTTCGAAATTAATAAACGGGTTCATCTGTTCCTTGAGAATCTTGGCCGCAAAAGCGACAGCATCTTCAGGGAAAACGCTGCCATCCGTCCAGACCTCCAGAGTAAGTTTGTCATAATCCGTGACCTGTCCGACTCTGGAATTGGTGACAACATAATTTACCTTTTTTACACATGAAAATGTCGCATCAATGGCGATAACACCGATGGGCGTATTTTCTTCCTTCAGCCTCTCAGCAGGGACATATCCTTTTCCCATCTTGACAACCATTTCCATGTTCAGCTTGCCTTCCTTATTCAAAGTGGCAATATGCTGTACGGGCTCAAGAACCTCCACAGAGCCGTCCGTCTCGATATCCCCTGCAGTGACGATTCCCTCACCTTCCCGATTCACTTTAATGACGGCCTCTTCAACATCAAGGGTCTTTAGTTTAATCTCCTTCAGATTAAGAATTATGTCGGTAACATCTTCCAATACACCCGGCATACTGGAGAACTCGTGAACAACATCTTCAAACTTGACGGAAACGATCGCCGCTCCCTGAAGGGATGATAGCAGAATTCGCCTTAACGCATTGCCGATCGTAATCCCAAAACCTCTCTCAAGCGGCTCGCACACAAACTTACCATAGGTACTTGTATTGGTTTCCTGATCGATTTCAATCCGTTTCGGCTTAATCAATTCCCGCCAATTTCTGCTTTTTAAATCTGTCAAAAAAGCCTCCCCATTGATTCATTCAAGATTTGAAATGCTCCCGCTGCAGTGTTTCAGAAAAACTGCACTACTTCGAGTACAATTCCACAATAAGCTGTTCCTGAATCGGCATCGTGAGATCCTCTCGATTTGGAAGCCCTTTCATCATCCCTTTGAAAGCTTCCTTTTCCACTTCCATCCAGCCCGGAACACCCCGCCTGACCACTGTCTCCATTGCCTCGATAATCTGGGAAACTTCTCGGCTCTTTTCCTTTGCCTCAACGACATCACCCACTTTTACCTGGTAGGAAGGAATATTGACTTTCTTCTGATTCACCAGAAAGTGGTTATGTCTGATCAGCTGACGGGCTTGTGTTCTTGATGCGGCAAATCCCATCTTGTACACAACATTATCCAACCGACTTTCAAGCAATAAAAGAAGATTCGTCCCGGTAATCCCCTTTTGCCTTTCCGCCCTGTAATAATAGCCCTTGAACTGTTTCTCTAAAATGCCGTAAATTCTTTTGACCTTCTGTTTTTCTCTGAGCTGCTGGCTGTAGTCAGAGAGCTTTCCACCTCTTCTCTGACCATGTTGCCCAGGCGCATAGGCCCGTCTTTCAAAAGCACATTTATCGCCGTAGCAACGATCTCCTTTTAGAAAAAGTTTCAAATTTTCCCGTCGGCACAACCTGCATGAAGAATCCCTATATCTGGCCAAGCTAGCCCCTCCTACCTTCCATCTTTATGTTCGATGTTCGCTTTTTGAAACGTGCTTATTTTAAGTTATGACAATAAAAAATAAATTAAACTCTTCGCCTTTTCGGAGGCCGACAACCGTTATGGGGAATAGGCGTAACATCGCGGATCATCGTCACGGTGAATCCTTCTACCTGCAGCGAACGAAGAGCGGCTTCCCGACCAACGCCGGGGCCTTTCACGCGAACTTCCGCCACACGCATCCCCTGTTCCATGGCCTTTTTCAGCGCGTCCCGACCGGCAATTTGCGCCGCAAACGGGGTGCTTTTCCGCGAACCTTTTACTCCGCCCCGACCTGCGCTGGACTGGGCAATCACATTGCCGCTCGTATCCGTAATGGTGATGATGGTATTATTAAAAGTGGACTGGATATGTACGATCCCCGTCGGGACGTTTTTCTTCTCCCGCTTGGACCGACTTTTCTTTTTCTCGGTTCTCGCCATTCTATTTCCTCATTTCTCTCTTACTTCCGTTTGCCCACCACAGCTCTTCTGGGGCCTTTTCTCGTCCTGGCATTGGTGCTGGTTCGCTGCCCCCGGACCGGTAACCCGCGTCTGTGTCTTAAACCTCTATAGAGGCCCAGGTCCATAAGCCTCTTGATATTCATGGACACTTCTCGCCTGAGATCACCCTCAACGGTATATTTTTCGTCGATGATTTTTCGAATACTGGCGATCTGTTCAGAGGTCAACTCATCCGATTTGGTATCCCAATTGATACCTGCTTCGGTAAGCATTTTCTGGGAAGAAGTCCTCCCAATGCCGTATATGTACGTCAGAGCGATCTCTATCCTCTTTCCTTTTGGTAAATCGACGCCTGCGATCCTTGCCAATCTTTAGCTCCTCTATCACGCCTTTTTTCTAACAACAGTTCACAAAAAAATTATTCTTGGGAACTGCACCAAGATGAAAAAACTACCCCTGTCGCTGTTTATGACGAGGGTTTTCACATATCACCCGAGTAATACCATGTCTTCGAATGATCTTGCACTTTTTACACATCTTTTTAACCGATGGTCTTACTTTCATAGCCGCACCCGTATTTTAAAATTCAATATCCGCCAAACAAAACGTTTACGAAGACGCTCTACATACGATGCGTCCCAGGTTTAAATCGTCAGGGGACAAAACAACTGTCACCACATCACCAGGCAAAATCGTGACAAATTTATGTTTCATCTCCTCTGAAATGCGCCCCAAAAGCCGATGTCCATTTTTCAGTTCAACATTGAATTCCGCGTTCGGCAGCGTCTCAATCACCACACCTTGAACTTCAATGGATTCATCTTCGTCCATGATCGTAGCCCTGGGGGGTTAATGTTCAGGTTCCATTGCACATGAAAAACGTTGTGAGAGTTCATGAAGATCTGCTTCAAACTCTCGGCCCAAAAAAATACTATCTCGACTTGCCAAAGCCTTTCTTCATGAAACCTTCGTAATGGCGTGTCAACATGTGAGACTCAATCTGGTTTGTGGTATCCATTGCAACACCGACCACAATCAGAAGGGCGGTACCGCCAAAATAAAAGGGAACATTCAAATGATAAATCAGAATGTTGGGCAATACACAAATGGCCGAAACATATATGGCGCCGGAAAAAGTCAGTCGCGTCAAGACGCGGTCAATATACTCCGCCGTATTTTTCCCGGGCCTGATACCCGGAATGAATCCTCCGGACCGTTTCATATTATCCGCCACATCCACCGGATTAAAATGAACAGCCGTATAAAAATAGCAGAAAAAGAAAATAAACGTCACATAAATCAATGTGTAAACAATGTGCCCGGGCGCCAATGCATTCACAATGTGCTGCAACCAAGGATACTCCTCAACGCTCAAAAAATTCGCAATGGTTGCCGGAAACATGATGATGGAAGAAGCAAAAATGGGCGGAATAACACCTGCCGTATTGATTTTCAAGGGGAGATGTGTCGTCTGTCCCCCATACATCTTCCGGCCGACCACCCGCTTGGCATATTGAACGGGAATCCTTCGCTGCCCTCTCTCCACAAACACGATGATCCCGACCACCACAATCATGAGCGCCACGATAAGGGCCATAAAGAAAGGCGTCAACTCACCAGTTCCCATGAGCCGGAAGCTGTTCATCACGGCAACGGGAAACCGGGCTACGATACCGGAGAAAATGATCAGAGAAATACCGTTTCCAATACCTCTTTCCGTAATCTGCTCACCCAGCCACATGAGAAAGGAGGTCCCGGCGGTCAGGGTTATGACGGTCAAAATGCGAAATCCCCATCCCCCCACGGGCACCACCATCACGCCTCCGGGACTGCTCATGTTCTCAAGCCCCACTGCGATACCAAAACCCTGTATCACACTCAGAATAACGGTTCCATATCGGGTGTACTGCGTGATCTTTTTTCGCCCCTGTTCCCCTTCCTTTTTCAGCTTTTCAAGATAGGGAACCACCACCGTCATCAATTCCAGAATAATGGATGCACTGATATAGGGCATAATACCAAGCGCCATCACCGACATCTGGCTCAAGGCACCGCCGGAAAACATGTCAAACAGCCCAAAAAGCGTTCCCTGTCTGGCGCCAAAAAACGCTGCCAGTGCCGCCCCATCTATTCCGGGGGTCGGAATATGACAGCCGACGCGATAAACAGCGAGCATCATCAGAGTGAACAGAATCTTCTTCTTCAACTCCGGAATCTTGGGGATATTCTGCAGGCCACCGATCATTCAATCATCTCGCAATTTGGTTTTTTAGGGAGACCATCACGCTAGCGCAAGGCCGAGCTAACTAGAGAATTTCCACCCTGCCCCCGGCACCCTCGATTTTTTCTCTCGCCGAATGACTTATTTTGTGGATCTTAACGACCAGAGGATGAGAAATTTCTCCGTCCCCAAGCAATTTTACGCCGTCCAGCATCTTCCACACCAGTCCGGCTTCTTTCAATGCATCCGGATCAAGTTGCGTGTTGGGCTCAAAGCGACTCAAATCACCCACATTCACAACACTGTATTCTTTTCGAAAAGGATTCTTGAATCCGCGCTTTGGCAGCCGCCGGTGAATGGGCATCTGCCCCCCTTCAAAACCCGGACGAACCTTCCCGCCTGAACGAGATTTCTGCCCTTTATGCCCGCGACAGCTGGTTTTACCATGTCCTGAGCCGGGGCCTCTGCCAACTCTTTTTCGTCCACGTCTTGACCCTTCAGCGGGTGAAAGCTCATTAATTTTCATTACCTTTTCCCATCCTCATTCAACCAACCTGCACCAGGAACGAGACTTTCCGGATCATGCCTCTGATTGCTGGCGTATTTTTCAATTCAACCGTTTTTCTCATTTTGGTCAGACCAAGCCCTGTTAGGGTATCTCGAATTTTCTTACTCCGACCAATGCCACTTTTGACAAGGGTAACTTTGATTGTCTCTTCCATAATTTCAGGCTCACTTACAAAAGCATTGGAAACGAATTCAATGGGTAACCCATTTCCATTATTCAAAATTTATTGAACCGTCGCATCCTCAGGCACATCGCTTCCGTTTTCCAAAACTTTTCCCCTTCGGGCCATGATTTCGGCAGGATCCCGCAAGGACCTTAATCCCTTTATGGTTGCCTTTACGATATTGTGTGCATTATGGGAACCCAGACATTTTGTAAGAATGTTCTGTACGCCGGCCGCCTCTAGGACTGCGCGGACGCCACCGCCGGCGATCAATCCCGTACCAGGCCCTGCCGGCTTTAGAAGAACACGACCCGCTCCCCATTTTCCAACAACTTCATAGGGAATGGAGGACTCATGCAAACTGACAGGGGTCATATCTTTTCTCGCCCTTTCAATACCTTTTCTGATCGCCTCAGGTACCTGATTTGCTTTTCCAAGTCCAAACCCAACCGCCCCATTGCCATCACCTACAACAACAATGGCACTGAAACTGAACCGCCGGCCACCCTTTACAACCTTTGCTACTCGATTGATGTGGACCACCTTTTCAATTAGCTGAACTTCATCATCTCCTTCAAACAATGGAATTCTCCCCTACCTTTTGTCAGTAACCGCATTTATGTCCCGCATATCCATTTTTTCCAAAGTGAATGAGGAACCCAAAAAACCCTTCTTGCACCTCGCTAAAGACCAGCCGCATCAGAATTGAAGACCGCTTTCCCTCGCTGCTTTTGACAGGGATTCCACACGTCCGTGGTACAAAAAGCCATTTCGATCAAATGAAATCCTCTTTATCCCTTTAGCTAATGCTGCAGCCCCAATGGCTTTGCCCACGACAGCGGCCCCTTTCTTGTTGCCGCCGTTTCCCGCGATATCAGACGCCAGATCCTTTGACAGAGAAGACACTGCAACCAGCGTTTGACCTTTCGTATCATCAATCAATTGTGCATAGATATGCTTTGCGCTCCTGAAAACACATAAGCGAGGCCTTTCAGAGCTTCCTTTGACGCGCTTTCTGACACGCATTTTACGTTTAATTCTTCTATTTCCGCTGCTTTCGGCACCCATTTCGGAAACCCTTTCACTCTTGTTCGTGCGATCCTTATTATTTGGCAGCTCCAGCCTTACCCGCTTTTCTACGAATCATTTCATCCACATATTTGACCCCTTTACCCTTATAAGGCTCGGGCTTTCGCAGACTTCGAATTTTGGCGGCTGTCCTGCCCAATAATTCTTTATCAATCCCCGACAGCACAACCTTATTCTTGTCAATACTTGCGTCGATGCCGTCTGGGAGTTCAAAATTAATGGGATTCGAATATCCCAGGTTAAATATGGCTGTTCTACCGTTAATTTCGGCCCGGTATCCAACCCCCACGATTTCCAAGGCTTTTTCAAACCCTTTGGTTACACCGGTGACCATGTTCAATATAAGGGCACCATAAAGACCGTGAAGTGCCCGCGTTTCCCTGTGATCGTCTTTCGCTGAAACCAAAATATTATCATCTTTGATCTCAATGCCGACCTTTTCATGTATGGGGCGCTGCAGGATGCCTTTCGGCCCCTTTACGGTCACCGTATCGCCATCCATTTTCACTTCAACATCCTTTGTTATGGGGATGGGCCGTTTACCTATGCGTGACATCAATAACCTCCGGACTTTTGCATTTTGTAATATCTGCAGAATCTACCAAACAGCGCAGAGAATTTCCCCACCCACTTTTTGCTTACGCGCTTCTCGATCCGTCATGATCCCTTTAGAGGTCGAAACGATGTTCACGCCGTACCCGTTTAGTACTTCAGGAATTGCGTCATAACCCGCATATACACGGCAACTTGGCTTGCTAATCCGCTTCAGTCCTTCAATAACGGGAACGCCGTTCTTGTCGAATTTCAAAAACAGCCTGATGTATCGGTGCTGACCATCCGAAATGATTCGAAGGTTCTTGATATACCCCTCCGCCTTTAGAACATTGGCCAAATTGATTTTCAACGTGGAACTTGGAATATTAACAATTTCATGTGCTGCCCGCAGCGCGTTTCGAATACGCGTCAGCATATCAGCAACCGGATCCGTCATACTCATTATTCACCTCGCCCGTGATTACCATGACCCGGTCCGAAAAATGCCGGGCTGCAAAATTACAAAATCTACCAACTCGATTTAACCACCCCAGGGAGTTCTCCTCTTGAGGCCATGTTTCTGAAACAGATTCGGCAAATCCCAAATCTCCTTAGATAAGCCCTTCGCCGCCCACATATGGGACAACGATTGTACTGACGACTCGAAAACTTTGGTTTCCTTTGGGCTTTTACAATCAGCGACTTCCTAGCCAAAATAACCCCCTCATTCAATAAATCACCTTTAGTTCCGGAAAGGCATCCCCAAAAGCTTCAGCATAAATCGGCTCTCTTCATCCGTTTCAGCCGTGGTGACAATACTAATGTTCAAGCCTTTCATTTTTTCAACCTTGTCGTAATCGATCTCAGGAAAAACGATAAATTCCTTTATGCCGATGCTGCAATTGCCTCTGCCGTCAAAAACTTTCCCTTTAATTCCCCGAAAGTCACGCACACGTGCCAGTGAAGCATTAAAAAGTTTGTCCAGAAAATCATACATGCGATCCCGCCTTAAGGTTACCATACACCCGATGGGCATCCCTTCTCTCAGTTTGAAACCGGCGATGGATTTTTTGGCCTTGGTCACAACCGCCTTTTGACCGGCAATGAGGCTCAATTCATTGACACCGGCATCAAGGACTTTTATGTTCTGGATCGCTTCCCCCAGCCCCATGTTCAGCACGACTTTTTGAATTCGAGGTACCGCCATGCTGCTTGAATATTTGAACTCATCTATCAAAGCAGGCACCACTTCAGAATTATATTTTTCCTTCAATCGAGACAACGATTAACCCTCCAAGGTTTCAGGCTCGGTTTTTTTCGAACCCTGAAAAAATTCGGTTGAATCATAGCACGGAAAAAGAGATTCAAGGCCACGAAGATATAGCCCGATTCCCCGCCTACTTATCCAACGGCTCTCCGCATTTTTTGCAGACGCGCACTCTCGACCCATCCTCCATGACCCTTTTTCCGATTCGCGACGGTTCAGCGCATTTGTCACAGACAAGCATCACGTTTGAAATCTTGAGAGGTGCTTCCTTTTCAACAATGCCGCCCTGTCCCATCTGCGGGTTCGGCTTGGAATGCCTTTTGATCATGTTGACTTTTTCAACAATCAATCTTTCCTTATCAACATCAACCCTTAACACCGTGCCGATCTTCCCTTTTTCTTTTCCAACAAGCACAATGACTTTGTCATTTTTCTTTATTCTAGGATGTTTTTTCCGCACGCCAATTACTCCTGCAAAATAATTCCGAGTCCCGCAAAAAAAGAAACCTTACACCTCTTAAAGAACCTCAGGCGCAAGAGAAATTATTTTCATAAAATTCTTACCTCTCAATTCTCTTGCAACCGGTCCGAAAATTCTCGTGCCGATCGGTTCACTCTGCTGGTTAATCAAGACTGCGGAGTTATCGTCAAATTTAATATGAGATCCATCAGACCTTCTGATCTCCTTCGCCGTTCTGACGATTACGGCTTTTACCACGTCGCCCTTCTTCACTTTGGAATTGGGCATTGCCTCTTTTACAGCCACGACGATGATATCCCCGACATATGCATACCGCCTTTTGGATCCACCCAAAACCTTTATACAGGAGACAACCTTGGCTCCGGAATTATCAGCAATTCTTAATCTTGTTTCAGTCTGTATCATCTGCTCAGCTCCGATGAATCAATATCGCGAAATACTAAACCGCAATATTCCCCTTCTCGATAATATCAGCTACAGCCCATCTTTTGCGTTTGCTGATGGGACGGCTTTCAACAATTCTTACTTTATCACCAATATCACAACTGTTTTGGGGGTCATGGGCCATATATTTGGACCGTTTGCGAATGTACTTTCCATAGGTCATATGTTTCGTCAGCCGCTCAACCATTACCAAAACGGTTTTATCTGCTTGATTACTGGTAACCGTGCCAACCAGTTTCCTTTGCTGTCCACGCTCTGCCATCACACCCTCACGTTATTTGCTAGCACCAGTAATTTCCATTTCCCTGATCACCGTTTTTACACGTGCCAAATCTTTCTTGGTCTTTTGTATCATAGCCGTGTTACCCAGCTGTCCGGTGGCCTTTTGAAACCGCAGGTTAAAGATTTCCTGTCCCGTTTCTTTTTCCCGCTCTTTAAGCTCTTCAAGGCTCAGTTCTCTAAGTTCCGTGGCCTTCATAATTTATCCTCTCCTGCTGACGAATCTGGTGGCAAAAGGAAGTTTGTGTCCGGCAAGACGAAATGCTTCACCCGCCACTTCCTTTGAAACACCTTCCAGTTCATACAGAATGCGGCCCGGCTTGACGACGGCAACCCAGCCGTCCGGTGCACCTTTTCCTTTTCCCATCCTGGTTTCAAGCGGCTTTTTCCCAACAGGTTTGTCTGGAAAAATCCTGATCCACACTTTGCCACCACGCTTAACATGGCGGGTTACCGCGATCCTGGCGGATTCTATCTGCTGAGCAGACATCAGGCCACACTCCGTCGCCTGCAATCCAAACTCCCCGAAATCCAGTGTACCCCCCCGCATCGCCTTTCCTTTGGTGCGGCCCTTCTGCCTTTTTCGATATTTGACTTTCTTTGGGCTAAGCATCGGGTATTCCTACTTTCTGTTTCTTCTCAGGCAAAATTTCACCCTTAAAAATCGTTACTTTCACACCAATAACACCATAAGTGGTATATGCCTGCGCGAATCCGTAATCAATATCCGCCCGGATTGTGTGAAGTGGTACACGACCTTCCCTGTACCATTCCCTCCGCGCCATCTCTGCACCACCCAACCTGCCGGCGCAGGCAATTTTTATACCCTGGGCACCGAAACGCAGTGCGGAAGTCACACTTTTTTTCATGGCCCGTCGAAACGCCACCCGTCGTTCCAATTGCGTGGCAACATTTTCGGCAACCAGTTGGGCATCGACTTCCGCTTTTCGCACTTCTTGAATATCAAGGATCACATCGCGTTTGATCATTTTTTCGAGATCACGTTTTGTTTTCTCGATTTCAACGCCCTTCTTTCCGATCACAATCCCGGGTCGGGCAGTATGCATGCGGATGCGTACCTTGCTTGCAGCTCTTTCGATCTCAATTTTTGACACGCCCGCCTGATAAACGCGCTTTTTCAAGAACTCTCGAATCTTAAAGTCTTCGTAGACAAAGGTGCTGTACTGACTTCCAGCATACCACCTTGAATCCCAATTCCTGATGATTCCCAATCTAAAACTGATTGGATGAACTTTTTGTCCCAATATTCACCTCCAGCGTGTTCAAGAGACCCTTTTCTACTTAAACAACATCAAGTTTATGATTTCTCATCTAAAACAACGGTTAAATGGCTGGTCCTTTTCAGGATCTTCGTAGCACGCCCCAATGCCCTGGGACGCCACCTTTTATGCGTTGGACCTTCATCTGCATAAATTTTTGAAATGTAGAGATTGTCCACATCCATATCCGAATTTTCCTGCGCATTTGCAACCGCAGAATCGACCAGTTTTTTGAGGATTTTGGCGCCCTTTTGTGGTGCAAAGGTCAGCAACCCCAATGCATCTTCAACCTTCTCTCCCCTAACTTGCGACATAATCAAACGAATTTTTTGTGGAGAGATCCTCACAAACCTTGCAACTGCTTTGATTTCCATATTCAATCTCACAAATCTTTCAATCACTTGAAATCAGGCTACATCTTTTCCCGGTTTCATGAAGCTAAAGTCAAATTTCCAGGCCCAGTGCTCAAAAATGCCCAGGTTGTTACCGTTACCCTTTCAGCTTGCTTTTCCTGTCCCCTGCATGGCTGTAAAAGGTCCGTGTTGGTGCAAATTCTCCCAATTTGTGCCCAACCATGTCCTCTGAAACAAATACGGGCAGAAATTTTTTACCGTTGTGCACCGCAAAAGTCAGGCCAACAAATTCGGGAAGCACTGTGGACCTGCGAGACCAGGTCTTTATGATCTTACGACTCATTGTTCCTCTTGCTTCCTCTGCCTTTTTCAGCAAATGATCATCAACAAACGGCCCTTTTTTGAGAGATCTTGGCAAAGCATCTCCTCCTCTTCCCAGTTATCTACTAAAATGAAAAATCTTAAACCTTAACCAAACTTATCTGGAACGGCGTTTAACAATAAATCTGTCACTACTCTTACGAACCCTTGTCTTGTATCCTTTGGTGGGTACGCCCCAGGGTGTTACCGGGTGTCGACCGCCGGATGACTTTCCTTCTCCGCCACCATGGGGATGGTCAACCGGATTCATGGCGACACCTCTCACGTGGGGTCTTTTCCCCAGCCATCTTTTCCGGCCGGCTTTTCCAATGGAGATATTTTCATGCTCCAGGTTACCCACCTGACCGATAGTCGCCTTACACGCCAAAGGAATAAGCCGAACCTCACCGGAGGGGAGTTTGACTTGTGCGTAGCGTCCTTCTTTTGCCATCAACTGACAATAGCTGCCGGCACCTCTTGCCATTTGTCCGCCGTGCCCGATGTTCAATTCTATATTGTGAATGTGCGTTCCCAAGGGAATTACTTTAAGCGGAAGTGCATTGCCGATACGAATCTCCGAGTTTTCCCCTGACATCAGCATATCACCCACAGAGAGATTTTTGGGAGAAAGAATATACCGTTTTTCGCCATCCACATAATGCAAGAGTGCTATGTTCGCAGATCGATTGGGATCATATTCAATAGCCGCAACTTTGGCCGGAATGCCGTCCTTGTCCCGCTTGAAATCAATGAGCCGATAGGCCCGTTTGTGCCCCCCCCCTCTGTGCCGGGTCGTCATGCGGCCATTCGAATTCCTGCCGCCTTTTTTATTGAGCGGCCTCAAAAGACTTCTTTCAGGCTCTTTCCGCGTTATTTCCTCAAAAGTGGAAGTCGTTTGAAATCTCTTGCCTGGAGATGTGGGTTTGCTGGATTAATGCCCATACTTTGCTCCGAATCCCAATT
>ADZZ01000048.1 GCA_000179315.1 delta proteobacterium NaphS2
CCTGTTGCCGCTCGCAGGGATAACACCGAACCAAATGCTTTCCGGAAAATTTGGATCGCATGCAAAAGAGTTTCAGCCGTGTTTCGACACCCCCTAAAATGGCAATGCAGTTTCCCCAGTCCACCTCGGCTTCGACGCCGGTCTGTGGATCTGATGGTATAAATACCTCACGACCACTAACGCCCAATCTCAATTTTGCCTCGCGAACATATCGCCGGACAGTTGTCTCAGATCCTTGAAAAGCATGCTCCTGTTTGAGACGATTAAAAACCCGCACCGCCGTATGCCGCTGCTTTTTGGGACGATCCTTATCATCCTTCAACCATCGGTCGATGGTTCTAATATAGGGGGCCAAAACAGGGTATGCTTGTCCAATCCTTGGCTTATAACCGCTGTATTCTCCCCGAAGAACCTTCTTAACTGTATTTTTGGAATGTCCCGTCTCCCGGGCAATTTGTTTTATGGCTTTGCCATAAACCCTATGTGCCGTCCGTATGTAGCTGTATTGATCCACCGTGAGCATTCTCCTTTCTGCCTCCAGCATAGGATTGATATTTAGCAATCCTTCTTACCAGAGGTCCACTCAGGGGGGTCAATTTTAGGTTGTCGTTTTGGCCTTTAGGGGGTCAGTTTTAGGTTAGCGAAACCATATTTCGGCTGACCTTGAGCGTTCGGGCGATTTTGCGCAAACTCATACCGGTATTTTTCAGTTCCAAAATGGCATCTTTTTTGGATTGTCTGATCATGGCTCTATCTCTTTTGGCTCATACGACGATTTCCCGTGCTGTAAATAATTTGATTGAAAAAGTCATTTTCGCTGGGAATTTCTTCAGATTTGGTATAAATAAGATGGCTTTCTGTCCACTTAAATATGCAGATAGCCATGACCACAAAATCGTCTACAAATCCGGAGATTGGAATCCTTGAACTCATCGACCCCGCTAAGTGCTACGAATTCTTCAGAGAAAAGAAGTGGCCATGTGGTATTTGTTGTCCAAAATGTACCTCAAACCGGGTCAAAAAGAACGGTCACAAACGTAATGCTCCGCTTTGTCGGAACTATAAATGCAATAACTGCGGTTGCCGTTTCAACGATTTTACGGGTACCATTCTGGCAAGAAAACACCATCCCATCAGAGTATGGATCGTCATGTTATACCTCATGGGACTAAACCTATCCAACAGGCAAATCGCCGCGGAGCTGGACCTTAATCCGGATGTCGCCCACAGGATGACTATTTTGCTTCGGAGCGAAATCGCTGCAAGGAAGCCGGGATGTAAAGTCAGTGGGGTAGTAGAGTGCGACGAAGTATACGTAATTGCAGGGCATAAAGGGCATCCGGAAAAAGTTCGTCAGAAAGGGCGAGCACCACGGTGCAGAGCGCTCAAGGGTGCTTCCGGGCCGAGGAACT
>ADZZ01000047.1 GCA_000179315.1 delta proteobacterium NaphS2
CATTATCTCATCTTCTACAAAAAACCTGAGACAACCCGAATGGATCATCCAAGAAGGTCGTGTGCCATCTCCTCTAAATCCTGTTTCCGGGCCATTTTGGAAGGTTTCCCCTCCTGGTAAATGATGATTGCAAAAATGGACGCATTAAATCCTGTTTTAACATGGGTATCATCCGGTTATGGACATTTTCAGGGTGATTGCAAAGATGGACGCGTCAAATCTTTGATCCGAATATATTTCAAAAGCTTATACGCTCTTTCGTGATGATTGCAAAATAGGACCCTATAGGCTTTCACAAGGAAAAATGGCATGTACGCCTTGCGCCCATTTCCCCGGCCGCTTCAGCAAAACCGATAGCCATGACAAGGAGGACCCATGAAACGCTTCACCCAAAACGAACTGTTTGAACTGCGCAATCACATCCCCATCAATGCCTTGATAGAAAATCGCCTCAAAATCCCGTCCAAGATCAGTGAAGGTCAGTTCCGATTCCTCTGCCCCCTTTGCGGTGAGTTTCACACCGCCACAAATCCAAAAACCAACCTGGCCAGATGCTTTCGCTGTGAAAGAAACTTCAACACCATTGACATGGTCATGACATGCGAAAGCACCTCTTTCGTCGAGACGGTCCATACCCTCAAAGCGTATCGGCAATCACTTATACAGATGGCTGCAGATGCATCCCGGGAGGAACATCCATGAAACGCCAAACCACAAACGACCTGTCTTTGGCAGTCGATGCGTATCTCCAGTGGATGACTTCCCTGCAGTACAGTCCCCACACCATCGTGCTCTATCGATTCATCCTGAAACACTGGATCGCGTTTGCCAATGCTTCCAACATGGCTCTGAGTGACCTGTTCTCATACAAGAATCTCAAGACCTTTGAATCCAAATCAGAGCTTAAATCGCTCAGCCTGGTCCCGATCAGAGGGCTGGCACGATACCTCTATGAAAATAATCAACTCGATGCGCCAGTGAGAAAACCCCGCGAGGTATTACCCGATACCCATGAAGAATACCTGACCCATTACAGAGACACCCGAAACGTGACCCAAGGCATGATCCGTACCTGCCGGAACGTCTTGATGGCCTTCCATCAATACCTGCACACCGACGATCTTTCAACACTCAACATCGACCAAGTCGATGCGTTTTTGAATCACTACAACGCCGGATACAGCCCTCAATCACAGCGCATGCACAGGGGGGCTCTGCGCGGATTCCTAAAGTACCTGTACTACCAAAGAAGCATCCTTCAAAGGGACCTCTCTGCCTTCTTGACGGGATCTCCTTTCTATGCCCGGGCAAAACCTCCAAGATTCCTCCGTCCCGAGGAAGTTGGTCGCCTCTTCTCCAGTCTCCACTGGGAACGACCCAAAGATATCCGCTGCAATGCCATGATCTATCTGGCATACACGCTCGGTCTCAGACCCAAAGAGATCAGCCTCATATCCCTGGGGGACATTTCGTTTGCCAAAAAGGAAATCAGGCTCCCTAATCGTGGTTTCGCTAACCTAAAACTGACCCCCTAAAGGCCAAAACGACAACCTAAAATTGACCCCCCTGAGTGGACCTCTGGTAAGAAGGATTGCTAAATATCAATCCTATGCTGGAGGCAGAAAGGAGAATGCTCACGGTGGATCAATACAGCTACATACGGACGGCACATAGGGTTTATGGCAAAGCCATAAAACAAATTGCCCGGGAGACGGGACATTCCAAAAATACAGTTAAGAAGGTTCTTCGGGGAGAATACAGCGGTTATAAGCCAAGGATTGGACAAGCATACCCTGTTTTGGCCCCCTATATTAGAACCATCGACCGATGGTTGAAGGATGATAAGGATCGTCCCAAAAAGCAGCGGCATACGGCGGTGCGGGTTTTTAATCGTCTCAACAGGAGCATGCTTTTCAAGGATCTGAGACACTGTCCGGCGATATGTTCGCGAG
>ADZZ01000046.1 GCA_000179315.1 delta proteobacterium NaphS2
TTGTGTCCACATCCTAAGTCAATCCGGCGACTATGGACTAAGACTATGACCCGCTAGAAGAGTAAGGCATCACGTAGCATTCATTATTTTGAGTTCCTCTTCCGTTATGCCATACAGTGTCAGCGGTTCCGTGAAAAAGCACAAAAACCGGCGATTTGAAAATGCAGTCATTTAGAGGAGCCTTTAAGGTTGGCCGGAACCCGGAAAAGGGCTCCGGCCCTAGTTGAAAAGATTGTAGGATTAACCGTCGATTGTGTCCTTCATTCGGTAGCTTTTCCCCTTGATGAGAACGGTTTCGGCATGGTGTAAGAGCCTGTCGAGGATGGCGGACGTAAGCGTTGCATCGTTGTTAAAGATTTCAGACCAGTCTTGATATGCACGGTTGGAAGTGATGACCATGGCGCCCTGTTCGTATCGAAGGCTGATAATTTGAAACAGGAGATCGGCCCCTTTCTTGTCAATGGGAAGATAGCCCAGTTCATCGAGAATCAGAAGAGACGGTTTCGTGTACTTTTTGAGTTCC
Source organism: delta proteobacterium NaphS2 (assembly GCA_000179315.1). Taxonomy (GTDB): domain Bacteria; phylum Desulfobacterota; class DSM-4660; order Desulfatiglandales; family Desulfatiglandaceae; genus NaphS2. The sequence goes on from ADZZ01000046.1 coordinate 524, forward strand.
CGCTTCAGGTGTCCGGCAGCGTGGGCCGCGGAAAGGGTGTTGATCACATCGATGGCGGATGTAAACAGGACGGAATATCCTTCCAGACAGGCGTTGTAGCCGAGTGCGGATGCCAGATGAGTTTTTCCAACGCCTACACTTCCCAGGAAAATCACATTGGCCTTTTTGTCGATGAACTTCAATCGAAAAAGATCCTGAATCTCAAGACGGTTGATGCTCTGCGGCCAGTTCCATTGAAACTGGTCCAGGGTTTTGATGACCGGGAACCTGGCGAACCGGATACGCCTTTTTGTGGCGCGGTCCTGCCTGAAAGAGGCTTCCCCCTCGATGAGCTTGGCAACATACTGCACATGCGCCCAGTTTTTCCGGGCCGCTTCTTTGGCCATGGGGTCGTAATGATCCCGAATAAAGGGAAGTTTCAAATATGACAGATTGTTTTCAATGTT
>ADZZ01000045.1 GCA_000179315.1 delta proteobacterium NaphS2
CACCCGCATGTTCGGGCGGGAAGAAACCCCCATGGATCACATCCGCTGCGGCCAGGATTCGGACCTCATCATCATTGCACCCGCTACCGCCAACATCATCGGGAAGATGGCCCACGGCATCGGTGACGATTTTCTCTCCACCTGCCTTCTGGCCGCCACCGCCAAGATCTTGCTTTGTCCGGCCATGAACGATCGCATGTTCCTGAATCCGGCGGTGCAGGACAACCTGGGGCTTCTCAAAAAAAGGGGGGTTTTGGTCTTGTCCCCGGACAGCGGCGATCTGGCCTGCGGCAGCGACGGGCCGGGCCGTTTGCCGGATCCCGTAGACATTCTTGAACGCGCCCTGATCCTCCTGTCGGAACCGGATCTTGCGGGACTGAAGGTCATGGTGACCGCCGGCCCCACCACGGAGTACATGGATCCGGTCCGCTTCATCACCAATCGCTCATCGGGCAAAATGGGGTACGCGCTCGCAAACGCCGCGGTGCAAAGGGGCGCCGAGGTGGTTCTCATCAGCGGCCCGACGACCCTAAAACCTCCCGCGGGCGTGGCTTTCTGCCCCGTCAAAAGCGCACAAGAGATGAAAGCGGCTGTTTTGGATCATCGGTCGGGGTGCCATATCATTATCAAAGCCGCGGCCGTTTCCGACTACAGACCCAAAGAGACGTCTGATCAAAAGCTGAAAAAGGGAGCGGCAACCCTTTCCCTTGAACTGGTCAAAAATCCTGACATTCTGGCACTTCTGGGGAAGACCAAGAAGGACCACCCCGCCATACTGGGTGGGGTTTGCCGCGGAAACCGAAGATCTCCTTAATAATGCGCAAAAGAAAATCACCGCCAAACATCTGGATATGATCGTGGCAAATGATGTTTCGAGAAAGGATGCCGGATTTCAAACCGATACCAATGCCGTCAAAATCATCTATGCCGACGGCCATGTTGAGGATTCGCCCCTCATGGCAAAAACCGATGTGGCGCACCTTATTCTGGATCGGGCCAAAGCACTGAAGGATAAAATTTTTTGACCATTCAAGAAGAACTAAAAGAGATCTTTTTTGAAACCAAACGGCTGATCTCCGCCTGCCGGGAGATGGGTCTTGAACCGCCCATGCTTCAAAAAGAGGCTTTGGATTTCATCGAGCATAGACCGGACAAAAAAAAGCCCTCAACCCCCGAAACCGCTTCACCTTCCCCTTCACCTTCCTTTGACTCGCTGAAAGCGCTCAGGGATCACATGGGGGACTGCAAAAGGTGCAACCTTCATACGGGTCGAAAAACCTGGTATTCGGCGAGGGGATGAAAAGCAAGGCTGGTTTTGTGGGTGA
>ADZZ01000044.1 GCA_000179315.1 delta proteobacterium NaphS2
TGGTTTGATGACATAAGAAAGACCTATGACGTAAGGTTTATCGTTTCGGGTTCCGAGCACCTTCCGACCTTTCTAAAAGTCTTTGGAATTGACGGAAAACTGGATGATCTAAAGAAAGAAACCCTCGACCTGTTCGACAAAGAGATTGCAAGAGAATACATCTTCCTCATCTTATCAGGTCGAAAAATTGTGGTAAGAAATGAAGAAATCGACCTCATCATGAACCTTATGGGAAATCCGATCCCATATTTTTTGCAGCTTTTTCTCGATGTTCTCATTGTTGATTGTAATACGCATCAGAGTATCGCCCGCGAGGATATAGAAAACTGAAGTTTCACAGAAAATGCCCCCGGCTTGATCAGCCGACCATGCGCAGCAACGCCTCCAGGAAAGATTTTCGGGGCAGTTTGTTGTCTTGGTTGCAAACGGCATGAAAATCATCGCTCAATGCGGACTTAGCGATGATATGTCTCAGGTCGGAAAAGGCGAAACTGTTGCGACCCTTGACCTTGTGCCTGCGTTCGGGAATGTTTTCGAGCCGTGAACCATAGATCCAAATGATTGTTGCGGCCATTATGGAAAAATTGATGTGATTGATCACTGCCTGTGCATTGCGGGTTTGGCTTTTGCTGCTTCCAATGTCTTGCTTGATCTCCTTGAAACCCGACTCGATTTTCCACCTGGCCCCATAATACTCGATAATTTGCTCAACCGACAGCTTCAAGTCCGTGGAGAAGATTGCGATCCACTGTGTTTTTCGAAAGACCCAGACAACCCGGACAGGGCACTTGAGTGTTTTGAGCATAACGATTTGGGAGTATGCGTTGACTTCACGGTATTTTCCGTACAGGAAGACGTGATAGGTTGAAGCGTACGCCATGAATGCCGCCGCCATTTCAGCGCACGAACCCAACCTGCTGCCATATTTTTTGGGTCTTCCCGGCTTTTTGGAAGAACCGATCTTGGGGATGGAGTACAGTACGGTATTGGAACGTAATCTTGAAAGCAAATGAACAAAATTTCCGAGTTTAGTGCGGAGGGGTTTGAACAGGCCGTTATTTCCGAACCAGCTGTCACAAACGATTATTATGTCAACGCCGGCAAA
>ADZZ01000043.1 GCA_000179315.1 delta proteobacterium NaphS2
TTGTTATCGAATCCTATCACGAGATGGAGCGAATTTCAAGGGTAAAAAGTTAAATAACTAGTTGAATTTATTGGCATAAAAATTGAAAAAATTTTCATTTTTCGTGCCAAAATTCTCTGCGCATAATAAAAAAAATGCGCGGAACTGGCTGGAAAAATTGGAAAAGGTTCAAAAACGGTGAAACTTTAGTAATAATAATTGTAAAAGTGAGAGGACAGGGCAGATTCGATTACATGAAACATGCCCTGCCTCTCAGGCCTAGGAGGAGAGTTATCTTAGGCCTAAATCAAAAATCCTTTAGAATTCGGCCGTGGCCCGCAACCCGAAAATCCAGCCGCTGGGGCTCTCGCCGATTTCCATGGAATCCTTCATGTACTGAATATCGCCGGTAATGGCGAAAATATCGTTTAAAGCAAACCGTCCGTAAACCTCGAACACATCCGTGTGGTCCACGTCCAGATTGCCGCCCCGTAAGTGGCCATACCCCAGCCCGATATTGTCCTGTTCACGACCCCAAAGATTTCCGCTGATATTCAAACCACCGGTGTAAATATCCTTATAATCGATGGCCGCCTCGTCGTCCTGAAAGCCGAACCGCACCCAGGCTCCCAGGACTTCTCCAAACTGCTGGTCAAAGGAAAAAAGAATCGCACTCATCCGTTCCTTTTTGGTGCCGGCCACGTTGCTAAAATCATCGCTGGTGGCGTCCACGATCAGCCGGTAGTTCCCTTCGCCCAGTCCGAAATCCACGGTGTATCCCAACTGGATACCGAAAAAGTTATAGGGTTCATCGAATTCACCCTCTTCTCCGTTGGTTCCAAGGGCCATGACCACGCCTTTTATGGAAAAACCTTCCAGTTGCCATTCCACCGCGCCGCCGATGTCGTATGAAGGCAGAAAGGCGTTGGGGCCGTTCACCAGGGCTTCGTTCATGAACTGGGTGAATTCGTCATTGGCAAAGGCGTTTTCATCCATGTAATCACAGGCATCGATGATACCGCCGGTGAGGCCCAGGGTGTGGTCATCGCCGAAAATAAAGGTGTGCTTATACCAGGCGGTCAACAAGTAGTCCCGGTTCCGTCCGCTGATATCTTCGTAGTCATCCTGCACGTCCGCGGCCCATGGCGCCAGGATGAATGGGGACTGCCCCTCTTCCATCAAACCGTTTCCCGCTCCGAATCCGAATTTGGCAAAAACCTCGTCGCTGTCGGTAGGCTTAAAACTGACCTCCGGTTGAAAGACCAGAGCGCCCCTTCCCTCACTGTCAAATCCTTCGGCATCACTAAGGCTTTCATACTGCCATTCACCGGCGATGATGCCGCCGATGGAAAATTTATCCGTAATATCATATCCATACCCATTGCTGCTCAACATGAGAATTAATAACATTATCAGTAAACAACTCAACTTCAATTTCTTAGCGAAGCTCATCAGCCTCTTCCTCCTCTCATTTTTCGTTACATCGCATCAAGCACCGTCTGTCCCTACTTATTCTTCAACACCTCCTTCCCTTAAAACCTAGCCGCCATAGCTTGGCCCGAAAAAAACCACAAAAAAAAGCGCTCACCAGCGGGAGCGCCCCAAAAAGGAAGAAATTTACAAAACCGGCACCGAACAAAAAAAATCCCCGCACTTAAACCAATAAGTGCGGGGATACCGTTTTTTATCCGCCGTATATGCAATCTCCACCCACTCCACGGGGGTCCACTGCGCTTAAATTTCCATGGTCAGGTCTTCTGGCTTCCGGATCATTCTACTGACCGCGCCTTCCCATCCCGATCTCTCGGAAAAGTGGCATCATGCGGCGTTCGTCCCCGGTTACAGCGGCGGGCCCGCGACGGATTTACACCGTCTTCCCTCTAGGCCCAATCTGCCTGCACTCGAACATCGGCAAATCGGACAACCTATGGATTGTCATTCATTAATCAAAGTCCCACCCATATGTCAAGGAAAAAACAACATCCATCCATGGAGTGAACAAAACGTATCCGGTATTCTGAAGACAGCTTTCAATCAATCTCCCAAACAAAACGGCGTCTCAGTGATACTCGGTGCACACAAAAAAAGCCCCTTGCACAAGTTGATGTACAAGGGGCTTTTTAAGATAAATTTCGGCGGCGACCTACTCTCCCACGCAGTCTCCCACGCAGTACCATCGGCGCTGAGGAGCTTAACTGCCGTGTTCGGGATGGGAACGGGTGTGACCTCCTCGCTATTGCCACCGAAAACTGTCGAGCCAGGCTCAAAACGTCCCCTTTTGCTAAACACAAAATTGAGCATTTTGAAACTGGCTCACTGAATACAAAGTAAAAATTTCAAAGGAACATAAATAGAAGAAGTTTATGGCCAAGCCTCACGACCGATTAGTACCAGTTAGCTAAATACATTACTGTACTTACACACCTGGCCTATCAACCTTGTCGTCTACAAGGGGTCTTCAGATCTTGTGTCTCCACAAAATGGGGATATCTTATCTTGAGGTTGGCTTCCCACTTAGATGCTTTCAGCGGTTATCCATTCCGAACGTAGCTACCCAGCTATGCCGCTGGCGCGACAACTGGAACACCAGAGGTTCGTCCATCCCGGTCCTCTCGTACTAGGGAAAGATCCTCTCAAATATCCTGCGCCCACGAAAGATAGGGACCGAACTGTCTCACGACGTTCTAAACCCAGCTCACGTACCGCTTTAATTGGCGAACAGCCAAACCCTTGGGACCTGCTCCAGCCCCAGGATGCGATGAGCCGACATCGAGGTGCCAAACCGCGCCGTCGATGTGAACTCTTGGGCGCGATAAGCCTGTTATCCCCGGAGTACCTTTTATCCGTTGAGC
>ADZZ01000042.1 GCA_000179315.1 delta proteobacterium NaphS2
ATGAAAGCCAGGATGGCATAAGAGAACCAGTGTGCTCGTTCCCTGCCGAGATTGGTGGAAGAAAAAGCATTTTGTAGAGGCTTTAAGATATCGTTTAGAATAAACATGTTGCCAAGCTCCTTTCCGATGGAATATCAATAAGTTGTGCGGCCGGGCAAGGTCGCATATTTTAGCGGGTGTGAATCCCGCCCCGGAAGGCTGGCCAGCCACTGGGTAGTGAGTCCTTGGATCGACGGGAGTAATCCCCGAGATTAAGCGTAGGACAGCGAGACGATAGGCCGTAAGCCATAAGGTTGAAGGGATTGAGCCTCGAAAGGATTAGTTGAGAGGGACGACGTTTTAACTTTGACGGAAGTCAAAATGACCATTGGCGAATGGCAAGTCAATGGCGCCTCTCCGGGGTCTGAGACCATGGCATGTCGGACATTGCGAATATGCGGCAACCCGGGAGGTTCTCTGCGYTCTTGCTTAAAAGCGAGTATGCCGGCCAACCGATAATAAAGGGAGAATGGCAAACGGGGCAGGGGAAGTCGGATGGCGTCGTAGTACCTGAGAAGGCGGGTAACTCCGCTGGAGGAAAGGACGTCACATGAGTAACAGTGTTGCGAGGACACATCATCTATGCTCAGAAATAGAGAAATGGTGGAAACGAAATTACAACGCATAGCGGAGAAGGCCCGCAAAGAAGATGAATGCCGATTCACCAGTCTGTTTCATCTGATGAACGAGGAGATGYTGCGGGAATGTTTCCAGGAGCTGCGCAAAGACGCAGCATCTGGCATTGATAAGGTTACCAAGAAGGAATATGGGGAAAAACTTGGCGAGAACCTAAACGCTCTGGTCGGAAAATTGCATCGGATGGCGTATATTCCATTGCCGGTGCGCAGGGTGTACATTCCTAAACCGGGGAGTAGCAAGAAACGACCGCTGGGCATACCAGCCCTTGAAGATAAGC
>ADZZ01000041.1 GCA_000179315.1 delta proteobacterium NaphS2
TAAAAAGATCAGCCAAAGCCCTCGATAAGAAAGCAGAGATCTTCAATGCACTGCGAGAGGCGCTCCGCATCGCACTTCCAGAAGGAAAAAATGGCCTCAATGATGATGGCGATGATACGGATATGAAAACGATCAAGGAAAAGGTAGCAGCGTTCCAGGAAAAATTAAAATCTGAAGAAACCTTGTCAAAGAGAGATGAATACAAAAAGATGATTCAGCAGATAGATACATATTGGGATAAGCTCTTCGCAGATCCCATCTCTGTTCATACCGCTACTGGAGAACAACTTATCCAGCCCCAACGAACCAACAATATTCTGGAGCGCTTTTTCAGGGATCTCAAAATCGAAACGTCAACCGAAAATTGACCCCTTGGCCGTTGACTATGATTTAATAGTTTTGCATTTATCCATATTCTGGTACGCTGTTTTCACCTGCTCGGAGGATAGGGCAACTGCTGGGAAGCAACCCGAGCGCCGAAGCAGGTGACGTAGGCATGGGGCCGTACTCGATAGTACGGCCCTTTCCTCATGTCTATAATGCGTTAAATCCCGGGGGTTTGGGGGCTGGCCCCCATTTAAATCAGTCAAACATTCCTTCAAGTCGCCAAATATTTTTGAATTAAGCTATTTATATGGTTTACAGCAACGATTCGCGGAGTTGGGTTAAGTTATTTGCTTCAACAACTCCAGTGCTTTCTCCTGACTTTTCCCAATTTCAGACCGCGATACGTCACCAATTAGAATCGGATAAGTATATCCGGTTTCTTGGACCAGGAGTCCGCCGAACGCATCTGCGATCCTGTAAATATAGTAATCCT
>ADZZ01000040.1 GCA_000179315.1 delta proteobacterium NaphS2
AGCAGGACCGTCACCGGGGAATATTCCTCTATCTGCTCATGCTCCATGTGCTGCCCAAGGGCTTTCGAAGGGCCAGGTGTTACGGTTTTCTCCATCCATGCAGCAAAAAGCTCATCTGTTTTTTGCAGATGGTGCTCCGGGTTAATCCGCTCAATATGTTTGCCAAGAAATTGAAAGAACGGCCAACAATTACCTGCCCGGTATGCGGAGCGGCCATGAAAATTGTCCTGACAAAAATAGCAAAACCGCCGGCGAAGCAGGTCCACCTGCCTTACATGAGCGAACACGGAGAAATCGTTATGTAACCCAGAGCCAACATCACCGGTTTATGAAAAAGCCCGGTTTCCCCGGTAATGGACACCTATGCGCAAAAAAACTGCATATTCCGCTTCTGAAAGCCTTGTTCTTCAGGCAAATCTATTTCAAAGAGCATATGGGCAGAAGCAGAAAATCCCTGTCTCACTTCTGTCCTGATCAAGCTGCCTCTTTCAAAAAAGCTGTTTTCTATATATAGTAACCGGGCTTGTCCAACAAACGGTTCAGATTGTGGTTCGCTCCGCTCTCACAATCTAACCTTATTCGTTAGGTTGTCATAGATTAGGACAGGAAAAACACCGCCAAAAAATGAGAACCCTTTTATATGACCGTCAAAAAAGGCCTGTTGCCGCTCGCAGGGATAACACCGAACCAAATGCTTTCCGGAAAATTTGGATCGCATGCAAAAGAGTTTCAGCCGTGTTTCGACACCCCCTAAAATGGCAATGCAGTTTCCCCAGTCCACCTCGGCTTCGACGCCGGTCTGTGGATCTGATGGTATAAATACCTCACGACCACTAACGCCCAATCTCAATTTTGCCTCGCGAACATATCGCCGGACAGTGTGTCTCAGATCCTTGAAAGCATGCTCCTGTTTGAGACGAT
>ADZZ01000039.1 GCA_000179315.1 delta proteobacterium NaphS2
GTATTGATATTTGTATGAATCGCTTCCGCATGCAATTTTAGGCCAAGGGCTCCGATCACCTTAAGAATTGTATCGAAGGTTGGCCTTCGTTCTCCTGACAGAGCTTTATATAGACTTTCTCTGGAAAGTCCTGCATCACGAGCCACCTGCGACATGCCTTTTGCCCGTGCGATATCACCCAGGGCTTTGGCAATGAAAGCAGCATCACCTGATGCCTCCTCGAAACAAGCTTCAAGATAGGCTGCCATTTCCTCTGACGTCCGAAGATGTTCAGCGACATCATAGCGTGTTGTAATGGTTTTAGACATGATAGACCTTTATAGATTCTGAGCAAGGCGCAATGCGAATTTTATGTCCTTAGATTGACTGCGCTTATCGCCACCAGCCAATAGAATAACCAATTTGCTGCCTCGCTTTTTGTAATAAACGCGGTAACCTGGGCCGTAATCGATACGTAACTCTGAAACTCCTTCGCCGACAGGTTTAACATCGCCAGGATTACCTGCGGCCAACCGTTCGATTCTTACCAAAATACGAGCACGAGCACGGATATCGTCCAAACCGTCAAGCCACTTGGCAAAAGTCTCAGTCTTACGAATCTCGATCATGATTAGAACGTAGCCATATGGCTACATATTGTCAAGTGGGATTTTCAGCGCAATGGGGCGACCAATGCCGAGTTGACCGGCGTTTTTGCCATGATAACGGGTGTCGACCGACGGATGGTTATCGTGGCAAAAATGTCCGGTCGAACGTTTGGTTCCGGAGCCGAAGGCGACGGGCCAAACGGGCGACGGCAGAGCCGGTCAACTCGGTTCGGTGATACGC
>ADZZ01000038.1 GCA_000179315.1 delta proteobacterium NaphS2
GCTCCGTAAAATATCTCCACCTCATCCACATATAAACCACACGGACTTTACAATAGGCATACGCTGTTGGGACCGAATATCGATTCTTATCCACCATGACCGTGGAGTATTTATCCACCTTGCAGCCTGCGGTTTCAAGGTTGCTGAACTGGATGTCCGGCAGGGACAACAGATCCCCCTTTTCCTTCTCATACAGTTCATTGACCGTGTGCTCCCTGCCGTCAATTTGATGACCGCCATAGGAAAGACAATCTTTGAGAAGTCTTTGGTTCAGTTCTTCCAGGGAATCGGACTTTGGAACAGGAACCATGTAGTTGCGTCGTGCATATCCCACCAAACCCTCGACACCGCCTTTTTCATGACCTTGACCCCGATTGCAGAACCGGGGCTCAAAATTGTAGTACCCCCGGAACTTGTCATACGACTCCTGGAGAACACGATTTTTCCCACGCAGTATCTTTTGGACCGCGGTTGTTAGGTTGTCATAGATTAGGACAGGAAAAACACCGCCAAAAAATGAGAACCCTTTTATATGACCGTCAAAAAAGGCCTGTTGCCGCTCGCAGGGATAACACCGAACCAAATGCTTTCCGGAAAATTTGGATCGCATGCAAAAGAGTTTCAGCCGTGTTTCGACACCCCCTAAAATGGCAATGCAGTTTCCCCAGTCCACCTCGGCTTCGACGCCGGTCTGTGGATCTGATGGTATAAATACCTCACGACCACTAACGCCCAATCTCAATTTTGCCTCGCGAACATATCGCCGGACAGTTGTCTCAGATCCTTGAAAAGCATGCTCCTGTTTGAGACGATTAAAAACCCGCACCGCCGTATGCCGCTGCTTTTTGGGACGATCCTTATCATCCTTCAACCATCGGTCGATGGTTSWAGGATATAGGGGGCCAAAACAGGGTATGCTTGTCCAATCCTTGGCTTATAACCGCTGTATTCTCCCCGAAGAACCTCTAA
>ADZZ01000037.1 GCA_000179315.1 delta proteobacterium NaphS2
TCGACAGGAAATCCGGACGGTTACGATGACGGCACCATCCAGTTGGACAATTGTTACTACGCCGCCAATCCGGCGCCCCTTTACAGTCAGGTGGTGGTAAGGGTCTATGACAAAGAGATCGAAATCCTGGACCCTCAACGGATGGAAGTGATTCGCCGCCATCCAAAGGGTCGTATGCCGGGGTCCCTTTTGATGGAACCGCGGGACCGAATTTTTAATCCCTCCCGGCAAACGGACAGGTTGCTGGCACGGGCCGAAGCCATTGGACCCCATACATTCTCATTGTGTGAAACGTGGTTTACCGAAGAAGGCCGAAGCGGCCAGCGCCGGATGTATGGCCTGATCAATCTGGTCCGGCACTACCCGGCAAGGTATGTGGAAAAAGCCGCCGAACTGGCAAAGGCAAACGGATTGAAAAGCTCCAAGGCATTGCGGCGTATGGTGGAGCGCATGGCAGACGATGAAAAAAAGACGGAACAACTCACCCAGAACCATCCCCTGATTCGGCCGGGAGAAGACTATGCGGCTTTCTGGAATCAACATGCTGCTGGAGGATCATCCCGACCGATTGTTACCGAATCTCGGGTAAAACTGTCTCAGGTTTGGGAACAGGCCAGCTGGCTGGAGGTGATAAGGGTTTTTGACCTTGAGGTGGATCCTAAAAGGAGCCGCCGGGACGATGAAATATGGATCAAATCGCCCTTTACCCATGAAGAGAAGGCCTCAATGCATGTCAGTTTGTCGGAGAACATTTTCAAGGACTTCAGTAGCGGCAAAGGGGGTGGCATCATGCAGTTCTGCCGGGAGATGCTGCTCCAAAAAGGCCGGGAAATGACCATGTCCGAGGTGGCCCGGTGGATGGTTAAAGAAGGGATTGCGACGGCAAATCATCCGAAAAGTTTG
>ADZZ01000036.1 GCA_000179315.1 delta proteobacterium NaphS2
TAGCTCAACACTTTGCCGGCGTTGACATAATAATCGTTTGTGACAGCTGGTTCGGAAATAACGGCCTGTTCAAACCCCTCCGCACTAAACTCGGAAATTTTGTTCATTTGCTTTCAAGATTACGTTCCAATACCGTACTGTACTCCATCCCCAAGATCGGTTCTTCCAAAAAGCCGGGAAGACCCAAAAAATATGGCAGCAGGTTGGGTTCGTGCGCTGAAATGGCGGCGGCATTCATGGCGTACGCTTCAACCTATCACGTCTTCCTGTACGGAAAATACCGTGAAGTCAACGCATACTCCCAAATCGTTATGCTCAAAACACTCAAGTGCCCTGTCCGGGTTGTCTGGGTCTTTCGAAAAACACAGTGGATCGCAATCTTCTCCACGGACTTGAAGCTGTCGGTTGAGCAAATTATCGAGTATTATGGGGCCAGGTGGAAAATCGAGTCGGGTTTCAAGGAGATCAAGCAAGACATTGGAAGCAGCAAAAGCCAAACCCGCAATGCACAGGCAGTGATCAATCACATCAATTTTTCCATAATGGCCGCAACAATCATTTGGATCTATGGTTCACGGCTCGAAAACATTCCCGAACGCAGGCACAAGGTCAAGGGTCGCAACAGTTTCGCCTTTTCCGACCTGAGACATATCATCGCTAAGTCCGCATTGAGCGATGATTTTCATGCCGTTTGCAACCAAGACAACAAACTGCCCCGAAAATCTTTCCTGGAGGCGTTGCTGCGCATGGTCGGCTGATCAAGCCGGGGGCATTTTCTGTGAAACTTCAGATCTTTATTGGCAATGTCGATTTAATGGCCAGAGTGATAAACGAATTTTATGATAAAGATGATGCAAACATCGCCAGTCACATCCTTCTTAAAGTGGTCCGTGAAGCGCGTGAAGAACTTAAAGAACTCTGGGCTAAGGGAAACGATGAGAGAGATCAAGCCGGCGGTTGTGAAGTTTATGTTGCAAAGAAGTGTTGCCGTTCACATTATCCCACCGGATATTGTCCACAATAAAGCACGAAGAATATTTTGTTTTTGCCTGATTGATTTATCGTTGCAAGGCGATGCGTGACGGACTGCCTATCTTCTGATCGGGGTGCTGTTTCGARAAAACCCTTGGGGCTCTGCCCCAAACCCCGAGGTTTTTTTAGGCATGAAGGCTCCTCGGAAATATCACATAAAAAGGGGAGCCCGAAGACTCCCCTCCCGATGACGATATTTCGTCGTCGCCTATCCGGCTATCCCTTGGCGAGTTGCTCCTCAGCAGAGCTCGCCTCTGTTTCACCGAATCTGATCATGCAGGTTTAGCACTATCCCGTTTCCTCCACTGCGGTAAGAATATGTTCAGCCGATACAAGCTGGGCATTCTGCAGTGCCGCCACATTCAATGAGAGGTGTGCCAGCAGATTGATTTTGCGTGGCAGACCGTTTGTCGCCTGAAAAAGCGCTTCAAGAGCCGGCTGTTCAAAAAGATCCATCTGGGTTCCGGCCAACTCAAGCCGGTGTTTCAGA
>ADZZ01000035.1 GCA_000179315.1 delta proteobacterium NaphS2
CCTCTGATTATGCAGGTTTAGCACTATCCCGTTTCCTCCACTGCGGTAAGAATATGTTCAGCCGATACAAGCTGGGCATTCTGCAGTGCCGCCACATTCAATGAGAGGTGTGCCAGCAGATTGATTTTGCGTGGCAGACCGTTTGTCGCCTGAAAAAGCGCTTCAAGAGCCGGCTGTTCAAAAAGATCCATCTGGGTTCCGGCCAACTCAAGCCGGTGTTTCAGATAAGGGAGCAACTCCTCTTTTGCAAGACCGGATATGTGATAACGCACCACAAGCCTTTGAGCCAAAGGCTCATGGACGGACAGTGAAAGCCGTCGCCTCAACTCGGCCTGGCCAACAAATATCATGCAGAGACGATTTTGTGAGTCCATCTCATAGTTTGTCAGCAGCCTGAGGTTTTCGAGGACCTCGTTTCTCAAGTATTGCGCTTCATCAATAATCAGCACTGGCCTGATTTTGGATTCCAGACAGAGTCGGTTGACCTCCATATGGATGGAACGATAAAGGGCTGCCAGGCTCCGTTCCGTGGTTAGCCCCATTTCCCAGGCAATGGATTTGTAGATATCCGTTACATTGCCGGTGGTCAGAGGAACGTAAAACACCCGGTACAGACCCGTATTCAGAGAAGCGGCCATCTTTCGGCAGATACTGGTTTTCCCGCTGCCCACTTCTCCGGTGACAAGCCCGATACCGCGCAGCTTCAACAGATAATGGAGCCGGGCTTCAAGCTCATCAGCAGCTTTTGAACCAAACAGTTTGTCCGGTTCCAGATCTTTTTCAAAAGGGTAGTGGGTCAGCCCATAGACCTTTTTATACATAGCCATCCCCCTTTTCGGCTTCGGAGATCCTGCTGAAGTTAACAGGTTGTTTGGGTCTGCTTTCCCGCTTATGATCGACGGCCTTTTCAGGATCAAGTGCTTCAATGGTTTTAGACGGGCGATCACGTTTCACAAAGCAATTGGCGTAGGTGTCCACCAGTTTCGCCTTTTGGACGAAACGGCCGTTGTGACAGACCTTTATCTCTTTG
>ADZZ01000034.1 GCA_000179315.1 delta proteobacterium NaphS2
ATAGAATTTTCCGGAGAAACTGACGGGGCTACCGTGGGTGAGATGTCCCCCATGGGACAAATCCATTCCCAGGATCGTGTCACCGGTCTCCAAACAAGATAGGTACACTGCCATGTTCGCCTGTGAACCGGAATGAGGTTGAACATTGGCATGCTCTGAATCAAACAGCGTGTTGGCGCGGTTTCGGGCCAAACGTTCAACCCGGTCCACGAATTCACACCCCCCGTAGTAACGGGCCCCGGGATAGCCCTCTGCGTACTTATTGGTCATTACGCTGGCTTGGGCTTCCATCACAGCCCGGCTTGCATAATTCTCAGATGCAATCATGACCAGACTTTCCGTTTCCCGCAAGCGTTCCGCTTGAATGGCCGCAAAAACCTCCGGGTCCGTTTCATTTAATACCGGTTCAGTCAAAATCATCCCTTTTGATCAAAGTGTTTCAATCTGGCTCAGTCGCAACTCATGCCGCCCGCCGTCAAAGGGCGTTCGCAGGAAGAGTTCCACCATTTCAACGGCAATTCCCTTTCCAATGACACGACCTCCCATCACCAGAATGTTGGCATCGTTGTGCTCGCGGCCCAACTTCGCCGTGAACAGGTTGTGACACAGACATGCCCTGACACCCGAATAGCGATTTGCCACCACACTCATTCCGATGCCGGTACCGCAGATGAGAATGCCTCGTTCAAACGCGCCTTTTGACACGGCTTCGGCTACTTTATGGCCGACTTGTGGATAATCCATGGCGTCTTCGCTGAAAGTACCCGCATCCGTAACGTCAACGTCCTTCAACGTTTCCATAAAATTGCGGCAGATCTCCTTGAGTTCAAAACCGCCGTGGTCCGATCCGATGATAATGTTCATGGTTCACCTTTTTTGCGTTACGCCTCAAAGGCAGAAAAGATCAGCGACGCATTGGTGCCGCCGAAGCCAAAGGAATTGCTCATGGCCGTTCGCACCTTCGCTTTTCTCGCCACATTGGGGACATAGTCCAGATCACACTCCGGATCCGGCGTTTCGTAATTCATGGTCGGGGGAATAATGCCGTTTTTGATGGTCAACACGGAGAAAACAGACTCCGTGCCGCCGGCGCCTCCCAGAAGATGGCCGGTTACCGATTTCGTGGAACTGATGTTCAGTTTGTATGCATACTCTTTGAAAACCGCTTTGATGGCCTTGTTTTCCGAAGCGTCATTCAACTGGGTGGATGTGCCGTGAGCGTTAATATAATCAATATCTTCCGGCTTCAGGCCCGCATAGTCCAGTGCCCCTTTCATGCAGGAAATGGCACCTTCACCCTCTGGTTCCGGGGCGGAAACATGGTGCGCATCGCCACTAAGCCCATAGCCAACCACTTCAGCGTATACATGCGCACCCCGCTCAAGAGCATGCTCCATTTCTTCGAGAATGAGAATCCCTGACCCTTCTCCGATGACGAATCCGTCGCGATTCAAATCAAAGGGTCTGGACGCTTTTTCCGGCGCATCATTTCGCGTACTGAGCGCCCGCATGGTACAAAACCCTCCTACCGCCAGCGGCGTGACCACAGCCTCGGCGCCCCCTGTAAACATGACATCCGAAATGCCTTCACGGATATAGCGGAAAGCCTCTCCCACCGCATGGGCGCTGGCGGCACAGGCGGTTTCGATGGAAATGTTGGGACCTTTGGCGCCGAATTCGATAGCCATCTGGCCCGGCGCCATATTGGCGATAATACCCGGAATGAAGAAAGGACTGATACGTTTGGGGCCCTTTTCAACAAGAACCGAATGGTAATGTTCCAGGGTTGCCAATCCTCCCAGTCCCGTCCCCGTTACACAGCCCACACGGTGAGCGTTTTTATGGTCGATTGTAAGCCCCGCATCCTCCAGGGCCATCCTTGCTGAAGCCACGGCATAATGGATAAAAACGTCAAATCGTCTGATCTGCTGTTTGGCCATGAAATCCCCGGGATTGAAATCCGTAACTTCTCCCGCAATCTGGGATGAAAAGTCGGAAGCATCAAATTTTGTGATGTTTCCGATCCCCGATTTGCCGGCGCATACCGCTTCCCAGTTTTTTGCAACCCCCGTCCCCAGCGGGGTCACCATGCCCAAGCCTGTTACAACTACCCGTCTGGCCATTTTATCATTCCTTCCCATAATTTTTTGGTTTGCAGATAAATCAATTGAATTTACCAGCGGGAAAAATTCTGCAGATATTTCCTATGGGTTTGAAGGCCTTCACTACTTGAGTTCAGCAGAAAAATGAAAATCATCCGACAGCCGCTTTTACATAGTCGATGGCATCTTTGACAGTCGCAATCTTTTCCGCATCTTCGTCGGGAATTGAAACATCAAACTCTTCTTCCATGGCCATGATCAGTTCAACCTGATCCAGGGAATCCGCGCCCAGATCATCCACAAAAGATGCTTTCGGTACCACATCTTTTTCCGGGACATCCAGCTGTTCACATATGATCTTTACAATTTTTTCATCCACCGTCGACATGTTCTTTTACCTCCTCAAAATTGACCTCATGTTTTTACATATACAAACCACCATTAACATGAATAACCTGCCCGGTAATGTAACTTGCGGCATCGGAGCAAAGCCAGTAAACCGCTTCCGCCACATCTTCCGGTTTCCCCATTTTTCCGAAAGGAATCTGTCTTAAAAAATTTTCCTTTGCTTTTTCGGGGAGCACTTCGGTCATTTCGGTGTCAATAAAACCGGGAGCCACCGCATTAACATTGATGCCCCTGCCGGCAAACTCCCTGGCAATACTTTTGGTAAATCCCATAATACCGGCTTTTGAAGCGGCGTAATTAGACTGACCGAAATTCCCAATCTGTCCCACCACCGAAGAAATGCTCACGATGGCGCCGCTACGCTGCTGGCTCATGGCACGAATGACCGATTTGGTGCAGTTGAAGACACTTTTTAAATTGACTCTCAGAACATCATCCCAAATTTCTTCGCTCATGCGAAGTAGCAGGGTATCACGGGTAATACCGGCGTTGTTTACGAGCACATCAATTTTATCATATTTTTCGAGAATTTCACGAAACAGCTGGTCCGCCACTTCAAAAGACGAGATGTCGGCTTTGTAGCCATCTGCTTGGACGCCTTTGGCTTTCAATTGATCCAGCGTTTCACCACAGGCATCGTCCGACGGATCAAAATGAATCAGCGCGATTTTTGTATTCTCTTCGGCAAACCGATATGCAACGCTTCGACCGATCCCTTTTGATCCGCCGGTGATAACAACAGTCCTGCTATCCGTATCGTCCATTTTAATTCCCCTTCATGTTAGATACCGTACTCAAGGTCATAGGATTTCAACTCAAGGCTCATTTTTTCAACGGTCTGATTCCGCGCATACTGTGCCGCCATGTTGATGGCATTGGAGATTGCTTTGGCGGAAGATCCTCCGTGGCAGATGATGCCGACTCCTTTCACACCGAGGAGAGGTGCTCCCCCATACTCCTCATAACTCAATTCCCGGGCAAATCTGAAAAAGGCCTTACGGCCCAAAAGGAAAGCAATGCGGCCAAAGAAGGTGCGCATCAACTCCTTTTTCATCAACCGCGCCATGGATTCAGCAGTCCCTTCGGTTAGTTTAAGTGCCACATTCCCCACAAAGCCATCACAGACAACAATTTTCACATCGCCCCTCAGCAGGTCCCGACCTTCGATATTTCCCACGAAATTCAAGCTGCTGTTTTCAAACAGATCATAAGTATAGCGAACCAGTTCGTTTCCTTTGCTCCCTTCCTCACCGATGTTCAGAAGAGCGATTTTCGGCTTTGTCATGTCAAGGCAAGAGCAACCAAAGGCATGGGCCATGACACCGAACTGGAATAGCTGGGCAGGCCTGCAATCTACGTTGGCGCCTGCATCGATCAGAATAATCGGGCCGTTTTCCGTAGGGACAATGCTGGCAATGGCCGGCCTTTCAAGTCCTGTAATCCGGCCCAGGGCCAGAACGCCGGCAGCCAGTGTAGCGCCTGAATTACCAGCGCTTATCACCGCATCCGCACGGCCTTCTTTTGCCAGCCGGAATGCTACGCCAATGGATGTGTCCTTTTTTTTTCGAAGGGCTTTCAAAGGAGACTCCTCCATCCCCACCATTTCCTCACAATGGTGAATGGAGATACGGCCGTCAACCTTATGATCGCCAAGCAGCCCGGTCAGCGATGGCTCATGACCCACAAGGATAACGTGGACATCAAATTTGGAAGCAGCCTCCAAAGCTCCCTGGACCACCACTTCCGGAGCCTTGTCCCCCCCCATGGCGTCCACGGCTATCCTCATGCTAACTCTCTTCTGTCTTAATGATGGTTCTGCCCTTGTAGGCGCCGCACTCGGGACATACATGATGGGGCAACACAGGTTCATGACACTGCGGGCAGGTTGTTACTTTGGGTAGTTTGGCGACGTCATGGGTCCGTCTGGAATCCCGCTTTGCTTTTGATTTCTTTTTTTTGGGTACAGCCATTGTCTGGGGTTACTCCGCTTCGCCTTTTGAATTCAAAAATAAGTTTCAAACGGCGGCATTAAAATTGATGGTTAGAACGCTTTAAATAAGTATGTTTATCGTATTTGCAACTCTTTCAATTTCAGGAACGCAGGATGCCCGGAATTTTCAGAACACCTGCAGGTTTCCCGGTTCAGATTGACGCCACATCGGGAACAGAGTCCTGCGCATGTATTTTCACACAGCGCTTTTATAGGCAATGCCAGGTAAATCTGCTCTCTAATGATATCATCAAGATCAATTTTGGTGGTGGAAATGAATCCAACCGCCAGATCTTCATTCTTTAATTCCGTTTCATCGGCATCCGATTCCCAACCCTTTGGCAACATTAAGGATAACCGAAAATCACGACGCAGTGAAAAGGCATAGGTTTCAAGACACCGGTCACAAACAAGACAGAGCTTCCCGGCCAGGCGGCCTTTCATTACAAACCGCTCACCGTCCCTCGAAACTGTCAACTGAACTTCCAGAGGACCTTCGAGACCCCGGATCTGTATATCATCACTCCCTTCCCGCCACCAGCCAGGTTGCAATGTCAAATCGAACTGACGAGGGGTTCTTGAAATAGTCTGCAGATCAACAATCATTACGCCAACCCTTTGAAAAAAGCAGCATAATCGGATCTCTTCGGATCAAAAAGGGTGAGTATATAAAAACCCCCTGTTTTGTCAAGAAATTTTATCCCTTTCTCATGTGGGAAAATCACTTTTGGGTTTTCATCCAATCAACATGAACAAGCAAATTTTCTATTTTTTATTGACACTTATGCCTTTTCTTTGCTATTATATTGCAATTTTTTAGCTCGTTTTGAGTCGTACTCCACGTTAGGCCTACGTTCTTTCTTCCAATGCAAAACCATGCACAAAAGGTACGATCGCCCATGAGGAAATTTCGAGAGCAATTGAGCTATTCGGGCAAGTTGAAACGCTCCATCTATGAAATCCTTCGGGATGATCTGGAACGTCACCTTATAAAAGTGTCTCTCATCGATTCCTACAACCGGTTCAAAGCAAATGGCGCTCACTATCGATTCGTGGAAAAAAGCGAATTAAAGCCACGATCAAAAAAAATGGAAAAGGAATCAAAGTATTTTAATACCTTCCTGGTAATCATTTGTGAGAACGTTATCAAGAGTGAACTGAAGAATTATATTCGTTTCTACCCTGAAAACAGTGTCAATAAGAAGAATCTGGAATATCTTGCCGATTTCACGATTTACAATAAATTTCATAAAAATTTCAAGCAGTTCGATTCACCAAAAAGCATCAATCTGCTGGAACAACTGCTGGATATTGATTATGCGCTGCTCATACAGCAGGATCCAACGGTTCGCAGGAAAAACCGATATTCCCTGACACATTTTCATGTGAAAATAGACTGGCCCATTGCCGATGCCGCTGAAAACCTCGCAAAAAAGTTGAGATACATCCAGAATAACCTTTATGAGAAAGGCGATAAGGCCGCACGCATTCTTCAAAACAAGCTTTTTGAATACTACGGCTGTCACCACAGCGTTGGCGGCAGAAGAACTGCAGGATTGATCGCTGCACAGTTGCTGAAAAAATCCGACGGGATCTGCACCGTATTTGTATCCAGTTCGGAGTCGAGGACGCTTTATCGGTATTCCGAAAGGGGCGTCTCGAAATTCTTTTTGATCCAACTGACGGAAGAACAGCGCGACGTTATTTCGGAACATCAGGGTTTCGAAGTGGACTTTTTAACCAAAAACTATCTGTATCCCATGGAAAAGAATTATTGTGCCATCCTTGAAGCCGCTTATAGTCACACACTTTATTCCAGACCGCCAAAGGATGGAAAGCTCAGGAAAATAAGGCCCGCCTATAACTGGCTCAGGCTCACATCCGAACTGCTGCATCCCAAACTGGATGCCCCTCATGCAACACCGATCCCCTATAGCTGGGTCTACGCCATGGATTGATGAGAATCAGCCGTTGGTGATCCGGTGTTGAACCGCTTGAGGACTAAGAATCAAGAATAGACAATCCCTTATTCGACAATCATTAAGACAATGGAGGCATCACATTTATACATGCACAACCCTAAAATCATTACCCGGTTTCCGCCCAGCCCTACGGGATATCTTCACATCGGGGGCTCCAGAACAGCTCTTTTTAACTGGCTTTTCACCAGACAACTGGGCGGTAAATTCATTCTCCGTATTGAAGACACAGATGAAGAACGGTCATTTGGGGCCGCGACCCAAGCCATTCTGGAATCCATGGAATGGTTGGGATTATCCTGGGACGAAGGCCCTTATTTTCAATCACGGCGATATGATCTTTATAACGCCGTCATTGACCGGTTGCTGGATATGGACCAGGCATATCATTGCCGTTGCTCACCCGAAACACTGGAACGGAAAAGGCGTGAAGCTTTAGACAAGGGGCTGAAACCCAAGTATGACGGCACCTGTCGAGAACTGGGGCTCGGTCCTGCACCGGGTTCGGTGGTTCGTTTGAAAACCCCGGCCGCGGGAACCACGGGGTTTGACGACCTTGTGAAAGGGCCCATACGTTTTGATAATGAAGAACTGGATGATCTCATTATCAAACGGTCAAACGGCAGTCCTACTTATCATTTGGCTGTGGTGGCGGACGATATCGATCTGAGCATTACCCATGTCATCCGGGGTGACGATCACGTCAATAACACGCCCCGGCAGATCCTCATTTACAAGGCGCTGGGTGAACCCCTGCCCCGCTATGCCCACCTGCCCATGATTCTGGGGCCTGATAAAACCCGTCTCAGCAAGCGCCACGGTGCCATGAGTGTACTGGCCTACCGGGACATGGGTTACCTACCCCATGCCCTGCTCAATGCCCTTGCGAGGGTCGGCTGGTCATACGGAGACCAGGAAAAATTTTCCCTGGAAGAAATGATCGAAAAGTTTTCCCTGGATCATGTGGGGAAATCAGCAGGTGTCTTTAACATGGAGAAATTGCTCGATCTTAATGCCTGGTACATTCGGGAATCTTCCGATGAGTTTCTGGTGGCGGCAACCATCCCTTTTCTCGAAAAGCTGGGGATTGCGGATCCGGATGCGGCCATTTTAAGTGCCATCATCCCTCATTTGAAGGCCCGAAGCAAAACGTTGGTTGAAATGGCTGAAGGCGCCAAATTTTGTTTCGTGGATAAGATGGCATACGAAAAAAAGGGCGATGACAAGTTTTTGAAAAAAGGGATCGTTCAACTGTTGGAGAACCTTGTGGGGGCGCTTGAAAAAACCGATCCCTTTGACCAGGAAACACTTGAAAAGACCTTTATCAAATTCTTGGAAGAAAACGATATCAAACTGCGGAAAATCGCACAACCTCTGCGCGTTGCTCTCACAGGGAAAACCGCCAGCCCCGGTATTTTTGAAGTGATGCAGGTTCTTGGAAAAGAAAAGGTCCTCGACAGAATTCAAAAAGCGGTGAACCATATCAACGCAAAGTAAAAACTCCAACAACATTCCCACGTCTTGCGTGGGAACGTTTATCACAATACGGAAAATCACACCCATAGCCAGTGCCCCAATTTATCGGCCAAAATGTTTTGAACCCCTCAGCCATGATTTACCTCAATGGTGATACTGCTCAGGAACTCCAAATCCGACCAAAGGATACATGATGATAAAAAGTGCAAAGTCGGAATGATTCTTCTTGCCTCAGAAATCCGAGGCCACAAATAGATGGGGCGCCTATAGTCTGGGACTGTGGATTAGAGCCAGAATATTGCCATTGCAATTGTTGGAAACATCTCACAGACGGCTCAACTCCACAAAAAAATAATAGTGAGGAAAGAGACCGACACGCTCAATAATTACGATAGGTCTTGCCTGAAAAGCCTGGGGTTTTCAGTTTGCCCGCGCCAATCGACAGGGAACGAAACGGTGCAGCGGTGTCCCCAGGGGATCCCGGTGGGTGTTTTTGGTCAACTGATTGACGTTGATGCCGTAAAACCGCCCTTGGTAATTCAGTCCGAACCCGTGAGGAATCAATACGGTTCCCTTTCGCACCTGCCTGGAAATCTGGAGCTCGCCGACCGCCCTGCCCGCTTCCGTCTCGACCGCTACCTGGTCCCCATCCTCTAGCCTCAGCGACGCTGCATCATCGGGATGGACCGCCACGGTACAGGCCCGTTTCCCGCGATTCCATTCCGGATTCCGCATCAGGGTGTTGGCGTTATAATCCATGTGCCTGCCCGCATTGAGAATCATGGGGAATTCTGCAGGCAATTGAAGTCCCAGGGTTTCGCTTGCAGCATCAATTTTCAGGGCCGCATCTGCCAGTTCAGGGATGTGGACTTCAATTTTACCGGAAGGGGTCTTGATTGCGGCCATGTTGTCATCCGGGTCCGCCTCTCCCACCCAAATCCCTTGCGGATGATCCATGAGGGCCTGAAAAATGCGTTCCCCCTGATCCATGCCAGGGTCAAACCCTGCCCTGGCCGCATTTTGTTGGAAGGTTTCCGGAGCGGTCATCAGCATTCCCCACAGGGCCGGCAGGGCGGCGCTGTTCCACAACCGACCCAGGGTTTTGGCCAAGATAAAAGGCATACTTTTCATGGCCATAGGCTCCGATGCCGCCCATTGCATCAGTTTTGCGCCGAATGCCAAGCGATCGCCTTCAACGGCACCATGGATTTCGTCCGGAATTTCAGGGACCAGTCCGAGCCGGTCTGCCAGAACCGTAAAAATCTGGGCCGCTTCCAGGTAGGCGCCTTCCGGCTCCACCACGGGCCCGCGCATTTGAAAAAAGACCTTGGGGTAAGTCCACGGATAAAAGGTTCCGTCCCAGGACTCGTAAAATGTGCGGCAGGGCAATACGTAGTGCGCCAATCGTGCCGTTTCACTCATGACAATGTCACCTACCACCAGCAAATCCAGCTTTTTAAACGCCGCCTCGAAGGCCTGTGTGTCGGCATAGGAACGAAGGGGGTTGCAAGCACTCACCAACACGGCCCGCAAACGCTCCGGATGATCACTCAGAATTTCTTCCGGCATCACATTGGGGGGAAAAGAACCGGCGGCGGCAGGCGGCATATGGGTGGCGACCGTTCGCCAGATCTTGGGATTTCGCTCATCCGCATGAAAGCCCATGGGCATAATCATGCCCGGAATAACATTCCCGCCCGGCACGCAGAAAATCCCACAGACGGTCCCCAGAATATTCAAAAAATAGGAATTAAGGGTGCTGTTTCGCCCCATATAGATACCCAGATCCGGATGCAGACACCAACGTCGGGTGGTCATGAGCCGGCAGACCTCCCGCACCCGGTCATAGGTGAGTTCGCAGACATTCAGCGCTGCTCTGATATCAAAATGCTCAAACCACGGGGAGATCTTATCCCAGCCCGACACATGCTGTTGAATATAATCGGTCTTTTCCCACCCCTCATGAAGAATCAATGCAATCATGGCTTTGGCCAAAAGCGCGTCGGTTCCGGGGCGGACCGCCAGGTGAATATCGGCGATGGCGGCGGTTTCACTTTTCCTGGGATCCACTACCACCAGAAGGCGCTTGGAATCTTTGCTGAAATCTTTCAGCACCTTTCGGGCTCGAGGCATCTGATGGCTCATCATTCCGTTCCACCCCCACCCCACCAGCATTTCCGCAGCCGCTTCATGGGGAATGGCAACATTGTACTGCTTTCCCAACATCCTGCCGAAAACCCACCATGACCCGCTGAATTCCTGCCCCGCCGACGAGTAATAATATTGGGATCCCAATCCTCGCAAAAGGCTCACGCCGAAGGTGGCTTCGAAATTTCCTCCCTGGGCGCTGCCGCCCATATAAGCCAGACTTCGCGGGCCATGCGTGCCGACCAATGAACGGATTTTTTGGGAGATTTCATCCATGGCCTCTCCCCAACCGATGGGCGCAAAATCGTTTCCGACCCGTTTAAGCGGTTGGGTCAGTCGATCTTCAGGATACTGGTGATAAATCACATTGAGTCCCTTACGGCAGGCATATCCCAGGCTGCGGGGATTGTCCCGATCCGGCTTGACTTTTGTGATACGATTGTCCTCCACCAGCACTTCCAGCCCGCAATTCTGAGCGCACAAAACACATCCGGTCTTCTGCCAGTCGTGACTCATGATTTCTCTCCTAAATAAATCCATACTTTTCCCTGAGTCTGCGGGACAGGGAATTGATGGTTTTAAAAGCCGCTTCAACGGTTTTGTCTCCGTCAGGGTTTACCAGGCAACAGGTGGCCGGCGACATGAGACTTCGGGAAAATAGAAATTCCCTGTCGATACCCTTTTTGAAGAGAGCGGACCACAGGGAAGAAAGACGTTCTTCAAGGGAGGCCATATCTTCTTTTTCAAAAGGTTCAAAATTGGTGGGAACGATCCCCCACACCAGTACCCCTCCGCGATCCAGAAATCTTTTTATGGACGGCGCATAAGCCGCAAAAACATCTCCATTGGAATAGACATCCAGGGAAAGGATATCAAGATACTGACTCAGCAGGAAATCCCAGTCCGGATTACCGCAAAGATGGACACCTCTGGGTCGTTCGATCATTTCGAAGAATGCTTCCATATCACTACGGGCCGCCTGATCCCCATAACCGGCCATTGCACTGAAAAGAAATTGGAGGCCCGGCTCATCCACGAACATGAACGCGTTTTCATTTTTCTCTTTGAGGCGTTTGAGCTGGATATTAACCCGTTTGGCCATGAATTCGATCATGAACGGCCTCACCGTGTCGTCAAAGAGGATCGGGCGGTCATTTTCATCCACCACATTAAATCCGAAACTGATGGGCCCTTCCAACTGTCCCCGAATGGCCGGTTTCCGGGATAAATCCATCTCCAGAAACCGTTTGTATACCACCGAATAGGTATCGCTGATGTCAAAATAGGCCGGTTTATCGAAACGGCTCATACACGTTTCAAACTCGGCCAGAAATTTTTCATGTGAAAAGCGGAGGGTTCGCTTTTCCATATCCAGCAGGATGCCCGGGAAATGCTCGGAGGCTTGTACATACATGTCCTCATAATAGTTGTACTTCGGCAGTTGGGGCCAGAAAGGAATATCCAGGGAAAGCGCCAACGCAAGGGCTCTATCCACATTTCGGTGTGGCATCACGGCCATGGCCGTGGTGAGCAAATTGCCTGGAATGGGCATTCTATCAACCTCAAAACACGATGTTCAAAAAAGACATTCGATGATCAAAAGCCGTTTCCATTAGAATGGAATTTTTTCAAAAGTGCAAACTTTTTGCAGGAATATTTGACTTGGCGTTTACTTGGTGACATATTATGACGCAATTTTTGCTACGGATGCTTTTATTGAATTCACATTTCCGTCTTTTTGAGAATTTTAATTTCAGGGAGGTTAATGGAATGTCGGAACTGACTGAAAAAAATCTGGCGTATGCGTTTGCGGCGGAAAGTAAAGCTGCCGTTCGAAATGAAGCCTTTGCCAGAAAAGCCGAAGCCGAAGGATATAGACAGATCGCACGTCTTTTTCGTGCCATTTCCGAAGCCGAGTCCGTGCATGCACGCCGCTATCTGCAGTTCATGCGGGGCAAGATCGGATCAACGGAGGAAAATCTGGAAACGGCTTTCAATAACGAAATAAATGCCAATGTAAACGAATATCCCAAACTCATTAAAGATGCCACCGACGAAGGAAAGGAATCCATTGCCAAGGCTTTTTCGAGGTCCCGGGACGTGGAAAGCGGGCATGCGGACCTTTACAAAAAGGCCATGAATGATATGCTCGCGGAGCGTGAAACCGACTATTATGTATGTCAGGTTTGCGGGTTCGTGGCCGAAGATGAACCCAGCGACAACTGCCCCGTGTGCGGCGCCGTTAAGAGTAAATTCAAAAAGATGGCCTGATAGAAAGTGCCGCCGGGGACGATTATTGTTGACGATACCGACCATTCTCCCAGGGCTTTCAGACGTGCCTTTTCCTCATGGACAATCCCCGGGAGAATTTCGATATTTTCTTTATATTAACAGCATATTGACCCCTATTTTTCAGGCAGTGCTTTCGCTATTTTCTTGCCCAACGCTACGCATGCCGCGAGCCCTTCCGCATCAGGTCTGTATTGAAGCCGGACCCCCGGATCGACAATATCAAATTTCATTTCCTCAAACGCTTTGGTGATCAGTTTTACCGATTCACCGCTCCAGCCGTAGGAGCCGAAGGGTGCGGAAATCTTGTTTTGCGGTTTCAGGCCTTTCATGTAGGTCAAAAAATCGGCTACTGTTGGAAACATGCCGTTGTTGAGCGTTGGGGAGCCGACCAGAATGGCGCCGGCATCAAGGACATCGGTGATAATGTTGCTGCGGTGAGATTTTCTGATGTGCATCGGCTTGGCATTCACCCCTTCCTCAATGAGTGACTCCGAAATGACTTCCGCCATGGCTTCGGTGCTGTGCCACATGGTGTCGTAAATCACCAGGGCCTTCCGTGTGGGTTCCATTTTGCTCCATTTGACGTAGGTGTTGATGATCTTGGCGGGATCCTTGCGCCAGATGACACCGTGATCCGGGCAGATGGTGTCTATCTGAAGACCCATGTCCGTGACCTTATCCACCAGTTTCAGAATAAGTGGGGCATAGGGCATCAGAATATTGGCGAAATATTTTTTGGCATGGGGAAAGATGTCGTCTCCGACCTGATCGTCAAATTTTTCAGGACCCGCGTAGTGCTGCCCAAAAGCATCACTGGAAAAAAGGAGTTTGTCCTCATTGACGTAGGTAAACATGCTGTCCGGCCAGTGAAGCATACGTGTTTCCATGAAGGTGACACTTTTCTTGCCCAGAGACAGTGTTTCGCCATTTTTTACCGCTTTGTAATTCCATTTTTGGGGATAGTGTTTGGACAGGTTCTTCTCCCCCATTTTAGAGCAGAAGATGGGCTTGTCTTCACCGATTTTATGCATCACCCTTGGTAACCCGCTGGAATGGTCCATTTCGGTATGATTACTGATCATATAATCAATTTTTTTTGGGTCGACGATGGCACTGACATTGGCCAGAAGTTGATCGGCAAAGGAGGCTTTGACCGTATCAATGAGGGTAATCTTCTCGTCCAGGATTAAATAAGCGTTGTAAGTGGTTCCTTCGTAGGTGGAATAACCATGAAAATCCCTTATGTTCCAATCCGTTACGCCAACTGAAAAAATGCCTTCCGCTAATTTGACAGGTTCCATTTATTACTCCTACATTTAAGGATAGTCAATTTGATGTCACACAATTTCTATGATGCAAAGCGCGGCCGCTTCCCTTTTCAGACGCCCTCCCTTCTGAAACATTCCTTGCAAAGCATCATCCCATCCTGTGCCGCCAACTTTGTGGACATGGTAGGTTCGCCGCATCGATCACAGAGCTTTGACGGCTCAATTTTCGCTTTGGGAGGTAACGCCTCATGGACTTTACGAACATCGAAAAGCGTTTCTTCGGCTTTTTCCATGACTTCCCGGCTTCGCCGCAAATGGAGTTCTTGAAATCGCTCCTTTTCAGCATCGGTGGCATCTCCTTTTCGGATCTTGCCCATGAGTTGCTGGTGTTCTTCATCGATTGCGAGCGCACCGTTTTTCAAAGAGACCCGCACTCCGTCTCCGCTTTTACGGCTGAGCAATGTCAGCACATGCTTACCGTAGTCTCTGAAAATAAGGTTTCCTTTGCCGAAAGTACAGCCCGTCAGTACCTGTACCGCATCGGCACCACAGGCGTTGGTTTCAATAATGGCAACGACCTCTTCATCATCCGCCCGGTTTTCCCGTAGCCAATCCATTGCCTTTTTGCTGAATCGATAACCGATGGCCAACCCTGGACAGATGTGCCCGTGAAAATCAGCACATTTCTTAAAATCTTCCGCTTTAAACGAATCGGAAAGTTCCATATATATTCCTTTCTGCACATTTCTCTGCATTTGCGTACAATGGTTTCTCGCTTGCTTTTAAAGTTTCTTATATTTTTCCGCAATTTCTGTCAATAGAGCAGACAGGCGGCTATCTTTCCAGTTCTTCTCTGATAACCATCCCGAGCTTTTCAAGTACGTAAGGTTTCTTCAGATATTTGCCGGCACCCAGCGCCTGGGCGGCCACCACCTCTTTTGTCTTTGCGTAACCGCTGGCGATAATGGCCTTTTGGCCCGGACGAATTTTGAGGATCTCCTCATATGTCTCCCGTCCGTTCATGCCGTTAGGCATAACCATGTCAAGCAGAATGAGATCAAAGGGTTTTCTTTTCACGTATTCTACGGCCGCTCTGCCGTTCGCTGCGGTGGCAGCCTTATAGTTGAGTTCCGTCAGGAGTCTGAAGGCAATGTCTCTTTGCTGCTCCTCATCGTCAACCACCAGAATGCTTTCCCCGTTTCCGATGCATTCTTTAATGGAAACTGCTTTTGCCTGTGAATCCAAGGGGGCTCTTTCAGCTGGAAAATAGAGTTCAAACACCGTACCATTCTCATCGCTTCTCACATCTTTGTATCCTTGATGATCCTGGATAGTGTTCCAGACCACGGCAAGACCAAGACCGCTGCCGCTCCTTCCCATCTTCTTTTTGGTGTAAAAGGGCTCAAAAATTCTCTCCAGGTCCGTCGGGTCAATACCGGGTCCATCATCGGATACACTGAGGAGCGTGTATTCGCCGATACGAACCTGTTCATAACCTTTCAGAGGTTTGTCCAGATAGCAGTTCCTGGTTGCAATGACCACTGTGCCCGATGCGTTGTTTGTTGATTCCGATGCATTGATCACAAGATTTATGAGGGCTTTGGTGACATGAATCTTGGAACAGTCCACATTAAGCAGATCGGGATCAAGTTCTTTCTTGAACCGTATACCAGGATGCGTTTCCTTGACCTGTAGGTGTTCGCCGGATGCCAGATATTCTTCGACAATTATGTTCAGGTTGGAAATTTCTTTGTTGATGGCCACGCCCCTGGCAATGGTCAAAAGGTCTTCAACCACCTCGGCCGCGCGCAGGCCTGACGCGTGTATGGCTTTGACGGGTTTTTGAAGCGGGCTGTCTTCGGGCAAGTGAAGTAAAATCAACTCCGGGTAATTGATAACACCGGAAAGGATATTGTTCAGATCGTGGGCCACACCGCCTGCCAGAACTCCCACCACCTCCATTTTCTGTGCTTTCTGCAACTGACGCTGCAGTTCTTTCTTTTCTTCTTCCGCCTTGTGTATCTCCGTGAAATCCCGAATGATGATGAGCTTTCCCAGTTGGACGTCATAGGCCTCTATGATGGATTGCGAAACTGAAAGGACCCGTTGTTTCCCCTTGCGCATGATGGTGATTTCCCGGTTCTGGTAGGTTTCCATGGGGTCATAGTTTTTGAGCAAGCCTGAAATACTTAAGCCTTTCAGTTCAGAATCCGTTAAATAGAACATCGCCTTTGCGGATTCGTTCATGTTGGTAATGTTCCCGTTGGGATCAATTACGATAATCCCGTCTAAAATGTTTTCAAAAAGGTTGGTGGCGGCTTTTTCCACTCCCACTGACAAGAAATTGTATTTTACGACGGCCAGAAACGCGCAAAGACTGATGGCTCCGCAGCCGGAGGAACCCAGGCGAATAAAATCCCGCACTTTAAAAAAGGCGGGGAAACTGACATCGCAAACCAGTCCGATGGACAATGAAATGGTGACACCCAACAGCAGCAGCATCAATTGCCGTCTCTGATTGACATCTTCCGTTTTTAGTGCCCTTCTAAAGGTCAGATAGTAGGCATAAAGCGTCGAGGGGGTAACGAGGAACAAAATGATCGGCACAAAGAGTATTCCGGGGACAACCATTTCACCCCAGTAGGTTTTCTCATGCCCCGCAATGGTTAAATCGGTTACGAGAGACACAAAAACAGCGACAGCGCAGGCTGTCAGCATGACTTTATAGAAAATGTCCTTTTCTTTTTCGAGAAAAGCATAGATGAAATTCAGGAATAGAAATCCGCTTGGGACCCAGAAAATACAGGCCATCCTGAAAATGGGGACTTTCCATGTGGATGGTGTCGGCATCCAGGCAAGAAAATCGCAGAAAACCCATCCCAAAAGACTGGCCAGAAAAATCAGACAAGTCCTGTTGACGGCTGTAAAATGCTTCTGGGCATAAATGTAAGACCACGCGAAAACGTTAATCAGAACGGAAGCAAACGGCAGAAATAAGAAATAGTTCATTTCCATTGTTCACCTCCGCAAATGACATGTATCATAACATAGAAAGTTGGAATTCCCACGAGAAAAAGACGGCGGATCATACCGATTCTACTCATTATGGTATGATATATTCCAAAATTATAATCCATTTTGTTGCCATATGAAAGTGAATTTTTGATTTAAAATAGCGAAATTTTAAAATGTGTAATTCAGATGAGAATAGGGATTTCTTGGGTTCACGCTCTTACAATCCATTTCATACCCTTTTTTCACCATCTTATCGCAGGGCCATTGAAAGATGACAGACATCTGCCTATCATTCAATTACCGGAAAAGGACTGATTCGTCTTAGAGGAATTGAGGATACCCTCACGGTAAGTCAGACTTACATGCACCTTTTCAGACAAATGTAACCCTGAGCGCTTGATACCAGGAAAAAATGAAAATGATATAATAATTCTTTCTTGACAAAGGAAACGTAGATGTTTACTGAGTTAGCTTTCCGGGTTATCAAGTAAGGAGGATCTGAAATGGTATCAAAAAAGAAGACGTCCGGTCAAAAGACCCTTACCAAACGGAGACGGGTGACCCTAAATTTTGAGGCGCCCCATGCCGAAAGTGTATTGCTGATGGGTGATTTCAATCAGTGGAATGAAAAAAGGCACCCCATGAAACAAGGAAAAAACGGCATATGGGAAAAGATCATCGTGGTTCAGCCTGGGAGATATGAATACCGATTTCTGGTTGACGGCATGTGGCAAAATGATCCTGCCAACGAAAATATCTGTAGCAACTGTTTCGGAAGCAACAACAACATACTTGAAATCAAATGATTTCACACCGCCACTTCAACCTCCCTTCGGCAGGGAGTGTTCCGGTTCAAGGTTTTCCGGAAGATAGTTAAACCTTGAAGTCTTCTTTTTGAAGACTATGTTTTTTCATCAGTTTGTGAAGCTGGCGGGTTGTAATACCCGCCACTTCGGCGGCGGATTTCAGCTTTCCAGCCGAATCCGTAAGCAACTTCATCAGATATGCCTTTTCCGCCTCTGCCACAACGTTTCGCCGCACCTCTGCCAGCGTTTGGGAAGTATCAATGGGTGAGACCGACGGGGAATCACCAAAGCGCGAGATTACGTCAGGAAAGTCATCTTTTAAAAGCGTGGACCCTTTGCCGAGGATGTAGGCCCGCTCCATGAGATTTTCAAGCTCCCGAATATTCCCCGGCCATGGATATCGTTTGAGCCCTTCCATGACCTTCTTGTCGACGTTAATGATCCCTTTTTGCCCCTTGGCCTCCAGCTTTTTGAGAAACAGCATGGCAAGCTGCGGAATATCCTCCACCCTTCCCTTAAGGGGCGGGATTTCTATGGGGAATACATTCAGACGGTAATAAAGGTCCTTTCTGAATTCGCCGGTTAAACACATATCGTCCAGCGCCACGTTGGTCGCCGAAATCACGCGAACATCCACGCGGATGGTTTCCTCCCCCCCCACCCGCTGAAAGGTCCCATCCTGCAGGACCTGAAGCAATTTGATTTGTGCTGCAGCGGTCAGCGTACCCACTTCATCCAGAAAAATGGTGCCGCCATTGGCCATTTCAAATTTGCCCAGCTTCTTTCGCACCGCTCCGGTAAAGGCGCCTTTTTCGTGCCCGAAGAGTTCGCTTTCCAGCAGCGTGTCCGGAATGGCACCACAGTGAACGCTTATAAACTGGTTGTCTCCCCGGTTGCTGTGGGTGTGAATAATCCTCGCCAAAAGACCCTTTCCGGTTCCCGTTTCTCCTAAAAGCAATACCGTGCTTTTGGTAGGCGCCACGGAACGGATCATTTCAAAAACCTTGCGCATTCTTGCATTGCGGGTTCGGATGTTTTCCAGAGATTCGGTTTGCCAAAAACGATCCCGTAGATAGTCCAGTTCGGATGTCAGGCTGATCTGATCCTGGATGTTTTCAAGAACATGCCGAATTTCCAGCGGGTCCAGCGGATAGGTAAGATAATCGGATGCCCCCGCCTTTACCGCCATCACGGCTTCTCCAGCCATTTCCTTGGAAGACAAGATAATGATTCTGGATGAATCACCCGCAGTTTTCAAAACCTCAAGGATGGACTGATATGAGGTTTTTGATTCCGATGCCGCCTTTTGAAGCATGACCAAGTCAACAAACAAGTAGTGGGGCTTGTTTTTGCGAAGCGACAGCAGCAGTTCCCTGTACCCTTTGTTGATGGCTCCCATGCGGAAGCCCGTTCCCAATGTCGCTCTGATTTTCCGCGACATCGGTGGCTCCGCACCGGCTACGATGACCGATTCCAAATGTCCTCCCTCATGCTGAAGCAGCATGATCATTTTCGAAGAGGGAAAGTCTCTTTCTCCCTGCAGAACTGCCATTCCTCAAAATGTGATCCAAAAAGGCCCACACGGGATATCATTCAACAATTCGAAAAAAAACTGAAGCAAAAAAGATCTCTTTATGTCCGACACATCTCCATTTTGAAAAACAAAATTTCATGCAATGGTTGTTTCTTTTTTGTGGAAGAAAGGGGGCAAGATGGCAGAACCCACTTCACAATTAAACCCCCATATGGTAAAAATTTCATGTTTCTCAGCAGATACAGGCTTCTTCCTGCAATGCCTTAAACGAGTATTTCTAATGTTGACTGCTCAGCTTCGTACCTTAATCAGTGGTTTCTTTTGTATTATGCTCCTTTTGAGCGCTTTTTCAGCTTTTGCCGCAGGCCCTTCATCGGAGGATATTGAAGACCTTTTGGGCATCATGGAAAGCCCGACAAAAAGGGAAGCGTTCACCAGGAATCTCAAAAATCTTCTTGAGACCAAAAAAGCCGTGGAGGCCAAGGAGGGAAAGGGCAAAACGAATGGGGATGAACAGCTGTTTATTGTCCGACTGCTTCTTGATCAATTCGACAGAATATCCGAGAATTTTCGAAGGGAAGTCATTGCCTTGGAACTCATGATGGAAGAACTGCCCGAAGATTATGCTCACGCAAAAAATTTCTTCCTGGAAGTGAAAAACCGCCCACACCTTCGGGTTCTGTTTCTGGACGCCGCCGTGGCCCTTCTGGCAATGTTCCTCTTCGGTCTTTTTCTCAAACGTCCCATTCGTTCTATCATCGGCAGGATGAAAGACTTCACCACAAAGATCAAGTGGGGCCTTATTTATATTTTGCTGAAAGCCCTCCCCTTTGTAGTGCTCTTCATCGTGTTTGACATCATGTTTCGCACGTTCCCCACTTTTCCGAAAGGCCACAAACTGGTTCTCTTTCTGTTCATTCTGATGTTTTTCTATCAACTGCTCATGGCATTTTTTCGCATGCTTCTTTCCCCGGATCAGGCGAAAGCCCGTTTGGCGCACTTATCGGATGAAAATGCCAACTATCTGTGGATTTGGGTGCGACGTTTTGCACTTTACGCCTTTTTTTATTTCATGATAACACGCTCCCTTGTTTGGACACAGGGGCACGCTCTCTACTTTTCATACCTGCGCGGTTTTCTCCTGCTCCCTTTCCCCCTTATGCTCACCGTTTTTGTTTTTCAGGTGGCACGGGAATTCCGCATTAAATATAAAATTTCTATTGATTCGGAGCAGGAATTGCCTGGGGAGGAAGAAGAAGCAGCGGGAAAAAAGCCAAAAGACAGGGGACGGCTCATTTCGGGTCTCATTAGGTGTTGGCCGGTATTGGCGATGGCTTATGTCTGGGCCATCTTTCTATCACTCATGGTGCATTATGAAAAAGGATTTCAGTATCTGTTTCACGCAACGTTTTGGACCGTTTTGACCGCTTTGATAGTCTTTGTTCTGTTTTGCATTCTTGATTCGGCCTTCAGCCGTCTTTTTAGAATTAAAGAAGAGACCAAACGGCGATTCCCTGGGCTGGAAAGAAAGGCCAACCGTTATCTGACCGTTGTCAAGAAGAGTGCTAAAATTATAATTCTGATCGCAGGTATGGGCGTCGTGGGCCAGATCTGGGGTATTCCGGTCTCCGGTTTTGTCGCTTCCGGCACGGGAACCCTCATTATCCTGCGGGCGGTGACAATCGCTTTCACTGTGGCGGTCATCGCAGGCATCATTGAAGTCAATAATACCATTGCAGCGTATCTCCTAAAGGAAAAGCGGCGGGGAAGAAAAAAAGAGGTCAGTCAGAAACAGAAGACCCTTATTCCCGTCATACAGACAACCACCAATATTGCGGCCGGATTTGTGGGGGGCATTATTGTGCTGGAGCGATTAGGGGTCAACACCACCCCCATTCTGGCTGGTGCCGGCATCATCGGACTGGCCGTCGGTTTTGGCTCCCAGACCCTGGTCAAAGACCTTATCGGCGGCCTGTTCATATTGTTTGAAGAAAGCCTTCGCGTGGGAGACTGGGCCATGGTGGGCACCCAGTCCGGATCGGTGGAGTCGGTGGGTCTTAGAACCGTCAAGCTCAGGGACATGAACGGCACCCTTCACATCATCAGCAACAGCACCATCGACTCACTGAGCAATTTTTCCAAGGTCTTTTCGCGAACCGTCATGGATATCGGTGTGGCGTACCGCGAAGATGTGGATGAAGTAATTGCACTCTTAAAGGAACTGGGTGAAACCCTTCAGAAAGATCCGGAACACGGCCCCAGCATTCTGGAGCCGCTTGAAATTTTTGGCCTGGACCGCTTCGAAGACTCCGCTGTGATCATTCGCGCGCGGTTCAAAACCAGACCGCTCAAACAGTGGAGCGTCAAGAGGGCATTTTACCGTCTTATGAAACGGGCATTTGACGAACGCGGCATTGAAATTCCCTTCCCCCATCGCACCGTTTACATGGGGGAGCCGAAGGAAGGAAAAGCGCCGCCGCTTTATGTGGACATACAACCGAGACCCCC
>ADZZ01000033.1 GCA_000179315.1 delta proteobacterium NaphS2
TCACCTCGCTTCAATCATTATTTGTTTTTTTCTCACGACGCCCGTTCTTAGCGCCAGTCCCGAGGAGGACGCTCGCGAGAAGCTGGCTAGAATTAGCGTATCTTACACTAAAGACTCTTTTGTTGATCGTGCCAAAAATGCGGATACAGTGGCGGTTGCCTTCTTCCTGGAGGCTGGAATGGATGCCAACGCAGTTGATAAAGACGGCATGACCGCACTCATGGTCGCGGCCAGGGGTGGGTATATGGAAATTGTCCGTCTCCTTTTGGATCATGGTGCGGACATCAACTTCAAGGACCGTCGTTTTGAAGCGACACCGCTCATCTGGGCTGCGGTGGGTGGTCACAATGACGTGATAGAGGTTTTGTTGGCCAAAGGCGCCAGCCTCAATGTTATAGAGAAAAGAAACGGTATGACCCCCCTGTTGGCAGCTGCCGCCGGCAATCACACCGATACGGTGAAATTGCTGTTGGAGAAAGGAGCGGACCTTGACTTTCAAGACAAAGACGGCAGAACCACGCTCATGTGGGCGGCCCAGAGAGGTAATGTGGAATCCGTGAGACTGCTATTGAACAAGGGGGCGAATTTTAAAGTAAAGGAAAGGCAGCAAGGCCTGAATGCGCTTCTTATCGCCGGTGTCGATGGCAAAATCGAAATAGTAAGATTGCTCCTGGATAAAGGCGCTGATCCCAATGTCAGGGATAAAGACGGCAACACGCTCCTTATCTGGGCGGTCAGAAAACGGAACAAAGAACTCGCGGAGCTCTTTCTGGAGAAAGGCGTTGACGTAAATGCCAAAAACAACAACGGTTCAACGGGGTTGTTTTGGGCAAGGCGCGCGCATTTGAAAGAGATTGAAAAAATTCTGCTTCGGGCTGGTGCACAATAGTAGTCGTGCCCGATATGCTAGCCTAAACTTGGGAGATTAGAACATGACACTTCGGAAATTCAGGTACTTTTTTCTGACAATACTAGTTTTGTTGCTGACTGGTTTCAGCGGACCGCGGGAAGAAGCCAGATTCAAATTGGCCGACATGAAGGTGAGCTACAGCCCCGACACCTTCGTCGAGATGGCCCGGGCCGGTAAGCTGGAAATTGTATCACTCTTTTTAGAGACGGGTATGAATGCCGACGTGAGGAATAAAAAGGGAGAAACCGCCCTGCTCAATGCAGCCCGGTACGGACGTCTGCAAATAGTAGAGCTTCTAATTCAAAAAGGAGCGGAATTAGAAACGAAAGACGCCCGATTTGGCGCCACCGCACTCATCTGGGCGTGCACCAACGGCTACAAACCCATTGTTGAATTGCTTCTGAAACAAGGAGCGGATCTGAACGCCAAGGAACCGCGGCTGGGCGCGGGAGCTTTGCAGGTAGCGGCCACCGCAGGGAAAAGCGAAATCGTTTCCTTGCTTCTCGAAAAGGGGGTCGACATCAATGCACAGGATCGGAATGGCTTTACCGCTCTCATCTGGGCGGCCCATAACGGCCATGCTGAAACGGTTCAAGTACTCGTGAACAAAGGAGCCGATATCGGTGTCAAAGGGAAAAAGGAAGGGTTGAACGCTCTCTTGGCGGCGGCTGACCGGGGCCAAACCGACGTGGTGAGGGTTCTTGTGGAAAAGGGCGCTGACATCAATGCACGTGACATCGGTGGCAAGACGCCTTTGATGCGTGCCATTCGGGGAGCCTGGCCGGAGACATCCAAACTGCTTTTGATGCGCGGCGCCGATCCCGACCTTAAAGACAAGGAGGGAAACACTGCGCTCACCATAGCAAGGGAGTACGGGCAACGAGAGATTGAAAAGATGCTGACAAAGGCGCCCGATATGCCACGTCAGGATCAAGAAATAACCGAGTCAGACAAAAACTGAAAGATCATCTGGTACAGCCTCCCA
>ADZZ01000032.1 GCA_000179315.1 delta proteobacterium NaphS2
CTCTGTGGGGTGCTGCTTCTCCGGATCCTTTAAGATCTTCGTGATGGTATTTCGGCTGACCTTGAGCGTTCGGGCGATTTTGCGCAAACTCATACCGGTATTTTTCAGTTCCAAAATGGCATCTTTTTTGGATTGTCTGATCATGGCTCTATCTCTTTTTTGAGTTTTGCCGCCTGATTTTCGACTTTGTTCACCCAGGCTTTCAGGGTTTGTTTCTTAAATGGATCGCTTTTTGGATAATGGACATGGGAAACGGTTTTCAGCAGACGTCCGAGCACAGCATATACCATTTTAATATCCTTGAACCATTTGCCTTCCGGTCCGTCATGAATCTCCTTGGCCTGTTCGGATTGGATTCTTTCATTTTGAACCTTTATGAAAAGAAAGGGATTTTCCAGCATGCGGTCTCGAACAGACCGGTTGCTTTTTTGGTAATGTTCGTAAAAATGGGCCAGTTCCCTCGTGGATAAAGGTTCATTTTCCAGGTGGGCCATCAGTTTTTGTGCGTCTTTAATGTTGGCGCGCGCCAACGGCGCCATGACACGGCTGGCACTCCAGGTTGAAAGCGTTCCTGAAATCACGGCTTTCAAAATATTTTCAGGCAGGGCCTCAACCAGATCAAGCCGTCGTTTCACAAAACTTTTGTCGCGTCCTATCCGGGCTGCGATATGGGAGAGGCTGCACCCGAACCGCCGATGTAATTCCTGAAGCAAAACCGACTGCTCAATGGCTTCCCATTGCCGTTCATTGGTTTTGGCCAAAAGCGAAAACATGGCATTTTGTTCGTTTTCTTCTGATAAATGGACACATATTTGGTCCTTTCCGCAGGCACGAAGCGCTCGAACACGCAAGTACCCATCAACCAGAATCAGTTTGTCTTTCTCTGTAACAACCAGGGCCGGAACGATTTGCCCGTAAGTTTCGATGGAATCCCGCAATTGCTTTAAAGCCTGGTGGTTCATGATCCGGCATGAGCGTAGCGCAATTCCAGCAGATGATATCAACTGTTCGGGTGATCCCACGTCCTTTCTCCGATGATTCCTGTACGTTCTCAGA
>ADZZ01000031.1 GCA_000179315.1 delta proteobacterium NaphS2
ACAATTCTGGCCGGACTTCTTGTGACCGAATGTGCTCCGGATCTTGAATCATTCCGCAATAAATTCCGCACAAACAGGGTGCTGATCAAATTGCGTGAAATGGGTCGGGAATATCTGCCATCCATGCCGCCTATTGTCGGATTCGGCCCCCGTTCCGGCAAGCGGTATTGCCACCTTGGGTTTTCCAACAATTGATGGGGACTGTTTATGCCCGTTTGATGGGGTAAAAGGCTTCCGTTCGCCAATTTTTTTATAAGAATGGAGGTTTTAGATGGCAGAAAACGAACTACAAGAGCAGGTGGCGCTATTTCGCTACGGGATTATCGCGGATTTTGTTCATTTGCCGCCCGGATCAAGAGGGCTTTACGCTCAGATCAGGAAGAAAGCAGGGCAGGAATATGTTATTCCCGGCTCCAGACGCACCCGTGTGGCTGAAGAGACGATCCGTTCATGGTTGAAAAAATACCGCAAGGGCGGTTTTGACGCCCTACTGCCCAAAGAGCGCACGGACAAGGGGGAAACGAGAAAGCTGCCCCTTGAGATTTCGGATTTACTTCTTGAGGCCAAAGAAAAAGAACCGGAACTAACCGTTCCGCTGTTAATCAAGAAAGTCAGAGCATCCGGCAACATTCCCGATGATGTTCGGATGCCCAGATCCACCGTGTATAAACTGCTGGCACGCCACGGGTTAACCCGAAAGATTACATCACCTGATAGAGACCATCGTCGCTTCGCCTACCTCAATGCCGGGGATTTGTTCATGAGTGATGTCATGTACGGTCCGGCGGTCAGGAAAAATGACGGCAGGAAACGAAAAACCTATCTCATCGCTTTTATTGATGATGCGACCCGGGTGATCCCCTATGCCGCTTTTGCCCATTCGGAAAATACCGCTGCCTTCATGGAGTGTTGAAACAAGCCGTTTTAAGCGAGTATCCCATGCGCTTTTTGTG
>ADZZ01000030.1 GCA_000179315.1 delta proteobacterium NaphS2
GTATATGTGAAATTGTACGCACCTTTCAATCACTGCCAGACGCACCCCGGGAAAGGGAGACAAAACGGTATAACAATCTGAATAGACATGAACAATTTCCAATTTCATGGTCTTAAACGGCTTTCCGATAATACCACTAATACCACAAAAAATGCATATTTTCTGCAAAAACCCTGAAAATGTCTTGAAATCGACCGGAATAATGTGTATTATTTCCGTACTACACATATGCCGCATTTGGTTTCCAAAAACATATTTTTTAGGACATACAGATAACATGGTTTTTACGGAGTCCACGAGAAAGTATTTCGAGAGAATTCCACATCGAGTGAGAAGCGCATTAGCGAATTCGAAGTCACCTGTCCCATTCGAATATGAAGACGAGCCTTTTTTCAAATCTTATGAGGCGCTCTATCGTTTATGGACGAATCGGGACAGCCTGTTGCCGTTCACATTATCCCACCGGATATTGTCCACAATAAAGCACGAAGAATATTTTGTTTTTGCCTGATTGATTTATCGTTGCAAGGCGATGCGTGACGGACTGCCTATCTTCTGATCGGGGTGCTGTTTCGAGAAAACCCTTGGGGCTCTGCCCCAAACCCCGAGGTTTTTTTAGGCATGAAGGCTCCTCGGAAATATCACATAAAAAAGGGGAGCCCGAAGACTCCCCTCCCGATGACGATATTTCGTCGTCGCCTATCCGGCTATCCCTTGGCGAGTTGCTCCTCAGCAGAGCTCGCCTCTGTTTCACCGAATCTGATTATGCAGGTTTAGCACTATCCCGTTTCCTCCACTGCGGTAAGAATATGTTCAGCCGATACAAGCTGGGCATTCTGCAGTGCCGCCACATTCAATGAGAGGTGTGCCAGCAGATTGATTTTGCGTGGCAGACCGTTTGTCGCCTGAAAAAGCGCTTCAAGAGCCGGCTGTTCAAAAAGATCCATCTGGGTTCCGGCCAACTCAAGCCGGTGTTTCAGATAAGGGAGCAACTCCTCTTTTGCAAGACCGGATATGTGATAACGCACCACAAGCCTTTGAGCCAAAGGCTCATGGACGGACAGTGAAAGCCGTCGCCTCAACTCGGCCTGGCCAACAAATATCATGCAGAGACGATTTTGTGAGTCCATCTCATAGTTTGTCAGCAGCCTGAGGTTTTCGAGGACCTCGTTTCTCAAGTATTGCGCTTCATCAATAATCAGCACTGGCCTGATTTTGGATTCCAGACAGAGTCGGTTGACCTCCATATGGATGGAACGATAAAGGGCTGCCAGGCTCCGTTCCGTGGTTAGCCCCATTTCCCAGGCAATGGATTTGTAGATATCCGTTACATTGCCGGTGGTCAGAGGAACGTAAAACACCCGGTACAGACCCGTATTCAGAGAAGCGGCCATCTTTCGGCAGATACTGGTTTTCCCGCTGCCCACTTCTCCGGTGACAAGCCCGATACCGCGCAGCTTCAACAGATAATGAAGCCGGGCTTCAAGCTCATCAGCAGCTTTTGAACCAAACAGTTTGTCCGGTTCCAGATCTTTTTCAAAAGGGTAGTGGGTCAGCCCATAGACCTTTTTATACATAGCCATCCCCCTTTTCGGCTTCGGAGATCCTGCTGAAGTTAACAGGTTGTTTGGGTCTGCTTTCCCGCTTATGATCGACGGCCTTTTCAGGATCAAGTGCTTCAATGGTTTTAGACGGGCGATCACGTTTCACAAAGCAATTGGCGTAGGTGTCCACCAGTTTCGCCTTTTGGACGAAACGGCCGTTGTGACAGACCTTTATCTCTTTGCCCTGCTCGGAAGGGTTGTAGCGGAGTGTTACGGTCTCTCCCACCAGGGAAGCGTCAATTTCATAGGCCATACCGTTCAGACTTACGGTACGGTCTTTCTGCACTTTGCGTTTTGATTCAAAAAGGAAAAGGTCGTCCAGGTCATCGCCCGGTTCGGGATATCGGACCTTCTCACCCACTCTGGCCCAGCGATCAAGGGGCGTTTCGCAGAGACTCCGATGGGGCGAACGGTGGTACTCTGTTTCGATATAGGTCCAAAGTGCTCTGTTGATCGCTTTCAGATTCAACATATGTTTTTCCGAAAGCATCGGGAGAAACTGCAATCGTACCGTTCTGAACCATCTCTCGATTTTTCCCTTGGCCGCTGCATGGTAGGGTCTGGCGTGAATCAGGTTATGCCGAGTTTGCGCAGA
>ADZZ01000029.1 GCA_000179315.1 delta proteobacterium NaphS2
AGTGGCCATGTGGTATTTGTTGTCCAAAATGTACCTCAAACCGGGTCAAAAAGAACGGTCACAAACGTAATGCTCCGCTTTGTCGGAACTATAAATGCAATAACTGCGGTTGCCGTTTCAACGATTTTACGGGTACCATTCTGGCAAGAAAACACCATCCCATCAGAGTATGGATCGTCATGTTATACCTCATGGGACTAAACCTATCCAACAGGCAAATCGCCGCGGAGCTGGACCTTAATCCGGATGTCGCCCATAGGATGACTATTTTGCTTCGGAGCGAAATCGCTGCAAGGAAGCCGGGATGTAAAGTCAGTGGGGTAGTAGAGTGCGACGAAGTATACGTAATTGCAGGGCATAAAGGGCATCCGGAAAAAGTTCGTCAGAAAGGGCGAGCACCACGGTGCAGAGCGCTCAAGGGTGCTCCGGGCCGAGGAACTCTTGAAAAAGAAAAACCTCCTGTCCTCGGAATCATTGAACGTTCCGGGGATGTCGCCATTTTTATGCTTCCAGACGTTAAACAAAAAACCATCGAACCGATTTTGCGGTCTGTTATAACACCAGGAACCTTGGTGAATACAGATGAGTACAGCATTTACAATCATCTCACTGACTGGGGCTATACCCATAAGACTGTTTGTCATGGTAAGGGAGAATATGCCAGAGATGAAGACGGCGATGGCTTCTGTGAAGTTCATGTCAATACAATTGAGGGCTTTTGGTCGCTTCTACGATCTTGGCTGCGACCACATCGCGGCGTGTCTCAAGAAAACTTACCACTTTATCTGAGTTTTTTTGAGTTTGTCCATAACGTACGCCGGAGAGGAAAAGCATTGCTGCCGTCATTGATCAATGTCCTTTTTGCAGCCCACGCATGAGCACGCGGAAACGTCGTATGAGCCAAGATTTTTTGGGAGTATCGGACTACCGTGAGGGTAATCCGGAAATATCAATGGCAGACGCCTTGATGTCTGGCTTTGCCGTTTTCTCTCTCAAAGATCCGTCCCTGCTTGCTTTTGACAAACGAAGACAAGCCGCTGAGAATTTAGAAAGCATTTATCATGTAGAAAGTATACCTTGTGACTCGCAGATGCGAACGATTCTGGATGAAGTAGACCCTGTGGAAATTCGACCTGCGTATAAGAATATTTTTAGTAAATTGCAAAGAGGCAAAGCTCTGGAGCGCCTGGCTTTCTTCCAGGGATGCTATCTGTTATCTTTGGACGGAACAGGCTACTTTTCCTCGAAGAAAATTTTCTCTGATAATTGTCTGCAAAAAGTAAACAAAAAGACCGGCGAAATCACCTATTACCAACAGATGCTGGGGGCGGCAATTGTTCATCCCGATCTCAAAGAGGTCATTCCGTTAGCCCCGGAGTTCATAATCAAACAAGACGGCCAAAGCAAGAACGATTGTGAGCGTAATGCCGCAAAACGTTTCTTCGACAGTCTTAGAAAGGACCATCCACACCTGCCCGTTATCATTACCGAAGATGCCCTAAATTCGAATGCGCCACACATAACTTCAACGCTAATCTTAACCGAACCAGCCTTGCTAATGAAAACTGAACCATTGGGGCTTTGAACTTAAACCTCAATTGGAGTTGTGTGGTCTGCCGAGACTTAGATCCCTTGAGCGAAACTGGTTCACGGATGGGTTTCTGTTGTGGGAGACAGTTTTGAACGGGATCAAGACACGCGAAAATATTGAACGAAAAAAAGACAGCGGAAGAGAGATTCAGTTTACTTTCGTGGAGTTATGTGGAAAATCTGCATTTGGTTCCATTTTCGGGTATGATTTTGGGGAGTTAATATAGACCCACTGAGCGATGGGGGGTCTGATTTATAAAAAA
>ADZZ01000028.1 GCA_000179315.1 delta proteobacterium NaphS2
GCACATGTAAAGCCATCATTTCGAAGGTTTTTGAACAAGAGGAAAGATATTGGGCTGAAGATGAAAAACTCGATGAGATATATTCAGAAACGATGCTGAGGAAGAATATCTCGGGAAAGATGCCTTTGAGAGCCAAGGAGATGAATTTTATTTGGAAGCTGTGTAAACTTGTCAAGCACTTTTTTCGGTATCAACTATTTCGGTACGCCCTATAAATGCCGGCATAAAGCATGGGGATGTCAGAACCGGTGCCGAAATGTCGATCGCGTCCGCATTTGCTTTGATTCAGTGGGTTTTTGATATTTCGGCGGAACTGAATGGATATGGCTTTCCTTTCGATCTTCCTCACCTCGCTTTCTATCACAGATTGAAAACGGTTTACACCCTTGTTGAGGCAATTTGGGAAAGCCCGCACAAATACGAAAAGACGCATAAGCCTCTTCACAAGCTTTTCAGATTGATCAAGCCAGTCATGGCTGATCAAACCCTAAAAAGATCAGCCAAAGCCCTCGATAAGAAAGCAGAGATCTTCAATGCACTGCGAGAGGCGCTCCGCATCGCACTTCC
The DNA here is from genome assembly GCA_000179315.1 of delta proteobacterium NaphS2. Classification (GTDB taxonomy): domain Bacteria; phylum Desulfobacterota; class DSM-4660; order Desulfatiglandales; family Desulfatiglandaceae; genus NaphS2. Next base: position 568 of record ADZZ01000028.1, read on the forward strand.
AGAAGGAAAAAATGGCCTCAATGATGATGGCGATGATACGGATATGAAAACGATCAAGGAAAAGGTAGCAGCGTTCCAGGAAAAATTAAAATCTGAAGAAACCTTGTCAAAGAGAGATGAATACAAAAAGATGATTCAGCAGATAGATACATATTGGGATAAGCTCTTCGCAGATCCCATCTCTGTTCATACCGCTACTGGAGAACAACTTATCCAGCCCCAACGAACCAACAATATTCTGGAGCGCTTTTTCAGGGATCTCAAAATCGAAACGTCAACCGAAAATTGACCCCTCTATGATTTAATAGTTTTGCATTTATCCATATTCTGGTACGCTGTTTTCACCTGCTCGGAGGATAGGGCAACTGCTGGGAAGCAACCCGAGCGCCGAAGCAGGTGACGTAGGCATGGGGCCGTACTCGATAGTACGGCCCTTTCCTCATGTCTATAATGCGTTAAATCCCGGGGGTTTGGGGGCTGGCCCCCATTTAAATCAGTCAAACATTCCTTCAAGTCGCCAAATATTTTTGAATTAAGCTATTTATATGGTTTACAGCAACGATTCGCGGAGTTGGGTTAAGTTATTTGCTTCAACAACTCCAGTGCTTTCTCCTGACTTTTCCCAATTTCAGACCGCGATACGTCACCAATTAGAATCGGATAAGTATATCCGGTTTCTTGGACCAGGAGTCCGCCGAACGCATCTGCGATCCTGTAAATATAGTAATCCTCAAGGTCATCAAACCAGGTGGTGTTTTCATCTGTAAACTCAAAACTGACTGTTTCCAGCCTGCCCTTTAACGTATTGTATATAGTGATTTCTTTCATTTGGGGCTCCTTTTCAATGTTTCCTTTAAACGGTAACTGTCCCAGTCGCAATTGATGATGTGGGCCTTATGCGTTACCCGATCCAGCAGCGCTGCCGTCATACTGGGATCACCAAATATTTCCGTCCAGTCTCCAAATCCCTTATTGGTGGTTATGATGACGGATTTTCTTTCGTGACGTTCCGCCAATATTTGGAAAATCAGCTGTGCCCCTTCCTTGGAAAAAGGAATGTATCCCAGTTCATCAATAATGAGCAGTCCGTAAGAGGCATACCGTTTGACTGCTCGGCCTAACTGTTTTTCATCTCTGGCTTCAATAAGTTCATTGGCTAGGCCGCAGCCGGTGACAAAACGGGACCTGATTCCCTGCTTGCAAGCCTCCATGCCCAAAGCTGTGGATAGGTGCGTTTTCCCGGCGCCGCTTTTCCCAGCAAAAATTATATTGCGGCTTTTTTTCACGTAATCGCAATTGGCAAGCTCCTTCATGAGCCGGACGTCCAGTCCGGGAGCTGCATCAAAATCGAATGTTTCCATTGGCTTTAAGATGGGGAATTTGGCCTCCTGCAGTCGCCTTTTGCGGCCATTCTCCTGTCGGGTCTGAACTTCGGCCTCACTCAGATTTAAAAGGAATTCCTCATAACTCAGGCTCTCCTGATTCGCTTGACGGATCACGCCCTCCAGCTCACGGAGCATCGTGGACAGTTTCAATTTTTTGAGATTCTCAATTAAGAGTGCTTTCATACCGGCGTTCATCGTCCACCTCCGATCTGTCCGTAAATGGATACGTCCGGAGCCGGAAAGGTCTGCCAGTTTTCCAGGGCTGAAAACGATTGATCCCTGCCACATTCTCTATGGATTAAGATGTGTTTAACGGCCTGGCTGGAGCCCGCCCCCGATGATAGCGCCGTCTCAACTGCCGATTCGATGGCTTCGGCAGAGTGGCCTTTGTAGAGCATCAAAACCAGAATGAACTCCTTGACACCTTTGGTATATCCCTGCTTTTGGCAGAATTTATCCAAAAGCCGTTCCAGACAAACAGGCCAGTTCGAACGCCATTGCCTGATAACACGGGCTGATTCAAATGCCTGGGGCCGCTTTAAAATCAGTTCAAGATAATGCTCAGGGAGAAGACTCCATTTGTTGTTCCCAAAAAGTCGCCCATGTGATGCGATTTTTTTGCTTCCGTAAAATATCTCCACCTCATCCACATATAAAACCACACGGACTTTACAATAGGCATACGCTGTTGGGACCGAATATCGATTCTTATCCACCATGACCGTGGAGTATTTATCCACCTTGCAGCCTGCGGTTTCAAGGTTGCTGAACTGGATGTCCGGCAGGGACAACAGATCCCCCTTTTCCTTCTCATACAGTTCATTGACCGTGTGCTCCCTGCCGTCAATTTGATGACCGCCATAGGAAAGACAATCTTTGAGAAGTCTTTGGTTCAGTTCTTCCAGGGAATCGGACTTTGGAACAGGAACCATGTAGTTGCGTCGTGCATATCCCACCAAACCCTCGACACCGCCTTTTTCATGACCTTGACCCCGATTGCAGAACCGGGGCTCAAAATTGTAGTACCCCCGGAACTTGTCATACGACTCCTGGAGAACACGATTTTTCCCACGCAGTATCTTTTGGACCGCGGTTGTTAGGTTGTCATAGATTAGGACAGGAAAAACACCGCCAAAAAATGAGAACCCTTTTATATGACCGTCAAAAAAGGCCTGTTGCCGCTCGCAGGGATAACACCGAACCAAATGCTTTCCGGAAAATTTGGATCGCATGCAAAAGAGTTTCAGCCGTGTTTCGACACCCCCTAAAATGGCAATGCAGTTTCCCCAGTCCACCTCGGCTTCGACGCCGGTCTGTGGATCTGATGGTATAAATACCTCACGACCACTAACGCCCAATCTCAATTTTGCCTCGCGAACATATCGCCGGACAGTTGTCTCAGATCCTTGAAAAGCATGCTCCTGTTTGAGACGATTAAAAACCCGCACCGCCGTATGCCGCTGCTTTTTGGGACGATCCTTATCATCCTTCAACCATCGGTCGATGGTTCTAATATAGGGGGCCAAAACAGGGTATGCTTGTCCAATCCTTGGCTTATAACCGCTGTATTCTCCCCGAAGAACCTTCTTAACTGTATTTTTGGAATGTCCCGTCTCCCGGGCAATTTGTTTTATGGCTTTGCCATAAACCCTATGTGCCGTCCGTATGTAGCTGTATTGATCCACCGTGAGCATTCTCCTTTCTGCCTCCAGCATAGGATTGATATTTAGCAATCCTTCTTACCAGAGGTCCACTCAGGGGGGTCAATTTTAGGTTGTCGTTTTGGCCTTTAGGGGGTCAGTTTTAGGTTAGCGAAACCATCAAAAGAAAATACCGCAAAAAAACAGGGACAATTTCTTTGAACAAGACATTGAAAACAATCCTCTCGGACACTCCCCTCGTCAAAAACCTTGAGAACAAGGAGTATCTCGACATTATACTTGATGGTTGCAATACGCTGGAACAACGTTTTGCGCGGGTTGACAGCAAATTGGTTTTGCAGGAATTAGACAAAAAAAGGAAGGAAACAGGCAGGCTCCCACAGATTTTGAAAAAGATGATACGGGAACCGGCGTTCCCTCGAAAACTGGGAGAATTGTTTGGTTGTTAAGCAAAATCAAGGCCAACCGTTATTTTCGGCCATAGCTATTTTCGCCGTCAGCTATGACGAATATTTTCAAAGGCGCAGTGGCAATAAACAGGGAGGGCGTCAGACGCTTCAGGCATTCGGTTCAGCGGCCCTGATGACATTGAAGGCCTTCATCGATCAAAGCCAACACATGCTCTTTTTCTTCGGGAAATTGGTACCCGTCATAACTGTGGCTGAAAAGATACCCCCCGCGGCGGTTCTTCCAGTAATTACCCGCATGATCGAAACACACTTTAGATGAGACATCCAGCGTTTCCATGGTCAGTCGTAGTTCCTGAAGCTGCTCCAAAGAGGAGAGTAGCTTAAACTTATTTTCGATTGCTGCTTGACTAAGCGGTGTTCCCGGCCATAACCGAAAGGGCCTGGAACGGATATAGTGGGGATTGATTTCATTGAGCACGCGGGCGGTATTAATGGCGTGTCTTTCCCAAAGGTCTTTTCCACCCACTCCCGGCATCCAGTATTCGGAAACCTGAAATCCCGCTTGAATGGCTTTTTGTCCTCCTTTGATGTGGCTTTCGGGTGTGGCGCCCTTCTTGATCATTTTTAAAACGATTTCGTCCCCGGATTCGAGTCCCAGATGCAGCCGGTCCAGGCCGGCTTTATGTATACACTGGAGTGTTTCAGGGCTCTTTTGTGCAATCGTTTTGCTTCTTGCGTAGGATGTCACCCTTTTGATGGACGGAAAAGTCTCCCTCAGATATTTAAGCGCTTCCACGAGGGGATCTGTTTTCATGATAAGGCTATTGGCATCTTGTAGAAATGCTGTTTTTCCGCCGGACAACAACCACTGGTAGAGCATTGGAAATCCCTGGTGATACTCCAGTTCGGGATTGCGCCGCATCAAGGTAACGGCGGCATTACGGTCTATGTTACCGTTGTTTCCATCTTTTTCAGAAGGTGATTTCAAATCACGGACCAGCCGGGCCATGGCTTCGATATCCCCTTTGATTTCCTCCAGGCTCCGCAGTTCGAATTTCTCATTCTTGTACATGCCGCAGAATGCACAGTGGTTCCAGGGACAGTTACGGGTAAACCGGACCAACAGCGAGTCGCTGCCCCCTTCACTGGGTGGCCGGTATATTCCGGTTTCAAAGGCATATGTTTGATGGTTTTTGATCATTTGCGAATCCTCACAATGGCTATGAAGGTTAGAAGCTGTCCGAAAATAACTTGAACAATTTTGAAATTCACAGATTTGAAGATTAGCCGTCAATTCAAGAATATTGTTCTTGTTAATCACGGACAGTTCCTTAATACTGCCAGTAATTAAAATAGGGACTTTTCCTTTAATTTCAATCTAACAAACCTCATTTATTTTCAAAACAGCGATCACCTAGCCCTTATGATTGACACACCGGAACCTGTGTGTCACAGTGAAGAATCCTGCTGAAAGAGGAGGAAAGCGTGGTTTTATGCGGAAATTAATTTTACAGCTCGTTCTTCTGCTTGCTGCCGCGCTCCTGGTCCTGGGCGTAATCCAGGGTTGGCAAAGGGTAATGAAAATCCCTTTCAGAGCGGCCAATGATGCCCTTCATGAAAAAGATGCTGCTCTGACCCTGGACTTTTTGATTCCGGCCGGAACTTACATCGACAAGAAGATCACCATCGGTGAGGTACTCAAGGTCCGACTGGCAAAGAAAAGCTCGCCTTTTCATGCAGCGGCCCGTGCGCTATCGGAACAGATCCCAAGCACCTATCTTTGGTTGGGAAACTTGCTGCTTTATTTTTTCTGGTCCTTTTGTATTTTGACGCTGCTTAGGCTCTTCACCTTCATGGGTTACGCAAGGGCATTACGGACAAGCCTCTTTCTGGGAGGTATTACTTACTATTTTATGCCTGATTTTTCGCCTTATCCATGGGAGGATTTGTTTTTTGTGTCATGCCCCCTTGGGTTGATAATCTTACGGTTCTATTGGGTTCGGCGAAAAAGGCACATATTCAAGCAAACGTAACGTTTTTTTCGGCGGTTCGGCAGTGTTATAAAATTAGGGAAGCTGTGAGGGGGGAATCAATGGACTATAAACGACTTTTGGAACCGCAGAGCATGGCAGTGATCGGGGTATCCCTGCATAATAACCGTCACCCGGCCAATATTATCTACCGGAAAAACCGGCTGCGGTATCCTCTTAAGGTTTTCGCCGTAAACCCAAAAGGTGGGCAGATTCAAGGAGAGCGTCTCTATGAGCGGCCGGAAGATATTCCGGAAAAGGTAGATCTGGCTATCATCGCCGTTCGAGCGGATCTGGTCCCCGACACCATGGCCCGGTGCATTTCGGCCGGCATGGGGGGCGCAGTGATTATTTCGGGCGGATTTGCGGAAGTTGGGGAGATGGAATTGCAGGACCGTCTCTTGAAAATGGCGCTGGAGGCGGATTTCCCTTTTGTGGGACCGAACTGTCTGGGCATCTTTTCTCCAGCCCGTATGGATACCTTTTTCCTGCCGCCCGAGCGAACGGTGCGACCGGCGCCCGGCAATGTGGCGCTGGTCAGCCAGAGCGGTGGTGTCCTGGTGGATCAAATAGTCAATTTTTCCGGTGAGGGGATTGGATTATCCCTTGGGGTCAGCATCGGCAACAAGGCGCTGGTGGATGAAGTGACGCTTCTGGAATACCTGAGCGAGGATCCCAAAACGGATGCCATCGCCTTTTACCTGGAAGGATTCAGCAAGAATGGCGGCCGAAAGTTTGTGGAGGCCGCATGCCAGTGTGAAAAACCGATCGTGGTGTTAAAGTCAGGCCGAAGTCCCGAAGGGCGCCATGCCGTTTCCAGCCATACGGCTTCCCTTGCCGGCGATTACGAGGTTTTTTCCCAGGTGATGGCGCAATTCGGGGTGATTGAGGCACGGACTCAATTTGAACTGGTGTCTTTTTGTGAATCGCTCAGTTGTTATCAGGATATCATCGATGGCAACATCGGTATCGTAACCGGGAGCGGCGGGCATGGTGCCCTGACCGTGGATTTTTGCGCTTCCCATGGCCTCAGGGTTCCCACGCTTTCCAAAGAATTGCAGTCAGCGCTTAAAGCGAGGCTTTCAAAAAGTATTCAATCCATTGCGTCAGCAGGCAATCCCGTGGATTTAACCGGAAGTGCCGTGGACGATGATTTTGTTGCGGCGGTCGATTGTTTGAGCCAAAGCCCTGAAGTGGATTGTCTGGTTCTTCTGGTGTTGCCCTATTCGCCCGGCACCACATCGGATTTGGGTGCAAGGTTGAGTGAGATCTACCAGCGGGAAGGCAAACCCATGGTGGCCTATGTTCCAAACTTACAGAGATACCGAATGCTTATCGAAGGTTTTGAGTTGAATCACATTCCGGTTTCGCCTGCCATAGAGGGTGCGGTGCTGATGGCAAGAGCAATGAGGAGGGAATTATGCTGAACCTCGAAATTCAAGAGATATTAGCGGCTTCAAAACCGTGGGGCTGGGTTCTGGAACCTGATGCCAAACGCATTTTTGCACTCGCTGGAATGAACGTGCCGAACTTTACAGAGTCCCGGACGATTGATGACGCCCTGCGCTTTGCCGAAACAAACGGATATCCGGTGGTGGCCAAAGTGGTTTCTCCAACGGTGGTTCACAAGACGGAACAAAAAGGTGTCATACTGGGTATTCATGACGAAAAGACGCTGACAAGGGCATTTCAAAGGCTCAGTTCATTCGATGGCGCAAGAGGTGTTCTGGTTGAGGAGTCTCTCCATGGAGCGGAGATGATTGTCGGCGCCAAAATCGATTTTCAATTCGGACCGGTGATTTTGATGGGAATCGGGGGCACCGGCGTGGAAATATATCAGGATACATCCCTTCGGATGGCCCCCATTACACCGGAAGATGCGGAGTCCATGATGCGGGGGCTTAAGGCCCATCGGATTTTGGAAGGGTACAGAGGGGCTGAACCCATCAACCGGGATGCGCTTAGCCGTATGCTCACGGCATTTTCGGATCTGATGATGGACATTGGCGAAACCGTTTCGTCCATTGATCTCAATCCGGTTTTTTGTTCGTCGGAAAAATGCGTGGTGGGTGATGCGCGGATAATGCTGTCTTCGACTTAAAGAAAGCAATTATGAACGGTGTGGCGTGTGTGGTGTTTCAGCATCCATTTTAATGGCTTCCGCAACGGTCTTCACCAATGACTCGCGATCGAAGGGCTTGCGTAGCGTGCGGAGTGCGCCGAGCCCTTTGGCCATTTTGAGGTAAGACTCCGCTCCGATTCGGCCGCCGCCGGAAACGGCGATGATTTTGACGTCCGGAAATTCCCGGCGAAGATCGCGAATGGTTTCGATGCCCTCTTTTCCCGGCATAATAAGGTCCATGATAACCAGATCGGTTGGATTTTTTCCGTATTCCTGTTGACCCGTTACGCCATCGGAGGCTTCCAGAACCAGGTACCCTTCGAGTTCCAGAACGGTCCGTAGTAGAATGCGAATGCTTTCGTCATCGTCAATGACCAGAATGGTTTTCCGGGCAGTCGTTTGGTTGGCTTCCGACATCTCTTCTGCTGCCATTGTTGAATAACCCGAATAAGAAGGTGCAATACTCTTTCACTATACGGTTGAAGCTATTACTGTCTCAAAAAGACACTGATGTCAATGAAAAACGGAAAATGAACGAAAATCAAAGAGGAGACAAATGGAACAGCCGCGTTTAAATATGGGTGAATGCTTTGAAAACGGGTTCAGGCTTTATAAAGAAAATATGCTGATACTCATTCCGGCCACCTTTATTGCATTGTTGTTAAGTTTGGTTTCCGCCGGGATCCTTGCTGGCCCCATGTTGACCGGTCTCTTTATGAGTGCTTTGGGCTTGCTGCGACGAAAGGATCCAAAGCCTGAGGTCCTGGATGTTTTTAATGGGTTTCGGTTTTTTCTGAATGCTGCCATTTTTTTTCTTGGATGGGGACTGGTGGTAACCGGCGGTTGTTTGATACTCTTTCTGTTGCCGGGTGTAGGCCACCTGGTGATGCTGTTCTTCATCTATGCGGCCCAGGCGTTTCTGATGTTCGGTCCTTTCTTGATTCTGGACCAGGGCATGGATTTTCGCGAGGCCTCTTTTACCAGTATTAACAGGATAAAAGGTGATTTCTGGCCATTTTTAAGCGTGTCAGCGGTCGCCGGGGTCATCGGCAGCATTGGTCTGGTTGCTTTCGGAATCGGTGTTGTCGTGACCTTTCCCATTCAGGTTTGCATCCTGACCGTAACCTATGAAGCCGTGCTGGGGAGAAGCAATGCGGTGAAATGACTTCCACCCGCCGCCAAGAGCCTTGTACAGACGCACCAGGTTGGACGTTACATTGCCCTTGCTTTGGGCCAGTTGTTCCTGAAAGGACAGCAGCGACCGCTGGGCGTCCAGAACGCTGGTGAAATCGGTCAATCCCGCCCGGTACTGGCTTTGGGAAAGTGAAACGGCCCTTTCCGCCGCATCGGTTGATGCTTCCAGGGCTTTCATGCGATTTTGCTCATCGGCGTATGCCACCAGGGCATTTTCCACTTCTTCCAGTGCAGCGAGAATGGCATATTCATATTGGATCAGGGCCTGTTTCTGGCGTTCCGTCTGAACCTGAATATTGCTTCGAATGGCGCCGGCGTCAAATACCGGCCATGTGACGCTGGGGCCGATAAGATAGGCCAGCCCGCTGGCGGAAAAGACATCTCCCAGGGATAGGGTTTCAAGACCGATGGAACCCACCAGACTGAATTTGGGATAGAGATCGGCCGTGGCCGTTCCTACCCGGGCAGTTTGGGCGGCCAACTGCCGTTCGGCGCGTCGAATATCGGGACGATTTCGCAATGCTTCGGCCGGCACACCCACGGACACCTTCAGCGGCGGTACCGGAATTGGAGCGTGTTCTTTCAATTGCCCGTTCAGTGCCCCAGGTTGAAGGCCGAGCAGTACGGAGAGGCGGTTCATGGCGGCGGCCAGGGCGGTTCGCAGTAGGGGGATTTGGGACCGGGTGCTCTCCATATTGTAGCGCGCCTGTTGAACGGAGAGTTCGTTGGTGAGGCCGGCTTCATAACGGGATAATGCCAATCGATAAGATCTTTCCTGTGCCTCCAGGTTGTGAACGGCCACCTCGATCCCCAACTGAATTGTGCGAACATCCAGATAATTCAAGGCCACTTCCGAAAGGAGCGATACCATCACGTCGCGCAGGGTCTCCTCCTCCGCTTCCAGATCGGCCGTGGCCGCCTCAACGGACCGCCTGATACCGCCGAACACATCGATTTCCCAACCCGCGTCGAATCCTGCCGAGTAGAGGTTGTACTCGTCGCCGCCGTAACGGTCTTCGCTTAAACGATTCCTGGTGGCGGAGGCCGCTACATCCACTGCGGGGACGAGCCCGGCCTCACTGATGCCGCGTCCGGCCCTGGCTTCGCGGACCCGTGATCGGGCGCTTTTCAGATCCAGGTTGCCGGAAACGGCTCTTTCCACAAGGTCCGTGAGCAGCGGATCATCGAAGGCATTCCACCAAGTGGAAAGCGCATTGTTATCGTTATCCTTTTCCACCAGTCCTCCCTTGAGGGGCGTGTCCCACTGCTTCGGAGCGTCCGGTTCCGGCGGGACGTAATCGGGTCCCACGGGTGCGCAGGCGGCAAGGAGCGTCATAAGAAAAAGGGCTTTCAGGCGCTTGGAAAGGGAAAGGGTCATCTCTTTCGCCGCCTTCCCAGCCAGCCTTTTAGTTTCTCCCTGTTGGATTGAAAGGAAGCATACAGTGCGGGAATCAAGAAAATTCCCACCATGGTGGCGGCGAGCATGCCTGCGAAAACCGTCGTACCGATGGCCCGGCGGCTGTTGGCCCCGGCACCGGTGGCGAGCACCATGGGGAGCACTCCAAAGATGAAGGAAAATGCGGTCATCAGCACGGCCCGAAAGCGCATGCGGGCGCCTGAAATGGCCGCTTCAAAGATACTGCTCCCCTGTTCACGTTCGGTTTTGGAGAACTCCACGATGAGGATGGCGTTCTTGCTGGCAAGGGCAACCAACAGTACCATGCCGATCTGGGCATAGATGCTGAGAGCCAATGCTGCAATCCAGAGGCCTACCAATGCTCCAAGACCCGCCACCGAGATGGAAATGAGAACCGGCAAGGGGATGGTCCAGCTTTCGTACTGGGCCACCAGAAACAGATAGCCGAACAGCAGGGCCAGGGCCAGAAGTATGGGCGCCTGTCCGCCGCTCTTTCGTTCCTGAAAGGAAAGGGCCGACCATTCATAGCCGAAATTTTCAGGAAGGGTCTCCGCCGCCACCCGGGCCATGGCCGCCATGGCCTCGCCGGAACTGCTGCAGGGGCTCCCTTCGCCGCTGATCTGGGCGCTGGCGAACTGGTTGTACCGGGTCACCAATTGCGGGGCCATGATGGTGCTTAGCGTTGCCAGGCTGCTGATGGGAACCATATGGTTTTCATTGCTGCGCACATAGATGCGGCCGATATCCTCCAGCGTATCCCGAAAGGGTGTGTCGGCCTGGACTTTCACCTGAAAGACGCGGCTGTAGAGATTCAGGTCGTTGACATAGCGGGAACCCAATTGCGCCTGCAATGTTGAAAAAACCCTGGCCACCGGTACCTGGAGCAGTTCGGCCTTGGTGCGGTCCAGGTTCAGAAAGACCTGCGGTACATCCGCCGAATAGGTGCTGAAAACGCCGCTCAGAGCCGGGTCCTGGTTGGCGGCAACCACCATGGCGCGGGTGACCGCCGATAGCTCCTGAGGGGTTTGATCGCCCAAAGCCTGCAATTGGAAGTTGAAGCCACTGGTGTTTCCGAGGCCCTGAATGGCGGGACGACCGAAGGCAAAGATGTTGGCCGATGGGATGGCCGCCAGTTGGGGCCGAACCCGGGCAAGAATGCCGTCCAGGTGTAGCTCGGGGGTTTTGCGTTCGCTCCAGGGGTTAAGAATGGCGAAGGCGAGTCCCACGTTTTCACTACTGCCGCTCAAAAGGCTGAAGCCGCTGACGGCGATTACATGATTGACGCCCGGGGTTTCCTTGAGAAGCTTGGAAACCTGCTGCATCACTTCGTTGGTGCGGGCAAGGGAGGAAGACTCCGGCAATTGGGCGTTGATCAAAAAGACTCCCTGGTCTTCGTTGGGCAGAAAGCTGGCGGGCCGGTTGTTGAACATGAACCAGCCCCCCCCGAAGATCATCAAAAAGAGACACAACACGACCCATTTCCGTCGAGTCAGCCATGCGGACGTGGCCACATATCCATTTCGCGAAAGCCCCAGAAGACGAGCGAACCAGGCCAGGGGACCTCTATTGACCGATGGTCGGTTCGCTCTCAGGAGGGTGGCGCAGAGGGCGGGACTGAGCGTCAGGGCGCAAACGGATGAAAGGACCACCGACGTGGAGATGGTGACGGCAAATTGCCGGTAGAGTTGCCCCGTGATGCCCGGAATAAACCCCACCGGCACGAACACGGCCAGCATCACCAGGGTGGTGGAGATAATGGGGGCGGTCACCTGGCCCATGGCCTTGATGGTGGCCTCTTTTGGTTTAAGCGCGCCTTCTTCCATGACCCGTTGCACATTTTCAACCACCACGATGGCATCGTCCACCACCAGGCCGATGGACAGGATCAAGGCGAAAAGGGTGAGGGTATTGGCGCTGAAGCCCAACGCCAACAGGACTGCGAAGCATCCCACCAGGGAAACGGGAATGGTGAGGGTAGGGATCAAGGTGGCGCGCCAGTCCTGAAGAAAGAGAAACGTCACCCCCACCACCAGCAGAAAAGTGACAAAAAGGGCCAGAATGATTTCGGAAATGGCGGATTGAACATACCGTGTGGTGTCGTAGCTGAGCTGATATTGAACCCCTTTGGGAAAGCGTTGGGAAAGCCGTTTCAATTCGGACTCAACGGCTTTCACCGTTTCAAGGGCGTTGGCACCGGAAGTTCTATAAATGGCCATGTTGACGGCAGGTGATCCATCGAAAATGGATTTGGAGGCATAAGTTTGGGCTCCCAGTTCCACCCGTGCCACATCCTTGAGCCTCAAAACGCCGCCCTGCGGGTTGGTGCGGATCACAATATTTTCAAAATCGTCCGTCCGGTTCAGTCTACCCTTTGCCCGCAGGGTGTACTGTACCTGCTGGGTATCGCCGGTGGGTGCCGTTCCGATGGAACCGGTGGCCGCCTGAACGTTCTGTTGACGGATGGCCGTGATCACGTCATCGGCGGTAAGTCCTAGCGAGGTCAACCGTTCAGGATCCATCCAGATGCGCATGCTGTAATCAAGCGCCCCAAATATGTATGCCTCGCTGACACCTTTTAAGCGCGTCAACGGGTCTTTCACGTTGATGCTTACGTAATTGCTCAGAAACAGGGCGTCTTTTCCGCCATCGTTGGCAAAAAACGTAACCACCCCCAAGATATCAGATGATCGAGTCCGAACCGATACCCCCTGATCCGTGACTTCCGTGGGGAGTTTCGGGACGGCCTGCTGCACACGGTTCTGAACATTGACCTGTGCGATATTGGGGTCCGTGCCCACTTCAAAGGTTACGCTCAGGCTGTAGGAACCGTTATCGGAGCAGGTGGAAGACATGTAAAGCATGTCCTCGACGCCGTTTATTTCAGCCTCCAGTGGGGCGGCCACGCTGTCGGCCACCACTTCGGCGCTGGCTCCCGGATACACGGCGCTCACCCGGATTTCAGGCGGTGAAATCTGAGGATACTGTGCCACGGGGATGTTGAAGAGCGCCAGTGCGCCGGACAGAGTGATGAGGATGGCTATGACGATGGCCAGCCTGGGCCTTTGGATGAAGATGCGCGACAACATGCGTCAGTTTGCGGCCTCCTCACCCTTGTTTACCGTCTTTACGATCTGCCCCGGCGTCACTTTCTGTACCCCCTGGACGATTACCCGTTCCCCGGCTGAAAGACCGGATGTTACCACCCAGTCAGCCTCAATGGCAGAGCCGGTTTCAATGCGACGTTCATGAACCCGGTTTTCATCATCAACCACAAAGACGTACCGGCTCTTTCGGTCGATCTGGACCGCCGATTGAGGAACTACGGGAGTGCGGCTTCCATTTTCACATTTCACCAGTACGGTCACATAAGCGCCGGGGAGCAGAAAACCGTTGGGGTTCTTAAAGACGGCGCGAACGGCTATGGTGCCGGTGTTTGGATCCACCTGATTGTCGATAAAGTCCAGGTCCCCTTTCAGCGGATACATGGCGCCTCCCGGCATTTGAATCATGAAGACGGGCGGGCATTTCTTGACCGCGGATGTTTTAGCGGTGTTGCTGCTGGGGTTAAGGCTTTCCAGTTGGTTTTCGCTGATGGCGTAAACCACGCGAATGGGATCCAGTTGAACGATGCGAGCCAAGGACCCGGATTCGGGGCCCACAAAATTTCCCTTGGTAAATGTTGTTCGCCCGATCCGGCCGTCGATGGGGGCCTTGATGGTGGTATATCCCAGTTCGATCCGGGCCTGTTCAACATTGGCCTTTGCTTCTTCCAGGACCGCTTTGGCCCGCAATTCTTTGTTGGTTGCGGTTTCCACGTCCGTGGCGGATACGCCCCCCGATTGCACCGCTCTGAGCCTTTTCAGGTACTGCTGCGCATCCTTGAGAGATGCCCGGGCTTCGTCCACCTTGGCGCGTTCTTCGGCAAGATCGGCTTCGTAAGGCGCCTGTTCGATCACATAGAGAACGTCTCCGGTCCATACCATTGCCCCTTCCCTGAACTTCACCGCTTCCAGGTAGCCCTGCACCCTGGCCCTCAGATCCACCGCCTGAATGGCTTCCACCCGTCCCACATAGGTTTCGGCCGGGTTTACCTGTTGATCTTCCACCACCAAGACCGTGACCACCGGGGGCGGCATTTCACGGCCATAGACATCCTTTAAGAGAAAAGGACTGAGGCAGAGCATGAGAATCAGGAGGGCAGAACAGCATGCGATTTTGCATTTCATTGTGGTTGAACCTCTGAACGTCTTAAATTGTGCCATCTGTTGAACAATGCCTTGAAAAAAACGGCGAACTCCATCATCGGTTTTTGCCTGGTCGGCATTCGTGTCGTGAAAGGAGAAGACCCGCCGCAGAAAATTTCATGGGAAAAGATGGGCGCGTCATTTCAGTTGGATGGCCTTTTCCTGGCACATTTCCTGGCAGCAAAAGCAGGTGATGCAGGTTTCCGGTCAGCTTTTTATCATGAAACGAAACTGTCAAAGGTCTATGAATCGTGACGGTTGCTCTCAATATAAGGTGTAAATACACATAGGTCAAATAATGATTTGAGTGTAACCTTTTTCGCTGAGCTGAACTTATTCTCTATAACCTATTGAAATTGTTTAAAATCAAATAGCTGGACATTCTCTCATTCGCGAATTAGACTATTGGTGAAAAAGAGTAGCCAATATCTTGAGCGGAGGGGAAAATGCCAGCGTATTCAATGGAAGAAAGTCTACTTGAAGGTCATGTGGAAGTCAAAAAACTTTTTGAATTTGTTGAGGATAATGCTGCGTCTATGGACGCATACACGATGGAGCAGAACATCTTTTTCAAAATTCTTGCAATTGGTCTGTCTGCCATGAAAGGCTATTTTGCTCAGAAAGGTACCGGAGACGTAGGAGCTTCCTTGGATTTGGAGGACGGAACCGTATTGAAAAGGCAAAAGTCGCCTTCTGACAGGAATTACTTTTCGGTTTTTGGCAAACTTTCGGTTCCGCGCACCTGCTATCGAGCAGATGGTGTTAATGGGGTAATGCCATTGGATGCTCAGGCAAATCTTCCTGAAAGAAGCTACTCGTACCTTCTCCAAGAATGGATGGATCTTTTGAGCATTCGAGATTCTTTCGGAGAATCCTCTTGCACCCTGCAAAAACTGCTGAACTTGAAAATACATCCGAGCCGTTATGAAGTTGTAAATCAGGAATCATCAAATAGCTACGATGAATTTTATGAGAGTAAGGAGCCTCCGAGTCCGGAAAGCGAAGGCAGCGTTCAGGTAATTGGTTTCGATGGAAAAGGCGTTCCTGTCATCAAGCAAGAGGCTGCCAAGATACAGGCCCGGCTTGGAAAAGGAGAAAAGCGCCAGAAAACAAAAGAAGCCATTGTAGGGGTCAGTTATACAGTTGATCCCAAGGTACGAACACCTCGTGAAGTTGCCGAAAATCTCGTTTATCCGGAAAAAAGCAAAGAAGAAACAGATACCCCGAATAAACAAGATGTTAAGGCATCTCCCATACGCGCATCAAATCCTCGTCGAATAGCCAGTTTGGAACGATCCAAGAAAGACGTCATGATGGAAATTTTAAAGGATGCTAAAGTCAGGAACCCCGATAACCGAAAATCTCTTGTAGCGGTCATGGATGGTGCACTGTGCCTATGGTCTCTATTGAGCACCGTGTTGGCTGGTGTGAAATGGGTGGGTATTTTGGACATTATACATGTCGTAGAATACCTTTGGAAAGTGGCCAATTCCTTGTATGGTGAAAACACCCGCGAAGGGAAAAAATGGGTATATGACCATCTGATGGCAATTTTGCAGGGCCGTGTTGGAAGAGTTATTGGAGGCATGAAACAGATTTTGAACAAAAGAAAAAAGTTAAAGAGCGGTCAGAAAAAAGCCTTGAGAGAAACCATCAAGTATTTTGAAAATCACCGCCAATGGATGCGCTATGATGAGTACCTGGCCTCTGGATATCCGATAGGAAGCGGCGTCGTAGAGTCCACTTGCGGACACACCGTTAAAAAGCGAATGGAAGGAACAGGTCGCAGGTGGTCAATTAAAGGTGCCGAATCCACGCTGCTTTTGCGGTCCGTCTATACCAGCAATGATTGGGATGTTTACTGGGAGAACCATCGTCAGCAGGAGCAAAAGCGGCAATACGGCAAAATCCTACCGCTTTTGGCATGCTCCGACGATTTTTCCAAGAATAAAGCGGCATAGAATCCCGACGAAAAAAGGTTACACTCTAATGATTTAATGATTTGATGCCTTATTGAAGTTACAGCATCAAGTTCCCGTATGGTTCCCGCGGATGTCGATCACCTTACCCGAAAGGAGATACAATTTTCCAAAGAATTGGGAGATGGGATCGCAGACGCCGCCTTCGTTTGCCGCCTTCGCTTTGTGTTGACAATAGTCTGCCATTAAGGAATTGGAAATAAATAAATCATCGGTTTTTGATAATGTAACTTACATTTCGCACGATTAGAGCGTAGTTTTCCGAATTATGTTGAGTTCAAATTTTGACCTAATTCCGAGTTTTTGAAAAGCCACCATCGGTCTTGGATAGCCTATGGCCGAAAATAACGGTTGGCCTTGATTTTGCTTAACAACCAAACAATTCTCCCAGTTTTCGAGGGAACGCCGGTTCCCGTATCATCTTTTTCAAAATCTGTGGGAGCCTGCCTGTTTCCTTCCTTTTTTTGTCTAATTCCTGCAAAACCAATTTGCTGTCAACCCGCGCAAAACGTTGTTCCAGCGTATTGCAACCATCAAGTATAATGTCGAGATACTCCTTGTTCTCAAGGTTTTTGACGAGGGGAGTGTCCGAGAGGATTGTTTTCAATGTCTTGTTCAAAGAAATTGTCCCTGTTTTTTTGCGGTATTTTCTTTTGAGATCCCTGAAAAAGCGCTCCAGAATATTGTTGGTTCGTTGGGGCTGGATAAGTTGTTCTCCAGTAGCGGTATGAACAGAGATGGGATCTGCGAAGAGCTTATCCCAATATGTATCTATCTGCTGAATCATCTTTTTGTATTCATCTCTCTTTGACAAGGTTTCTTCAGATTTTAATTTTTCCTGGAACGCTGCTACCTTTTCCTTGATCGTTTTCATATCCGTATCATCGCCATCATCATTGAGGCCATTTTTTCCTTCTGGAAGTGCGATGCGGAGCGCCTCTCGCAGTGCATTGAAGATCTCTGCTTTCTTATCGAGGGCTTTGGCTGATCTTTTTAGGGTTTGATCAGCCATGACTGGCTTGATCAATCTGAAAAGCTTGTGAAGAGGCTTATGCGTCTTTTCGTATTTGTGCGGGCTTCCCAAATTGCCTCAACAAGGGTGTAAACCGTTTTCAATCTGTGATAGAAAGCGAGGTGAGGAAGATCGAAAGGAAAGCCATATCCATTCAGTTCCGCCGAAATATCAAAAACCCACTGAATCAAAGCAAATGCGGACGCGATCGACATTTCGGCACCGGTTCTGACATCCCCATGCTTTATGCCGGCATTTAGTTGCTCCATTACCTTGCGGTCTTGAACAGCAGTTCTTTCAAGACTCTTGGCCATCCGTCGAAGCGAACCACGGATCTTGTGCTTTTTGAGGCGATTCCTGATTTTTTTGTATTCATCTTCCATCAAGTCCTTGCCGATATCTCTTAAAAAATGAAAATGGCAGATAAAATCAGGTGTTCCCGGGAATACCGCTGCAATAGCCGAAAGGATTCCCTTTCCCATGTCGTGAACCAAGGCGATTGGGTCGCCGTATTGCCCTTTGATTTTTTCAAAGAACGGAATGAGCAACTCGCTTTGTTCCGAAGGGATTTTTATATTGTCCAGAACGACTTCGGCAATACCGTCCAGACCTGTAAACAGGTGTGGGCTATCGCCCTCGCATGTTCCATCAACGTGAAGGATATATCCGCCGCGCTGATCCATCGCGCTTCTTATTTTTTGGCGACTTTCGCGATGGGCCACGGCAAGGTAGGTGACAAACTTCTTGCCTAAAAAACTCACTTCTCTATCAGAAATCGAGATGTTTTTCCGAGCCAATTCACTCACAATGTCCTTTTCGCTGCGGCAGTGAACAAAGAGGGCATACCCCACATATACAATAACGTCATAGCCAAATGTACACCGGTGCGGTGCAAGGCTCTTCAACTCTCGGCAAGTGTATACCTTACCGTCATCCTCCGATTGCATGATGGTTTCTTTGGCCCGGAATGCGCCGATATCCAGGGTCACGACTTTCTTTTCCCGCGTCTTTAACACTTTATTRTTCCCGAAACAGAAGGCCTCTTCTGAAAAGAAGTGTACTGTTGGCATTTCGAAAAACAGGTTGCCTGCACAGACACCTTCCACAACTTTTTCAATATGGTCCTTAAGGCAACGGATCACTTTGTATCCGGAATTTTTTTTAACAGACCATGATGGTTCAGAAAAGCCTCAATTACCTGAGGTTCAATCCGGATTCCCTGCTCTGCAACTCTTTCGAACAGTTCCTCGATGCTGCTATGAGGGTATTTGACAAGTTGAACAAGAATCATCACGCTTTCCGAATCTGTCGGAAATCTTACATGATGCGGTCTGGACAATCCCGATTTTTGCTCCTGATATTTTTCCTCGGAGAAGTATACAAAACGTCCTTGATGCTTTTCTCGTCGGATTCCCGGAGCATGCTGCAGCCGGGAAAAAACGGAACTGTTAGGGACAATTTCAACCAGTTGGGCAATCTGTCTGGCATTCAATCCCGTTTCAGATCTCTCGATAAGCTGAGAAATTGTCTGCATAAGGTTTCCGTATTGTGAAAAAAGGATCTCCCGGTATTTCCATATGCCGTGTTCATCAAATCGCGGAATTCCCGGAAGACTGTAATAACGCCCATTCATATTAAAGCTCGTGTAAGTCCGCCATTTTTTCAGTTGTCTTCTGGCGGTGGTCACGGAAGAATCGAGGAGATCCGCAATCTCTTCGATTGTGACCACTTTTCGTTTTTGAAATTCCTTGATGGCCTTTTCCGCATCCATATCCACCCCATGGCAAAGTATGTGCAATAAACAATCATTTTGCGCATACTTTGCCATGCCGGTAGGCGCAAGTCAACAATTTTTCCATAATATGGTTGGTATGTTATGTGAAAATCAGGTAAAACTGAGTGCATGGCAGATGCGCATACTTGATCAGAATCTGCGAGAAAAGCGTAACCATTCGAATAATATGGGGTATTCATTTAGCAACCGTTATTTTCGGCCATAGTGGATAGCAGCGTATACAGACGGCGGAACACCTAATAATTTCAACACAAATTCGTGCAACTGGGTGACACCCTTTGTAACTGTTTGAATGATTTTGTCTTGCTTTTCAACCATGCTGAGATGAACATTTTTAAAAAAGTAGTTGAGATTGTTCCATGTTGGTTTTTTGGTATTCATGCCGTTGGGTAAAATGGGCAGTTTTTCAACCCCTTGCTCAGCCATATTCTTTCGAATATTACGTTCCATAAGGCTGACAATCATTAGTGCGATGAAATAGAGAAAGGTCATCGCCTCGATTCGCTCCGTCTTTTTGAGAAAAACGGGAGCGACCTTTAAAATGGACTTGGCCGTGTACATTCTTTTTTCCAGATACGGTTGATTTTTATAGGCTTTAAGGACTTCTGCCGCTTCCATTTCAGCGTTTGTAATGAGAGGGAAAATGCCATCGCGGGCAGCCAGATTGTTTATGGCCTTGTGATCCAATTCCCACTCGAGGCAGTAGGATATATTTTCTTCTTCTTTGTATTGTGTGTTCGGTCCCGGCTTTCCAGGACCTATCTGGCGCTGAACAATTTGTTTGTCCTCGATGAGCTGAATTTGGAAAAGATCAAATGTACCTTTGGTTGCCTTCTTGATTGCCTTTTCAATCTGTTCCTTTGTCTTGAGGTTGTATTGATTGAGCCGGGAAGAAAGTTCAGTGAGTTGGAGATCGGCTTTGGCGATCCTGTTGTCTCGGCGGCTTTTATCCTGTTTTTCTTTGGCACTGCTGTGAACCCAAATGATACGATATCCATTTTTGGAAGGCTCGCCTTCGTATGTTTTGTATAGGATGGTTTCTGCTTTTTTTCGGCTGTTTGGCGTTTCATAGGCATATTGCCATTCGATGGAGTTTGTTTTTAGAAATTCGTGGAACTGTTTGACTTCAGATCGGTTTTTGGGAACGATCGTAATAAATATTCCACCGTGTTCATGGATATGGTCCAGATTTTTCTGTGAACATAGTTTGCAGTCGGCAATATAAATAAAATCCGACTCTCCCAGGAATTCCCGGAGGGCATTCCAATTGGGGACATGGGTTGTATCGTCAGTGCGGTTTCCATCAAACAATTCAAATGATAAGGGGACATTTCCATCAGCCGTGATATTCAGACCAAAAACGATTTGTTTGCAGTCAGGCCGATGGTCCTTGTTAAAACCGTATTTCAGTTTAACGGCTCCGGGGTGTTGATTTTCATATTCGCCGGTGAAAGTAACCGATGTGCTGTCATTATGGATCTGTCTTGTTTCAAGCAGATATACTCCAATGGCATTTGCGCTCAATTCACACATAAAGGAATTTCGGTCTGCCTTGAAAAGACAGTCAAGCTTTTTGGCAATTTGATCGTCATTGTACATTGAAGCGTTGAGCCCATATTCACTTAGTCCATCCATGTAATCAGCGGCCCATTGTTCAACTTTATAAAGGGGTTGTGATGCACATATGATATTGGCTACCACAACCGAAAGAATTTGAGCAGGATCAACTGGCGATTGTTCCGGCTTCTTGACGTATTTCGAAAAAAGCCCATAGATCCCGAGCTGATCAATGTAGTACTTTACCATGGGAAGAACATCGACCCTTTTCGTAATGACATTCAATTGCTCCATAAACGGCCCCAAAAAATAGAGTTTTGAGCGTATTATGGATTATTAGGAAACAAATGTCCAGAAAAATCGACAACATATTGGTTTTATGAC
>ADZZ01000027.1 GCA_000179315.1 delta proteobacterium NaphS2
TTCTTCCAAAAAGCCGGGAAGACCCAAAAAATATGGCAGCAGGTTGGGTTCGTGCGCTGAAATGGCGGCGGCATTCATGGCGTACGCTTCAACCTATCACGTCTTCCTGTACGGAAAATACCGTGAAGTCAACGCATACTCCCAAATCGTTATGCTCAAAACACTCAAGTGCCCTGTCCGGGTTGTCTGGGTCTTTCGAAAAACACAGTGGATCGCAATCTTCTCCACGGACTTGAAGCTGTCGGTTGAGCAAATTCGAAACGTCAACCGAAAATTGACCCCTTGCGTCAACCGAAAATTGACCCCTCTATGATTTAATAGTTTTGCATTTATCCATATTCTGGTACGCTGTTTTCACCTGCTCGGAGGATAGGGCAACTGCTGGGAAGCAACCCGAGCGCCGAAGCAGGTGACGTAGGCATGGGGCCGTACTCGATAGTACGGCCCTTTCCTCATGTCTATAATGCGTTAAATCCCGGGGGTTTGGGGGCTGGCCCCCATTTAAATCAGTCAAACATTCCTTCAAGTCGCCAAATATTTTTGAATTAAGCTATTTATATGGTTTACAGCAACGATTCGCGGAGTTGGGTTAAGTTATTTGCTTCAACAACTCCAGTGCTTTCTCCTGACTTTTCCCAATTTCAGACCGCGATACGTCACCAATTAGAATCGGATAAGTATATCCGGTTTCTTGGACCAGGAGTCCGCCGAACGCATCTGCGATCCTGTAAATATAGTAATCCTCAAGGTCATCAAACCAGGTGGTGTTTTCATCTGTAAACTCAAAACTGACTGTTTCCAGCCTGCCCTTTAACGTATTGTATATAGTGATTTCTTTCATTTGGGGCTCCTTTTCAATGTTTCCTTTAAACGGTAACTGTCCCAGTCGCAATTGATGATGTGGGCCTTATGCGTTACCCGATCCAGCAGCGCTGCCGTCATACTGGGATCACCAAATATTTCCGTCCAGTCTCCAAATCCCTTATTGGTGGTTATGATGACGGATTTTCTTTCGTGACGTTCCGCCAATATTTGGAAAATCAGCTGTGCCCCTTCCTTGGAAAAAGGAATGTATCCCAGTTCATCAATAATGAGCAGTCCGTAAGAGGCATACCGTTTGACTGCTCGGCCTAACTGTTTTTCATCTCTGGCTTCAATAAGTTCATTGGCTAGGCCGCAGCCGGTGACAAAACGGGACCTGATTCCCTGCTTGCAAGCCTCCATGCCCAAAGCTGTGGATAGGTGCGTTTTCCCGGCGCCGCTTTTCCCAGCAAAAATTATATTGCGGCTTTTTTTCACGTAATCGCAATTGGCAAGCTCCTTCATGAGCCGGACGTCCAGTCCGGGAGCTGCATCAAAATCGAATGTTTCCATTGGCTTTAAGATGGGGAATTTGGCCTCCTGCAGTCGCCTTTTGCGGCATTCTCCTGTCGGGTCTGAACTTCGGCCTCACTCAGATTTAAAAGGAATTCCTCATAACTCAGGCTCTCCTGATTCGCTTGACGGATCACGCCCTCCAGCTCACGGAGCATCGTGGACAGTTTCAATTTTTTGAGATTCTCAATTAAGAGTGCTTTCATACCGGCGTTCATCGTCCACCTCCGATCTGTCCGTAAATGGATACGTCCGGAGCCGGAAAGGTCTGCCAGTTTTCCAGGGCTGAAAACGATTGATCCCTGCCACATTCTCTATGGATTAAGATGTGTTTAACGGCCTGGCTGGAGCCCGCCCCCGATGATAGCGCCGTCTCAACTGCCGATTCGATGGCTTCGGCAGAGTGGCCTTTGTAGAGCATCAAAACCAGAATGAACTCCTTGACACCTTTGGTATATCCCTGCTTTTGGCAGAATTTATCCAAAAGCCGTTCCAGACAAACAGGCCAGTTCGAACGCCATTGCCTGATAACACGGGCTGATTCAAATGCCTGGGGCCGCTTTAAAATCAGTTCAAGATAATGCTCAGGGAGAAGACTCCATTTGTTGTTCCCAAAAAGTCGCCCATGTGATGCGATTTTTTTGCTTCCGTAAAATATCTCCACCTCATCCACATATAAAACCACACGGACTTTACAATAGGCATACGCTGTTGGGACCGAATATCGATTCTTATCCACCATGACCGTGGAGTATTTATCCACCTTGCAGCCTGCGGTTTCAAGGTTGCTGAACTGGATGTCCGGCAGGGACAACAGATCCCCCTTTTCCTTCTCATACAGTTCATTGACCGTGTGCTCCCTGCCGTCAATTTGATGACCGCCATAGGAAAGACAATCTTTGAGAAGTCTTTGGTTCAGTTCTTCCAGGGAATCGGACTTTGGAACAGGAACCATGTAGTTGCGTCGTGCATATCCCACCAAACCCTCGACACCGCCTTTTTCATGACCTTGACCCCGATTGCAGAACCGGGGCTCAAAATTGTAGTACCCCCGGAACTTGTCATACGACTCCTGGAGAACACGATTTTTCCCACGCAGTATCTTTTGGACCGCGGTTGTTAGGTTGTCATAGATTAGGACAGGAAAAACACCGCCAAAAAATGAGAACCCTTTTATATGACCGTCAAAAAAGGCCTGTTGCCGCTCGCAGGGATAACACCGAACCAAATGCTTTCCGGAAAATTTGGATCGCATGCAAAAGAGTTTCAGCCGTGTTTCGACACCCCCTAAAATGGCAATGCAGTTTCCCCAGTCCACCTCGGCTTCGACGCCGGTCTGTGGATCTGATGGTATAAATACCTCACGACCACTAACGCCCAATCTCAATTTTGCCTCGCGAACATATCGCCGGACAGTTGTCTCAGATCCTTGAAAAGCATGCTCCTGTTTGAGACGATTAAAAACCCGCACCGCCGTATGCCGCTGCTTTTTGGGACGATCCTTATCATCCTTCAACCATCGGTCGATGGTTCTAATATAGGGGGCCAAAACAGGGTATGCTTGTCCAATCCTTGGCTTATAACCGCTGTATTCTCCCCGAAGAACCTTCTTAACTGTATTTTTGGAATGTCCCGTCTCCCGGGCAATTTGTTTTATGGCTTTGCCATAAACCCTATGTGCCGTCCGTATGTAGCTGTATTGATCCACCGTGAGCATTCTCCTTTCTGCCTCCAGCATAGGATTGATATTTAGCAATCCTTCTTACCAAAGGTCCACTCAGGGGGGTCAATTTTAGGTTGTCGTTTTGGCCTTTAGGGGGTCAGTTTTAGGTTAGCGAAACCAAGCAAATTATCGAGTATTATGGGGCCAGGTGGAAAATCGAGTCGGGTTTCAAGGAGATCAAGCAAGACATTGGAAGCAGCAAAAGCCAAACCCGCAATGCACAGGCAGTGATCAATCACATCAATTTTTCCATAATGGCCGCAACAATCATTTGGATCTATGGTTCACGGCTCGAAAACATTCCCGAACGCAGGCACAAGGTCAAGGGTCGCAACAGTTTCGCCTTTTCCGACCTGAGACATATCATCGCTAAGTCCGCATTGAGCGATGATTTTCATGCCGTTTGCAACCAAGACAACAAACTGCCCCGAAAATCTTTCCTGGAGGCGTTGCTGCGCATGGTCGGCTGATCAAGCCGGGGGCATTTTCTGTGAAACTTCAGATTTAAATATTTACAATTATACAACGCCAAGATCGAATTTTTTCCACCGGAATACGACAGGGGCAGAGTTCATTTCAGCAATGCCTTTAATTATCCGCTCTTTGAGTTCTTCTTTGGAGGAGACCCTTATATGTTTTAGAAAGGTTCTAGCCATTTTTGAAAATGCCGATTCGATGAGATTTAACCATGAACCATGTTTGGGGGTGTGAACATATACAAACCGGTTGGGTCTGGATGCAAGATATTTCATTGTCTCTTTAGAAATATGAGCGGAGTGATTGTCCAAAATTATCCTGATGGTGCTTTCCTGAGGATATGTGGTGTCAAGTTCCTTAAGTAGCTCAATAAATTCGCTACTTCGATGGCGGTCATGAACTTGGGCAATCATTTTCCCGTTATGCAGATCAAGTGCTCCAAGAATTGACAGGGTTCCAAATCGCTTGTATTCATAATCGCGCCCCATGCTATTGTATTTTCCCGGTTTTGGAGGAAGGTCAGGGGCAACAGTCCCGATGGCTTGGACACCAGGCTTCTCGTCTATTGAAACGGTTATAACTTTGGGAGGAGTTTTTTCAACACTGGACATGGCCTGATCATTCTGAAGGTTAACTTCCTGGTAAACCATGAGAACTTCCTGCATTTTTTGTTCAAATTCAGGATCTCTCTTCTCCAGGTAGTATTTAACTTTGTGTGGCCGAATGTCATTCTCTGAGAGTATGCGCCAGATCGTCGCTTTCGCTGCATTTGCAAGGCAAAAATGGCCTGCTGCGGGGGCATGTTCTCGCGTATATCTGGCAAGCTCCTTATATGTCCAAAGTTCAGCCGCCAGATCGTGCTCTTTAGGCTTCGTGCAAGCCAAGTTGACTACCCAGGCCTTGGCAGCTTCATCAATGATCGGATCAAATGGTCTGTGATAATAATCCTTGAGACCGATCTCAACTCCGGCCGCCAAGGCTTTTTCGATGCATTTATAAATTGTTGGTCTGCTCACTTTCGTCAATTGCTGGATACGGGTTATCGGATTTCCATCGGCATAAAGCAACAGGATCGTCGACCGTTGCACTTCCCTCAAAGGCGCTGATCTGGATCTGCTGATTGCCTTAAGTTTTTCACGTTGTTCAGCCTCCAGAGAGAGTTTCGCGAGCTTTGTCTTTCTTGGCATGGCCACCCTTCCTCCATTTTTTGGGGAAAGCTTTATGGTAACCAAAGCGAAACTGTTTGTAAATATTTTATTGAAACTTTATACTAGTGCCCCCAAAATAACCTTGCTCCGTTTGATTCGCCAAATGCCCAAGGTCCTACTCTCTGCTATCTCTTCCAGTCTTCTTTTCTCCACGCTTGAACAATGGATATGCGGGAGCCGCAGAATGGACTCGGAGATGCCTTCAGAACTGTGTTTTTTTTGTTCCAGCCAGAGACGCAATATATTCTCCTTTTTTATCCCGATTATTGTATCGAAAAATCGTGTCGACCAACCCTGTGTGAAGTTTTCCATAAGCCAAGGCATACCGCCTGCTCACCCATCGGTAGTAGTTTTCCATGCTCTTCATATTCTGGGTGAAGACGATACCCACCAGTTGATCGATCCACCTGTCCGGATCCGCACCCAGAAAATCCACCGTATCGGCCGGCGGCCCGCCGCGTATGGGCAGGTACTTCTGCATGAATACATATGCGCCGGGGAGGGAACGAAGAAAGGCAAACCGATCCACATCTTCCTCAAGAGTTGTGTCACACCCATACATGCAGACGAATTCCACATTGTCCCGTGCTTTGAAATTGAACAGTCGGTATTTTCGGGCCATCAGATCCAGGTTTCGGTTATGGTTTAGGCTGAAATGAAAATTACTCCGGGTAAAGCGGGTATTGGAACACTTGAGTTTACGGAGCAATTCGGCTCGCTCCCGGTTTATCAGGCGCAGGTCCAGGGTTTGAGTAAAGTTCACCATAATGCCCTGCTCTATCATGCCTTGCAGGAATCGGTCTGCATCCGGATGAGATAAGATGTTGTCGTCCAGCAGAATGAGTTTGTTTCGACGGCCGCCTTCCAGCAGCGTATCCAGATCACACACCTGCCGGGGTTCCCCCTCCTTGCGGGGGACTACGCAGAAGGGGCACGCAAAAGGGCAGCCGCGAGTGATAAAACCAATGGCCCGGTCTCCCAATTCCGGATAAAGCTGGTAGTCGGGTGGCAGGTCTTCCACTTCTTCGGGCAGACGAGATGAGACGTCCTCCCCCGTACCTCCCACGGTCAATTTCTCGCCGTAATACGACCGTAGCCGGTGGTTTCGCCTTTCAGATCGAGGCGAATAGAACAACGTGGAGGCATACACTCGGTCCGGGCCTTTCAGAAAGCAGTCCCTTTTGCCCAACCAGACGGAGTGCCCTTTACTCCGATAGTGGGCAGAGAGTTTCATGAGAGCCAGATTTGGGAGGCGACCGTCCACGTCTATCAAAAGGACGGTGTCCTTCGGCAAGCGGACCGGTTTGACAGCCGCCGGTGGTTTTCCCTCATCCGGGAGGAAAAGACGCTTCTTCCAGAAGGAGGTTGGGAGACATTTGACAAAGGCCGTGTCCATAGACAGTATAAACTGGATTTGGGGAAACAGGGTATCCAGCAGTGTCAGGTATTCTTTCAGGCGCCTACGGGTGCAAAAAGTTTCCGGCTGATCCATGAGGACGACCCCGGGCATCTCCAGGGGGGTGGCGCATTTGGGAAAAGCGTCCATCATGTGACGTGCTATGTCCAGTATGGGTAGAAGCGCCCGCTGCTGCCAGGGACGGAGGGCATCCCAACCGTCATTGGGGTTCGGATCCAGCCATGAATCTATGTTGATGCGCAACTTCCTGGATATTTGTGTGCACAGGGTATTGAGGACATACTTGGAAGGCGTCCGACCCCATCGAATTCCCTTGTAACGGAGTCGCGCTATGAAATCACCTGGATGGGTCAACGGGGCATCCGGTATCAGGAGAGAGTGAAAACGGGTGCGGCGAAAGAGGGGATCGGTAAAAGAAAAATCCTCGCCTTCTGGACCGGGCCTGTACCCTCCGCCGTAGGCAAGGAAAAAGTAGGCGGATAACTGCTTTCCGATATTAAGTTTTTTTACAGGAACGTGCGACGAGACAAAGGAGAGGTCTTTGGCCCGCAGAGCAACGATACGACCTGCGGCATCCACCTCAACACCACTTCCCAGCACCGGTATGCTCCGGTTCTGGATGTCCAGCGGGTAGTGACGGGCAAGTACATAGGCGACCCTGAGCGGCCGATGTCGGTCTCTCAACAAAGCTACCGAGACAGGAAGCGCATTGAGGTATTTTTCACCTCCCAGCCCAATGGTAATCAACATCAAGAGTTCCCTGCCCGCCTTCTCGTTTCCGACGCATGTCCATTTGGCAATGGTCCGGCTGTTTCGCTTTTTCCGAAAGTTAAAGCAGCCGTCCCCGCTATGTGCGCTGTTCTCAAAAACCAGTTTCAGGAGGTACATGTACACAAGAAAAGCACAGCGAAGGAAAATTTTCAACTCATTATTGCCCACTCCCCACATGCCTCAAAGCTTTATGAACTGTTCAAGCCGAAAAAGTCCGAATAGACACGCCAGGCCCCCGCCACGATATCATCGCAAGGGGAACTTAACGTATCATTCCGCACGCCGGAAATCGGACCCTGAGCGTGAAAAGTTACAGATCTTTTCACGACGATCACGATTATTGTCACAAAGGAGGCCAGCTGGGGCCGCAGTTGAAAATTATCGAGGCATTTGTATCTGATTAGAGTTCTTTCAGGACATGTTATGAACCTTCGGCTGGTGTACCTGCTATGGACGACAACCCTCGCAACCCCTGTGATATCGTCATTTGGATGATGGAATTGCTGTCCGCGAAAGGAACGGAATCCAAGAAGCAATGGTTTGTGAATATTTTATGGTATATCAGGTGGATGATCATCCGTGTAACGAGTCACGTCTACGCGCCGTTATTATTTCTCATAAATGATTTGTGAAATCGAATTTTGGTCACCCTGGGAGTCAAACATTATTATCCGATAGCTGAGAATTGAGAGTGCTAGAAGCTTTGAGATACCAAAACAATTCGCAACAGGAAATCCGGGCAATTATGGTTTCTAAAAATGCAAGAATTTTAAATTCTCCCGACGTCCAAAACCTAAAAAGAACGGTGCGTTGCCTGATCCCCCTGGGGATGTGTGGCGGGTCTGATCGGAATGTCCCGGACGATACTTTCGGTGAGTTTGGCGGTTCGTTGGGCTTGCTTCAGCATGACGGCCAGTTTCAACCAGGCTTGAATGTCCGCTCTTTTCGTTCCGTCCGTCATTTTTCAAAATTCGACCGCCTTCGGCGGTAAAGGGTAAAAGGACAAAGGGCTATTTTTCAGTCCGGATGCAACGAAAACCGAAGTTGTGGTACCGTTCATACGGGATGACCACGAAGCGGGCCGCGCACCGGGCGAACTCACGACTGAAGCCCCACGAGCCGCCCCGAAGCTCGGGGTGTGCCGTTATCCCTTTAGCCCAACCCACAGGCCCAATATATTTTTCCTTTTCATACCGATCCTGGATCTTTTGATCAAAAGCAAAATCATCAACGGCTTTTTCGAGATCGAAATTCGTCGTCGTCCACTCCCAGACATTGCCGGCCATATCAAATACGCCCTCCGGGGTCTTGCCTTTTAGGAAAATCCCCACAGGTGAAGTCTTGCGAATCTTTGACTCAGCGGTATTGCACAGACCATTTTTCCATTTTCCAAATGGGTATTCGCGGTTTTCCAATCCTGCCGCGGCCGCCTCCCATTCTTTTTCAGTGGGGAGCCTGTAAGTATGTTCATCCTTGCGGATTAAGGTCAGCCAGCGGCAGAAGGCGTCCGCTTCCCACCATGAAACACCGGCCACCGGTGAGTTGGGGCAGTTCAATTTGTGGTAGAACCAGAATTCGGGATATTCGGTCTGAGTCCGATTTAGCCATTGGATGCCATTCTTGGTCCAGTATTTTTCCCAGTTTTCCTGTTTATATCCGCCTGCCTCGATAAATTCCCGGTACCATTGATTGGTCACGGGGTATTTTGCCATTTCCAAAGAGACGATCGTTATCTCTCCCACCGAGGTTTTGTAAGTCCCATCCGGTATAGGGATGAATTCTTCAAGGTCGCGCTCGTCGCCGATTCTTCCGAGAAGCTCCCCCGCCTCCCCCTTTATCGGCGGCTTCGCGTCCGAGGTGACGATTTCCCAGATGCGCTTTACTGCTGATTCAACGACGGCTTCATCCCGCTGGTCCTGGTGGATATCGGTAAGCGATCGCACAGCAAGCCGCCAACGCAAAAATGGCAGTTTACTCTCCTGTGCCAATATTCTTTTGACAATGGCGTTCGCCATACTTGGGCTTTGGATGCTCAGAAACCCGATATAGAGTTGCACCACCTCCCGGTACCATTCATCGTCGAGGAACTTTTCAATCGTATCGAAATAGCTGCCGGTCTCTCCGGCAACCAGGTCATTGGCCCTTAAAAACTCCTGAAACGTCAGATGGATGAATCCATAGCCCTTCTTTTCGAATTTCAGCAGGCCGCAGCCTGGCTCCACGCGGCGAAATTTTTCAACCAGACGCTCTTTGAATGCCTTTTCGGTTTCGCCCTTCTTTCTTTTATATTCCTTTTCAAGCAGGCGCACCGCTTTTGCATGGTCGATGTGTCGGGACCGTTTTGTGTGCATTTCAGAGGAGAGGCCCATAAGAAAATTCCTTACCTTTTGGGCCTCTCCGGGGAAACGCTTGTAAAGCAGATTGCTGATGAACCGGTCATACAGCTCGGCCCGCTGGCCCGGCAGTTCCTTGTCGTCATTATACAGCAGGCATATGGCCGTGAGCATCAGCGGCGAATCGATCAACTCATCGATAGAGGGGTGTGCCTTCACTTCGCCGATCATATCCAGGGCCGTCTTTTTGACCCCGTGTTGACCGCTTTCGAAACCGATCCGGAACCATTTGTGTATAAACGCTTCCACCTGCGCCATCCCAAGGGGGAGGATTTCGACCAGTCGCTCGCCGAACCACTTCTTGACTGTGTCGTCTACACCATGGGGCCTTCCCGCCAAAATGATGCTGCACTGCTCATATTTTATCTTCAGGCGATGGAAGGCTTCAACCAAGAGTCCCCTCAGGGATGCTTCCACCTCATCCAACCCGTCGAGGAAGAATATGGCCTTCCCGGCTTCACAAAATCCCCTTATGGTGTCGATATCCAGGAAACTGTCCGTATTTTCGGACCAGTAAGTCAGCGCTTTTTCGGCGGTGTTCGATGTTCTCGGCAAGCCGGTGGTGTCGAATCCCTCCAATTCGTTCAGAAAGACGAGCACCGGCAAATATCCGTCCAACCCTTTCCACTCGCCGGATTCAATCATCATGTAGGTGAAATGCTTGAGCAGGGTTGTCTTCCCCGAGCCGGCCGGCCCCTCGATGACGAGTAAGCTGTCTTGCGTGATCAGATCTTCGATGTCCACCGGTTTCTCGCGTTCAAAATCGTCTTGTTTCGGTTTCTCCTTCAGTTTTCCCGGCGGGTTTGCCATTAGCGGAATGTAGATTTGGGGAAGCCCCACCTGAAAAATGGGTGACTTGCCGGCAAGCCTTGAAATATCCACATCCTTGCATTGGGATTTCACCCACTCTTTGTATTTTCCCGGGATGACGAGATGAGAGGATCTTTTTTTATGGGATGGCTTTCTTAATTCGTAGACAGGCGCATCGGCTGCATCGGCATCTTTTACCCACTTGTCTTTACCGGGATCGAATTCATAGGCGAGTCTGTCAAATACGCGCTTTTCGGTATCGATTCTTAAAATTGAAAAGTGGTTCCGGTAAGCATACCCGGCATAGGAGGCCCCGCCTTTTACCCGCCAGGGTCCGTTGAACAACCTGTCGGGTTCGGCCGGGCGGGCGTGCATATGTCCGTTCAAGACAAGGTGGGATCGCAGGCACAGATATTCCCCCGTACTCAGCCGGTCTCCGTACGCGTTGTATTCGACTTCGTTCAGCCATTCCTGGGGGTGATGAAACAAGGCGATGGTTATCTTGGATTTCCTGTGGTCGTAACGGTCTTTGTCCATCAACTGGCTGTTTGCGGCCATCTTTTCAAGCAACGGCTTTCCCAGCCACAATTTGTTCCGATCTTCATCCCCCCGGCAAAACCAGGCGGAATTCAGAACCACGAACCGCAGGCCCATCATGTCGACCATACCGGTCAGGCGATTGGTTTGGTCGCCTATCGAGGGTGAAGGAATGCCCATACCATTGCAGAAAGCAACAAAAGCCTCGAACGGACGTGCAAAGTTCGCGATGTTTTCAAGTTTCAGCCACTCGTCGGCGGCACTAGACGTTGGCGGCGGCAACATCCCTGTGGTTTTTTTTCGGTCGATATCGTGGTTGCCTGGGCAGATAATTAACCGTTCCGGTGAGAGTTCCAATACCGGGAGGAGTTCATTGTTCAACCAGTCCCGGGCTTTTTGATAGTCGCTCTCACGCCCTTTCCAGGCGATATCTCCCGAGATTGCCACCACGTGAGGCCGCCATTTTCCGTCGACCCGTTTGAGCTCTTTGACCAACCCGTTCAGCGTTAAAGTCCGCTGATCCACCGCGGTGGAAGATATTTCTTCAGTGGGCTCCATCCCAACGTGTAAATCCGAAAGATGCAGGATATTCACCGTTTCCGACATAAAGACGCCATCCTTTAGAATGAATTGCCCATCCCGGACGTTCGCCGATCAGCTACCAGCCCGGGCGGGGCGGTTTATATTTCGGTCGACCAAAAGGCCGACACGGGAGCGAAACCTGGGCTGAGGAGAATATAGTCCCGGGTGATGGCATCGACTTCTTTGGCCATTTCAAAAATTCGACCGCCTTCGGCGGTAAAGGGTAAAAGAATAAAAGGACAAAGGGCTATTTTTCAGTCCTGACGCAACGAAAACCGAGGCCGATGGCCCGGTCACCCGGGCTGACCCCGCCGCGGACCGCGCATCGGACGCTCACGCGATCGGTGCCCCACGAGCCGCCCCGAAGCGTATAGGTGTCCTTGCTGTCGTCGTAGAAGCTCTGTGTCCACTCCCACACGTTACCCGCCATGTCATGTGCATCATAAGGGCTGCGGCCCTCAGGATATTTCAATACACTGGTTGTTTTTCCAATGCCGCTTTCGCGAGTGTTACAGCGATCCGAATCAAATTCGTCGCCCCATGGATATTTTCGACCATCTTCACCCCTTGCCGCTTTTTCCCACTCCATCTCGGTGGGGAGCCGGACGATACAATTTTCTTTTTGAGACCTCCATTCACAGAATGCCGTCGCGTCTTCATGGGACACGAGCACCACCGGATGATCGTCTAGTCTGAAGTTCCTTTTTCAGGAAGACATAAATATTCAACAAAGTCAATATATTATGCTTTAATTCAGCGTGACGCTACTGTCTACCCCCCTATTGTGTCAAGCAAATCAAATGCTCTCTGTTGCTTGGGGTTGCGTCTGGTGGTCATTATGAAAGTGGCAGAAGTATCTTTTTCATCTGGGCAGCGGCAAGTGGCACGAACGATTGCACTGAGGTGACCGAGAAGACCACGGAAGGAGAAAACTCTTGAACCATCATCAAGTCTCTTGGTCTTTACCTTTTTCATCGCAGAATCTGAGCGTTTTGCTGGTGCAACGGGATCACGCAAGGCCTTGCCTTTTTGATCCTCGTCGGCATAAAGCAGGGGTCTCCATGCTTCCATCATATGCCACTGGACATAGTAGGCGAGCATGCATAGAAATATATGAGCCCGAACACGGTCTTCGAGGCGATGGCGAATGGGGCGTACCATGAGATCTACGGTTTTGAAAGACCGAAACGCTCTTTCAGCCTGGCTGAGCAATTTATAACTGCGCACCGTCTCGTCCGCATCCATTCTCTCTTCAGGCAAACTGGATCGCACGATATAGATTCCATCGAGTGCGGCCTCTTTTTTAACCTTGTCTTTATTGATTTCAAAGCTGAAGTCGTTGTCACGAATATCGAGTTCGAAATGCTTTCCAACCTTGTATTTATTGATAACCTTGCCCACCCGTAATCCGATCTCGTCCTGTCCGTACAGCCGGCCCCTATCGATCTTTTGAGTAAGGTTTGCCAATTGCTTTTCGATAGATTGAATGTAATGCCGGCTTCTTTCAAGTCTCTTTTCGATTTGGGCTGGATTTCCCTTTGCCGTTACTTCGGCAATGAGCGCCTCTTCGTTGACCTTACAGGAGAACCCATCTTCGTGAACTTCGAGATCAAAGTGTTTGCCTATTCGGTACTTTTTCAATATTTTTCGGACCCGTACTTCAATCTCTTTTTTTCCATTCAATCGTCCCCTCTGAACCATACCCCTGACCTTATTCAGCTCCTTGACGGTGGCTTCAAGTAAATTTTCTCGCTTGGCAGACCGCCTATGAGCCAGTTCCACGTTCCGGCATGCAATCAGGCGTTCTCCCGGAAAGTCCGGGTGGTTAAGTTCAAAGAGATTACGTTCATCAAAAAGGCCCATTTGGATGGCGCCGCCGGTGGCCAGCTTCTTGATCGCCTCGGGACGAAGTGCACCAATCCAGTCAATACCATCAATATCGTGTAATGCATTTACTTGTTTTTGGGTCAACATCCCGCGATCCCCCACCATCACAAACTGCTTTATGCCAAACTCCTCTCGAACTTTTTCGACCTGTGGCATGAGGGTCTTCGGGTCTCCCGTATTGCCTTCAAATATCGATACCGACACGGGGATGCCCTTTCGATTGGTAAGCAAACCATAGTTGACCTGGAGTTTGCCCTTTTTTCCATCCCGGTTGTGCCCCAGCGCTGCAAGTGGACATGTCTGGCCTTCGAAATAGCTCGAAGTCAGGTCGTACAAAGCCAGAGCATCGTTTTTAAGGTGGCGATCCGCCAACTTATTTTCAATGCCGCCCTGACGTTCTAACAGCCAGTCCATGGCATCGTAAAGATCGTCTTCGCTTGCATCAGTGACATCCAGCGTTTCCGGTAATGTCGTGTCAGTCCACCAAAGTGTCGTTGCCAATTTTGGTTTTGGCTGGAGAATGCGCGCCGCAACCATGGCGACAACCAAATCCCGCTTAGTGGAACGTCTTGAACAAATAAGTTTTGAGAAATCTAATCGTCTCATGGCTGTCATTACCGCATCGACATGACCATGAGCGGGGGATCCATCTTCTATAATTTCAAAGGAATCGGTCGAAACAAGATCTTCACCTTTGAGGGAACGACGCAGTACTTCGATAGACTGTGGCGGCAGTTTGGACAGGTTTGCCAATGTGCGATTTTTGACCTTTCCATTTTCGCGGTAACTCTCACGGAGCAAAATGGCCGGTGGCGAATTGCGATTTGGTATCGTAGCGATGTACATGTCGACCATCTCTAGCACATAAATAGAAATATATCAAGTCAAAATACGGATTAGATGTATTTTTACATGTCTACGTTTTCGCACCTAAATTTTCCCTTATAGCGATAATTGTCTTTTAGAATCAAATCGTTAAGAGCCTTTTCGAGCTTGATTGACCCAGGAACTTCAGCCTAGTCCTTTAGGAAACGTCTTGTCCTTTTCATTCCAATTATACGGTTCAGTCCGATTTCCGCTCAGGAAGGGAACGGCGTGGCCTGTGTCATCGACGAAGGCCTTATACTGCTTCTGTGTCACCGGAAAGGCGTCGATCTCATAGTCGTGCTCAATTTCATGCTTTTATAATTGGGTTTGAACCTGACAAGCCAGAGGATATTTCAGACTTGGAAAAACTATTAAACCCACCTCAGGTGGTCAAGTCAGAGAAAATAGGTAGAAATGATCCTTGTCCATGTGGCAGCGGGAAAAAATACAAGAAATGCTGCGGTGCCAACAGCGCATGATAGAGTTTTGCGCTAACAATCGGCTCGTGGCGGACGTCAGGAGCAATGCAGCGATTTTAACGGAGCATTTTTACGCCGGCGTCGCACAGCCTTAACGTTCATGCGTGTGTTCAGGCTTCTCTGGAAAAAAAGCAAAAGGTGAATTCAAAAAGGAGCTGAAGATGAGCAGGGCGCCGCTTCCGATCACCAGTACGGCCTTGACATACGGCGAGGCCTTTTTCGTGGTATGCCCGGTGGAGACTGTTGCGGATCGAGAAGGTGATTACGGCGATCCACGGGGAAGTTTTTTCACGGGCGGAGAGCTTGTCCATGAAAAAGGCTGCCATGTGATAGGAGGGCGGCATTTTACGCCAACTGCGGGGCATAAAGGGAAAAAACAACGCCTCTATTTTTCGCAATGCGTTGAAAAGAGAGAAGTCGTCATCCATTCGTATGAAATTGCTTTATTGAGGACCCACCCTATTTTTCATCGACGGATTGAATCACACCCTTTACTTTTTCAGCCACTTCCTCCAGATCCGCCTGATTCGGTCTTCCCCGGATGTCCCCCAGACGTCCGCCCACGGAATGGCTTTTAAGTTTTTTCGTCATGTATTGGCCCACCACATACCACTCTCCGATGATGGTGAAGCCCAGGTGATCAAAGAGTTGGCCCATGTATTTAACGGCTGGGATGGCCTCGTTCATGCCCGTGTGAACGCCACCATAGGTGCAATAGACCACCACGTGGGAGGAGGGCCTTCTGGGAGAAGCGGGTTTTATTTCACCCGCTTTCACAAAACGCTGAAGGAGCGCGCCGTGAAGATCCATGAGCTTTTTTCCGGGCAACTGACCGTACACACCGGATCCCACGAAAATGAGATCGTAATCAAGGATATCAGGCGACATATCCTTTGAAAGGATTTTGACGGTGTCCACCGGGTAGCCCAATTCACGCGTCGTTTCGTCAATTGTTTTGGCTACTTTTTCGGTATTGCCAGTGGAAGAAAAATAAAGGTTGAGTACTTTCATTTATGTCCTCCTCAAAAAGATTTTGTTCAAGATTGTGCTTTGTCCCTGCTTGTGATAGATTTCTGCCATTGGGGTGTTCTGAATGCAACATAGCGTAAAAATTGCCTGCTGGATAGAGGAAAACCATATGGTCACTTATCGAAAAGGGACCAAGTACGCCAATCTGAAGGAAAACCCCAATGTCAGCCTGCGCATGGATAATAAAAAGGGTAGGGAGCCGTTTCATGGAAAGGGCCGTTTCTGAATCCAGAATCCGTTCCGCCAACGACGCACCGATCAATTCCCGCGGGCATTTTGCCTTGTACTGGATGACCGCCTGCCGCCGGGTGCACTGGAATTACAGCCTGGATCGCGCCGTTGAATGGGCTCTTAAGCTGAACAAACCCCTCGTGATCCTGGAAGCGCTTCGCACCGGCTACCCCTGGGCTTCCGACCGGTTTCACGGGTTCATCATGGCGGGTATGCGTGACAACCGGGCGGCTTTGAAAGATCGGAATGTTCTCTATTATCCCTATGTGGCGCCCGACGAAAATGCCGATAAGGGGCTCCTCGAAGCCCTGGCATTGAAAGCCGCAATCGTGGTGACCGATGATTTCCCGGCCTTTTTTCTTCCGAACATGATTCGGTCTGCGGCCGAAACGCTCACCGTACGCCTGGAGCAGGTGGATGGAAACGGTATCCTTCCCATTGCCGATACGGATCGAATTTTCACCACGGCCTATTCTTTCAGGCGGTTTCTTCAAAAAAATCTGATACCTCACTTGTGTGCACCACCAAAGGCATCTGCGTTGAAAGGGCGTTCCCTTAAAAATCCGTCGCGATCCCTTGTGGAAGAGATTCAAAAAAAGTGGCCTCCGGCGCCGTTAAATGACCTGAACGCCACCCCTTTAAACCTGAACCCATACCCCATTGATCACATCATACCTCCGGTGCCGGGCGAAGGCGGTGCGGTTCGCGGCCTCAGGATGCTCAAGCGGTTTATCATGTCCGGCCTTCCCCATTACGCTGACGGCCGCAATCAGCCCGATCAGCCGGTCACCAGCGGTTTGTCCCCCTACCTTCATTTCGGGCACGTCTCCCCCCATCAGGTGTTTCATGAAATAGCCCGAAATCAGGGATGGCAGCGTCAAAAGAGCGCTGAAAAAAAGGTCGACGGCAGGCGGGCCGGCTGGTGGGGCATGGATGAAAACGCCGAAGCGTTTCTCGATCAATTGATTACCTGGCGTGAATTGGGGTTTAACATGTGCCGGCATGATGAAAAATACGACCGATATGCGTCATTGCCCCAGTGGGTGCGGGATACCCTCGAAGCCCATGAAAAGGACAAACGCCCTTATGTTTACGCCCTTGAGGATTTCGAGAATGCCCAAACGCACGATTCCCTGTGGAACGCGGCCCAAAACCAGCTGGTGCGCGAAGGCCGTATTCACAACTATCTGCGCATGCTGTGGGGCAAGAAAATCCTTCACTGGTCGGCATCGCCCCGGGAAGCCCTGGATATCATGATTCGGTTGAACAACCGCTACGCCCTGGATGGCCGGGATCCCAATTCCTACTCGGGCATTTTCTGGGTTCTGGGCCGGTATGACCGGGCCTGGGGGCCGGAACGGCCCGTTTTCGGAAAGGTTCGCTATATGAGTTCAAAAAACACGGCGCGAAAGATTCGAACGGGAGAATATGTGAAGAAGTATGCTACCCGTGTCCGACAGCCTTCTTCTCACTGAGCCCGGTGATGAGGGGGATCACCAGAAAGCACATGACGAAAAAGACCACACCTTGCCAGCTGAATCGTTCAAAAGCAAACCCCGCCCCCGTGATTCCCAGCCAGCCTCCCGTATAATAGAACAGCATGTAGATGGCATTGGCTTTTCCGTGATTCCGGGAAAGTTTACGGTTCAGCAGGCCCACGGCCACCGCATGGATGGTGAAAAATCCCGCACAGACGCCCAATAGACCCACGATCACGGCCGCCACCCAGGGGATCAGCAGCAGGAGCAAGGCGGCGGCCTCGATGATGGTCGCGAGAATCAATGTACGGCCGGCGCCGAACCGGTTGCTGAAACGGCCGGCCAGCGGTCCCAGAAATATGCCCAGCACATAGACCAGATAAATGAGTGTGGTTAATTCCGTTGAAAAATGAAACGGCGCCCCCTCCATGCGGTAGGGCAGAAAGTTGAAGACCGGCGAAAAAATCAGAAGGGCACCGGCGCCGCAGCTGTAAATGAGCACCAGATCTCTACGTTTGAGAAGTGACAGTAGGCCGCTTTTTGATTGATTGGCTGGGCTGCCGACACTTTTTGTGCGCGGCAATACCACGACGGCGACCAGCGTTGCAGCCAGGATAAGGGCGGCAGCGGAGAAAAAGGCATATCGCCAGTGAAGGGGTGGATGGATAAAACCGCCCAGAAGACGACCGCTTAAGCCGCCCAGGACCGTAGCGGACACATAGGACCCCATAACCACGCCTCAATCCGGGGCCGGGCAGGGCTCGCGCCAGCCAGGCGGACAGGCTGGTGGTCAGGGCCGGAATAAAGAGTCCTTGAAAGAATCGTGCCGCCACCAGAATCCTGAAGTCGTGGGTCAGGGCGGAGACCATGCCGCCTGCCGCCACGCAAATGCCGCCGATCAAAAGGATGGGATGGATGGACATTTTGTCGGATAGGGATCCGAAAAAGAGGCTCGAAAGCACGATCCCGAATATCACCGCCGAAACAGTGAGGGAGACCTTTACGGGGGTCACCTGAAATTCATGCTGCAGCACCGGCAGCACCGGCTGCGTGATGTAGATATTGGCGAAGGAGGCCGATACCAGCGCGAACACGGCGATCTGCAGTTTGAAGATTCCTTTTTCCATGGTTCCAGCGCCTCACGTATACGGACGGCTCAATTTATACCGGAAAAGGTAATGAATGTCGTATGGTCAAAAATAAGCCCGATTCCGTCGAAAATGCCCTTGCGCACACCTTTGAGAAGTGATGCCGCTACTTTCGCATGTTTTTTTCCGGTCGCAGCAAAAGTTGCTGCGCCGTGCCGAAACAGAGTCTGCAGACAATACGGACCCCCAGAAAGGAAAGCATGGCGGTGGCGCCCACAATCATGACCATGACCACGATCTGATAGCGGATGGCCACAAGCGGATCCGCGCCTGCCAGTATCTGGCCGGTCATCATCCCGGGGATAAAGACAACGCCCACCGCCATCATGGAATTGATGGCGGGAATCATGCCGGCATGCATGGCGTTTTTGACTATGTCTTTGCTGGCCTCATGGTAGTCCGCGCCGAGACAGAGCATCATTTCCACTTCCCGTCGTCTTTCTTTCAGGTCGCCCAGCAACCGGTCCAGGGAAATCGCCACCGCATTCATGGAGTTGCCGATGAGCATTCCACCAAGGGGAATGAAATATTGGGGTTTCCACCAGGGCTTGGCCCCAATGATGACGCCGGTAATCAATATGGCCGCCAATGCATAGCTGATGATCATGGAGATGAGCATGGGCCAGAAAAATGCCACCTGTTTCTCCTTTATTCGGCTTCGAATGATGCGGGTGGCAAAAACGATCATGAACAGGAAAACGGCCAGCACCGGCCACACCGAATCCAGGCGAAAGACGAATTTCAGTACATAGCCCAGAAGGAAAAGCTGGGCAAAGGTGCGGATCGTCCCTATTAGAAGGTCTTTTTCCAGTCTGAGACCATGGTACAGGGATGCACCCCCCGCCACAAGGATGAACAGCAGCGCCAGGATCAGCTGGTACGGTCCGATTTCAATAACGGCGCCGGTCATGGGGTTCCCTCAATACGGCCGTCCTTTAGCTGTAGATGCCTGTAGGCGACATCCCCTTGGCGGAAGATTTGATGGGCGACGGAAAGCACTGTGAGATGTGATTCCCGGTTCAACTGCGCAAGCAACGCCATGACCGCCATGGCGCTTTCCTGGTCAAGGGCGCTGGTGGGTTCATCCAGCAGCAGAACCTCGGGATCCAGGAGCAGCCCGCGGACCAGGCAGAGGCGTTGAAGCTGCCCCACGGAAAGGGTTCGGGCATGGTCATTCATTGCCACGCCGTGGAGATGGACCTGCTCCAGGAGCGCTTCAATTTTTCTCCGGCTTGGTTTTTTTAGATGAAGATTGGTCTTGAAGGAAAAAGGGAGAAGCAGGTTGTCTTCCACCGATCCATCCACCACCGCCGGAGTCTGCTGAATATACAGAAGAGAACGGCGAAGGCGCGGGGGCGGATAGTCGCTGAGAAGCTTTCCTTTAAATCGTATTTCACCTGAGCGAGGTTCTTCAAGGCGGTTGAACAACCGCAAAAAAGTGCTTTTTCCCACGCCGGAAGGCCCTTGGAGCAAATAGAAGGCCCCTTTTTCAATTGACAGGGACGCTTCCGTTAAAATCGGTCTTTGATCGGGAAAACCAAAATTGACGTTGGACAGTTCGATGATGGTTTGTGTTTCCATTATGCGGTGCAGCACCTATTGATCTTGAGATATCAGACGCACTTGATAATATGTCCACCGGCGGACAATTGTCAATTTTTTGGCGACAACTTGAAAGTGCCGGTGAAATGCGTGCCTGTTCGCCAACGGTCCCGTGGTTTATGCACAGAGTGGATATTGTGCGCGGGAATTTTCCAAGAGATCCCATACGGGAAGGGTGCGCATCAATGTGGGGATTTTCGGCTCAAGCGTCTTTGTCCGTGACGCCCGCTTCCTCAAAAGTGAGCATATCGCGGGAAATTCTGGCTGCACCTTCAATAATGCCCATGGCCAAAGCACCGCCGGTTCCTTCCCCCAGCCGCATACCGAGATCGAGAATCGGATTCAGCGTAAGATGGTCCAACATGCGCCTGTGGCCCGGCTCTTCCGAGCAATGGCCGGCGAATAGATAATCGGTGACGGCGGGACAGAGGGCATGGGCGATGAGAGCACCGGCGGTCGAAATAAGCCCGTCGATGACCAAGGCCCGGTGATGGCTGGCACCGGCCAGAATGCAGCCGGCAATCCCGGCAATTTCAAATCCGCCCACTTTGGAAAGAACATCCAGACCATCATTGGGGTCGGGCTGATTCACTTCGATGGCTCGGCGAATGGTTTTCTTTTTCCTCATTAACCCTTCATCATCAACGCCGGTTCCACGTCCTACCATTTGCTCGATGCCGTGATCTGTCAGGACGGCGCCGATGGCGGCTGAAGCCGTTGTGTTGCCGATCCCCATGTCTCCCGTACCCAGTATTTCCACCCCTTTTTCAAAAAGATTTGAAGCCAGTTCAAATCCGGTGAGGACCGCTGCAGCAGCACTTTCCCGGGACATGGCCGGCCCCTTTGCCATGTTTCGGGTTCCCTGTCCCATTTTGTGAACCAGGAGCCTTTCCGGGTTGGACACGGAATCGGGGTCCACATGGGCGATAATCCCCATGTCCACCACCCAGACCTCCGCATTGACTTGATCTGCCAGAATGTTGATGCCGGCGCCGCCGTTCAGAAAAGCGCGGACCATTTCTCCGGTAATCACCTGTGGATAGGCGCTGATCCCTTCTTCCACCACCCCATGATCTCCGGCCATTACGAGGAAAGCCTTGCGATGGATCGTGGGCTTAAGGGTTTTATTGATGGCAGAAAGGCGTTCCCCGATATCGTGAATTCTGCCAAGGGCGCGGGTGGGCATGACCAGTTGCGATGTTCGCTGTTTCGCCTTTTTCAGCCATTCACTCTCGATGGGATCTATTTTTTGTATGATCTGGTTCAGGCTCATTTCTTTATCCATTTTTTGCCTCCTTAAAGGTTCGGTGTTCATATCCGTTTCGGATCATTAATGGGACCGGTTCCTTGCTTCGAAACGGCTTGCAGGTCCTCCCGAATGAATTTTTTCGGAACCAGCGTCACTTGCTGGAAATCCCCCAGGGGACTCTCACCCACCAGCAGGGGGCATTCGTATGTCTCTTCCAGGGTTTCAAAAGTCAAAACTTCCGCTGGTCGGCCCAGCTTCACAATCCGCCCTTTTTTGAGCAGCATAAGGCGGTTCCCGTACATGGCGGCGAGATTGATGTCGTGGGATACCATGATAACGGTGAGACCTTTTTCTTCCCGTAACTTTTCCATGAGATCCATGATGCGCACCTGATGCGCCAGGTCCAAGGCTGCCGTGGGCTCATCGAGCAGGATGATTTCAGGTTCCTGGCAAATGGCCCGGGCGATAAACACGCGCTGACGTTCTCCGCCGCTCAGCTGATCCATCTTTCTCTCAGTCAAATTTTCTACCTGGGTAAAAGCCATGGCTTCTTCGGCATGCCTGATGTCGTGATCTCTTTCCAATCCCAGCAACCCCATGCGGGGTGAGCGGGCCATGAGGACCAATTCCCTTACCGTGAATGGAAGATCTTCGGGAACGCTTTGGGGCACCAACGCAATGATTCTTGCGAGAGCGCGCCGGGAATATCGGTCCATGGGGATACCCTCAATGTCAAGGGTTCCGCTTTCTAAGGGGAGGGTGCGGGACAAAATTCTCAGCAGCATGGTTTTACCTGAGCCGTTAGGGCCGATAAGGATAAAGAATTCGCCTTTTTCCACCGAAAAGGATACGTTTTTCAGTACGGAACTCGAATCGTAGGATGCGTGGAGGGATTTGGCTGTTATGGATGATTTCATGTTGCTGATTTCTTGAGCAATATGATGAAAAGTGGTGCGCCGATCATGGCGGTGATGACGCCTGCAGGCATTTCCCCCTGTTCGGGGAGTGTTCGGGCGAGTATGTCGCAAAGGACCACATAAGCGCTCCCGCCAAGAAAGCAGGCGGGCACGAGGATCCGATGGTCCGGTCCGATGCCCAGTCGCAGCAGGTGGGGAATGACCAGTCCCACAAACCCGATGGGGCCGCAGGCCGCTACCGTGGCACTGACCATGACGGATGTTGCTATCAGGAGAATGGAGGTGGTGACTTTAATATTGACGCCCATGGTCTGTGCCAGCTCCCGACCCATGAGAAAAAGATTCATGGTATTGGAAAGGCAAAAAATCAACACGGCACAGGGGAGCACCACCGCCGTCAGCAGCCAGACCTGCGGGAGATCCGCCATGGATAGATCCCCCATGAGCCAAAAAAGAATGTTGTGCAGACGATCGTCCTGGGTGATGGAGATGAGAAACATGATAAACGCGGCACAAAACGCATTGACCATCACCCCGGAAAGGAGAAGCATATTTTTTCGAATCATGGCCCGGCCCGAAGTCATGAACAATAACAGCGCCAGTGTGGCCATGCTGCCTGCAAAAGCGGCGATGCTGACACCGGGGAAAGGGGCAAGGCCAATGAGGATACCCAAAATGGCGCCGATGCCCGACCCGCTTGAAATTCCTAATATATAGGGTTCCGCGAGGGGATTTCGAAGCAGGGCCTGAAAAACGAGGCCTCCCAGTGAAAGCGCAGCACCCACCAGCGTTGCCAGGCAAACCCTTGGCAGGCGGATCCGCCAGATGATTGTTTCCAGCATGGGATCCGCCTTTTTCAGTCCGAAAAGCGAGAAAAGCGTTTCCTTGATATTGCTTCCGGTGGACCCCATGGAGAGGCCCATCACCATCGTGACGGCCAGAACCAGTAGCAGAAGCAAGGATATGACGCTTATGCGTTGTAAAATACGGGGTTTTGAATGGGTCACGGTCTTTTCTTGAAGAGTTCGGGGTGAATCGTTTTGGAAATAATTTCCAGCGCATCAATGAGCCTGGGCGTCGGACGGTCGCATAGATTCGAATCCATCAGTACGATGCGATCGTTTCGAACGGCGGGCATCGTTTGCCATTGGGACCACTGCTCTTTGACCCGCTCAAAACTGGCACCTCTTGCCATGGACGTAATGATCAGTATGTCAGGGGAAAGG
This sequence comes from delta proteobacterium NaphS2, assembly GCA_000179315.1. Classification (GTDB taxonomy): domain Bacteria; phylum Desulfobacterota; class DSM-4660; order Desulfatiglandales; family Desulfatiglandaceae; genus NaphS2. Next base: position 23,406 of record ADZZ01000027.1, read on the forward strand.
CCCAGCACCTGTTCACGACTGTAGCGCGGATACGGCACTGGGCCTTCGGCAAGGTTTTTGCCGCCGGCAAGGGTGATCAATTCGTGAATATACGTCTTTGTGCCCGCTGAAACAATGGGAGAAACGCCGATTTGAAAAAAGACGCGGGGTTTGTGCGGGCTTTTGGCGACCAACAATTTTACCCTTTGCATGCGGCTTCGCATGTCGGAGACAATGCTTTTCGCTTTTTTATCAGCACCCAGAAGATGCCCCAGCTTGGTGATTGTTTCAAGAACGCCGTTAATGTCCCTGGGGTCGATGGCATACACCGGGATTCCCAGGCGCTCCAGTTTTTGAACAACTGCAATGGGGTTGCCGTCTTTGATGCCGATACAAAGATCCGGTTTGAGGGCAACAATCTTTTCGAGATCCAGATGAACGTATGAGCCAACGCGCGGTAGATCCCTGGTTTCGGGCGGATAGTCGCTAAACTGTGTTATACCTGTTAACAGGTCTTCCTTTCCCAGTGCGAAAATGACCTCCGTGATACTGGGAGCCAAAGAGACAATCCTTTTAATATTATCCGGTACGTTGATTTGACGGCCAACTTCGTCGGTCACCGTCAGGGCGGCTGATTGCTGCACAAAAACGACCGTCGGAAGGATCAGAAAAAGGGCACATCTCTGCACCAACAAGCGCCTATCATGGGGTTTTTCATTATGGGAGAGCATGCTGTGCATTATTAGGCTCAAGGTTCATGAGTTTAACTCCCAATTTAGAAACTGCTGTTTTAATTGGGTGACGGTTTGATGCCGAAGGGATTATAGTCATTAAAAATCCGTTGCCTTTTTTCCACCACGGCCAGCGCCAGTCCCGATCGGTTTCTGCGGGTCCATTGTGTGAACTCTCTCTTAAAATTAGGGTGTTGAAACACCAGCTGTTCTCCGAGGTATTTCAACTCTTCCATGATTCGCCAGTAAAAATACATAATGACATTCCCTCAAAAAAAAACCCGAACCGATAGACCACCGATTCGGGGATGTCCCTTTTGACCCTCGAAATCAAACTGAAACTCTGCCCCATGGTCCACGAAGAACAAAGTTTGTTTTCAGGCAGGTCTTCTGACTCCCTCAATGCTCGGTCAACCACCTTCCCGTCCGGCACTTGGTGTTTTTGTACCATGGTGTGCCCGGCAGTGGTCAATTTCGTCGACCGGGTCTTCCAAAAATAAAATCAGATGATCGAAAAATGAGGTCACAGCGGCGGGCCCGTCCCGTTTTTACGGCGTTCCCTATTAAGTCCGTTTGGACACCTGAAAATTTAGACCATAGGAGAAAAGGGGATTATCTGTCAAGTGCAAAGCGTTTCAAAGAGACATCCCCATTTCGGAGATTATCAATACTTTCAGGTTTCCTTATTTCACCCTGTCCCCCACTTTCAGTGTCTGTCCCGCCATAGCTACCTGAAAGAATGCATGCCCACGCGTCCCGAGAAAAAGTATTTCAAAATTCGTAGGCCACCTGAAAGAAAACCGAGCGTCCCGATCCCGGATATTTGCCGTAGGTTGTCTGCCATGTGGTTGGATCAGTGAACGATCCAAAATAGGTATCGTAGGACTTGTTGAATAGGTTGTTTCCTTCCAGAGAAAAAATCCAATTTTCAAAGAGACGCTGTTGAAGTCGCATGTCCATGGTTACATAGGAATCCAAGGTATCAAGGGAATCTGTAATGGTCTGGTCGCTACCGTAAAAATAGCGATCTCCGGTATAACGGACCGTTGCGGTGGCGGCCAAACCAAAGGGCGCCCAGTATGTGATACTCCCTTTAAAAAGGTTTTTCGGCGTGTAAGTGGCCCGCCGCGTAACATATTGATTCTCTTCTTCCGCATTGGTATAGGTATAGTCAAGGGAAAGGGTCAGATCATAAAAAGGTCCGATTCGTGTGCCCACTTCCACACCGTCCGCCGTTGCTTTGTCCAGGTTCTGCGGCGTCCACACATAGTTGCTGTCCGGTCCCCAGAGAATCTTGTCTTTCAGATTCCAGTTAAAATAGGTGACGGAGAAAAACCACCTGTCTTTCCATAACTCCTGCTCAACGCCCGCATCAAAATGCCATCCCGTTTCCGGTTTGAGTTCCGGGTTCCCTTTGGTATAGGGACCTGCCGGCCAGTAAAGGTCATTGGGCGTGGGTGCGAGGAAATGCTTCCCGTAATTGAATCTAACGGCGGTTGTATTCAAGGGATTGATGATCAGTCCGAAGCGAGGCAGATTTTCGGTGCCAAATTGCGAGTTATCTTCGTGCCTGATACCCGCAACACCTTTGATGTACCGGCAGGGTCTGTACTGGGCTTCAGCATATAAGCCCGTCGTATGCAGCGTTGCAGACGTATCGGTAGTAGATCCGGACAGGTCGGCTCCGGTGGCGTTCATATCCGTCTGTTTGTTCTCCCAGTCATAGTGCCTGTACTCGGCGCCCACCAGTAGATTGGCGCCGGTAAAGGGTTTGAAATTCACATCGCCTTCCATGGAAAAAATCTTATTGGTTACCCAGGTTCTTGCACCTTCGCCTGAATAACTGTAACGGCTGTAATTATACGCTTCCATGTAGGTGTAGTCCCCGCGGAATTTCATATCCACCCACTCTGCAGGTTGGCTTTTGATGTGCAAAACCCCGTGCGCATCGTTGTCTCTTCCCCTGTCGATCAAACTGGCCGATTCAGAGTTGAAAAAATCCGTACCGTTAATGGAATAGCTTTGTGTCCCGGGAGGCGGCTGTACCCCGGGAACACCATAGTCCTGATAAATATAGTCCCCATACAGGCTGACATTTAGAATATCCCCTTTGTCCAGGACCAGGTTAATGCTGGCATCATTGTGGCTTAGATCACTGTTGGACCGAAAGCCGAGGGTTCTGTAGCGGTTGGCTGTCAGATAGTATCCGAAGTCCTCTGTGGCAAACATTCCCTGTTCAAGAGCGAGTCGATAGGAATTCTGAGACCCGGCACCGGCGGTCGCCTTTAGATCGGTTTTTCCCCGATCAGGCGTTTTGGTGATGATGTTGACGGTACCGGCCATGGCGCCGCTTCCGTACAGCACCGAGCCTGAACCCTTGACGACCTCGATGCGTTCGATATTGTTGAGGGGAATTTTGTTGACGTCGGCCACCCCCAGTGACGGGGAGTTGATCTCGGTACCGTTCACCCGAATCTGTGTGGCGTTTCCGGCCATGCCGCGGATGTGAATTTCCTGGGCAGCACCTCCGTAATCGCCGCGGGTTCGCCAGTCAATCCCCGGGTCATTGGCGAGAAGTTCTCCCAGTGTTTTGGCAGGGGATTCTTCAATATCCATGGCATCGATTATGATGACCGAATTGGCGACGTCTTTTCGTTTCTCCTCTGTCTTGGTAGCCGTTACAACGATCTCGTCAAGCGTATTCTGTACCTTTGATGCCGACGGCTCTTCTTCGGACAATGCAGAAACGGGCAGGGCCAGAATCATTGTGAGACCGAGCAGAAACCAACGTCTGAATGCCACGGAAAAATTACCGGTTTCATGGGAACAGGATCGTTCGATCCCACCAGATTTTTGTAAGGATAATGGCAAAGGGAAATTGAACACCGTACGCCTCCTTTCGTGACCCACAGGATCCAGGTGATCGGTTTTCTTATAAAACCGGCTTCAGCATTTTTTCTCCCGGGGCCTGTGGGCAAAAAAAACCCCGGGCCGAAAAAACGACCCGGGGATTTCCCTTTTTTATCCGCAAGATCTCACTCACACAATGCGGCCACGCAATTGGTGTGAGTCTTCATTCAGGCAGGTCTTCTGACTTCCTCCCGCTTCCAGAGACCTTCCCATTCACAGAAAATCAATTTGAACAGTGGTCGAAAAAAGTACCGAAAGCGTTGCCCTCAAGAAGAAGGCAGAGGTCACAGCGGCGGGCCCGTCCCGTTTTTACGGAGTTCCCTGTTAGGCTCAATTATGAGCACCTGAAATGTCTCCGATTCTTAATAGTTGTCGGTCATAAAGTCAAGTTAAAATAGTCTTGGTTTTGACGCTCAACAGGAAAAGACCTGCAGATCGGTTTTAAGAACCAGATGGTTTTCGTTTCATCCTTTGCTCTATTATTTTAAGGGCTTGCGCAGCATTACGAGCTGTCTTACTTTTTGGATCGGCCTTTTGAAGGGCCGATTGAAACTCTGTTTCGGCAATTGCCGGTTGATTCAGTTCACAAGCGGCGTATCCCGCCTTCAGGCTGTTTATCCCCCCTTCATCGTTAAGCGCAGCCGCTCTCTGAAAAGCTTTCATGCCTTCTGCATACCTTTCCTGCAGCATATACAGTCGGCCCAATTGGGAGAAACGCTTTGCGGTGGGGTCTGTTTTTGCGGCCTGACCGGCTGCGAAGAGCGCCTTTTCCACCTGGTGGGCTTCCTCATAGGCGGCGGCGAGCAGATCAAAATCAGCGGCCGAGGGGTTCTTTCCGAAGGCCTTTTGATAGGCCGTAGCAGCTTTCCGCGGAATCCCCGCCAGCCTGTAAAGGTTACCCAGTCGTTTCCATTCCCCAGGTCCGGGAGGTTTCAGTCGAAACGCTACTTCAAGGGCCGCTGCAGCCTTTCCAAAATCTTCTTGTTCCAGCGCCGACCACGCCTGCAAACGCCAAATGCGCTGATCTTCAGGATAGCGATTGAGCAACTGTCTCAAAAGGGCATTCGCTCTTTTGGTCTTTCCCGATTGAACCAGCGCTTCAATATAGGCGATGCGGGTCGCTTGAGAGGCGCTTGGGTTTTTGACCAGGACTTCCAGCAAAGGAATCGCCCGGTTCGGTTGGTCGTGATGCAGCCAGAATACGGCTATTTGCAGTTGAACCTTCGGGGAGAGCGCGGGGCTTTTGATATTCACCTTTTTCATTACCGCGCAGGCCTTACTTGGCTTGCCCAGCGTGTCCAAAGTTATGGCCAACGCCGCAATCCACTGTGGCTCCGGGGCATGATTCCCAGCAAGTTCCTGAAGAAGCGGGAGCGCCTTTTCGGGATGTCCTTGGTTTAGATACAAAAGGGCCAACCTGAAAGATTCGGCGGACGATTTTTCTTCAGGCGTTTTTTCTGCGATGCGTTTGGCGGCTTTTTCGGTTTTCCCCAGTTTTTCAAGAACATGGATCAGCGTGGAGCGGTATTTCTTGGGGGCGGTGTTTTTGGCACAGAGTGTTTCCAGGAGCGGCAGGGCCTTCTCGGGTCGGTCCGCTTCAATCCACAAACAGGCAGCCTGATATTGGTGCTTAGGGTCGGGCATCAGCCGGTTTGCCTTTTCCATGGCATCGGCCGCCATGGCAGGCTTTTCTTGCCGGTGATAGACGACACTCAGGTTCTGCCAGGCTTCTCCAAAACAGGGGTCCTGCCGGACCGCTTTTTTGAACAGCATCTCCGCATTTTTAAGATTCTTCAAACGATACTCGATCAACCCCTTTAAAAAGAGAAAATGAGGATGTAGCTTTTCAGTATCTCCGGCGGAAAAATCGGACAGGATTTTTAATGCCTGCCGGTTGCGGCCCTTTTCCATCTCCTCTTGTGCACGGCTCAGAACCGCATACTGTTCAGGCGTCACGGAAATCGGCTCCTTTAGGTAGATTTCCGCTGAAACGCCTTGCAGCAGCAACAGGAAGGAGAAGCTGAAAATGATGGTTTTAAGGTACCCCATTACTGATCCAGCTTGAAGTTGATGGTTTGTTCCACCCATACATCAACAGGTTCTCCCTGCTTTCTTGCCGGTCGAAAACGCCATTCGGGAACGGTTCTCAGGACCGTTTTATGAAAGACTCCGGCGGGGGATTCTTCGATCACTGATAGATTGCGGACCTTTCCGTCTTTGGTGATGAGAAATCGTACTTTCACCCACCCTTCAATACCTCTTCTGCGGGCTACCCTGGGATACGGCGGGAGCGCCTGTCCCAGTGCTCTGGGTGCCGAATCGACCTCACCGATACCGTACACACGATTTTCGACGTCTGTTGGAGCGCCGCGCGTTGTTTCGGACTTCTCGGCAACGGTCGGATGAACATTGGCGGCAATGGGAACCGACGCAGTTTTCAGAGGTTTCAAGGCAATCTCCAAGTCCGGCATATCGGATGTCTTTTGATCCGGAAGCGGCGAAGGGGGCGTCTGAGGGGGGGGCTCCATCTCGGGCATTTTCAGCTCCGGCGGGGTTATTTCAGGAGGAGGCGGCGGTTCCGTATCCATTTCCAAGGGTATGATTTCCAATTTCGGCAATTCTTCCAAGGTATCCGGTTGTTCCTCTTCCGGATCGGGCCGTTCGGGCCTAATGGGCATCATGAGATTTAACAAAGCGTGGGGCGAAAACAACGGCAAAACCCGGCGGTCCAGCAGAAAGGGACCGACGGCGAAGATGGCGCCATTCACGAGCATGGATAAGAACAGGGCGGCTGTCACCCGATAGACGGTCCTGCGCTTTTGAATTATGTTTCGGGCGGAACTCACGAATCGCCCCTTACGGTGGATACCGCAATATTTTCGGCCCCCGCCAGACGGCACTGATCCAACACCTGGACCATTCGACCGGTAATGCTCTTTCGGTCGGCCTCAATCATGACGGTTCCCGAAGGATTTTCCAGGAGAAACTGCTCCACGATGCCTCGCACGCTCCTTAAATCAATGCGGTTTTTGTCCACGAAAATGTCACCATTTTCCGTGACGGCGATAAAGATGCCGGCTGCGTCCTTTGTTTCAGCGGATGCAGCTTCCGGCCGCTCTATTTCGACACCTGATTCTCTCACAAATGTGGCGGTTACCAGAAAAAAAATCAGGAGGATGAAAATCATATCGATGAGCGGCGCCATGTTAATTTCGGCATCAGCGCCGTCCTCTTTATTCATGCTGTTGAGACTGCTGCCGACTCTGAACATTTTTTTGATCCCTTTCCAGCCATTGATCTACGGCGCGATAGAAGACCATGAGGTCTCCCCGAATATTCCTGATCTGTTTGCGAAGGGTCTGACCCACCAGCAATCCCGGTATGGCAATCAAAAGTCCGGTCTGGGTGGTGATCAGGGCCTCCTCGATTCCCGAAGCCAGGGCCTGGGGGTTCCCCGTACCTGCAACGCCGATGACCCGAAACGTATCCACCATTCCCGTGACCGTTCCCAGAAGCCCCAAGAGGGGGGCCACGGCCGCCAGAACCAATATGGCGCTCATATGCTGATTCAACGGAAACACCTGCCTGTGAACGGCCGTTTCCCACACGAGGCGATCGGATTTGGGGTCAAAATGGCGATTTTCGAGAAAGTAAGCAAGGGCTTTTCCTTTGGGCCCTTGATCATCCAGATCCGAAAGCTTTTCCTCGGCCAAACAGTGAATCGCCTGAGACATTGCGGGCGGGTTCCGCCGAACCCGGAATACCCATAATAATTTCAGCGCAATCAAGTGCCACATCCACACCGATACCACGATCAGTGGGATCATGATCGGTCCGCCCTTTTGAATGGAGACCCATATGCCTTCAATCGTTTCCATTGGGGGGTCTTTGATCTTTTAATAAAGCTGCAATTAAGGCCATGGCTTTTTCCTCCATGTCCGATGCGATACGGCTGGCTTTTCGGCCCAGAAGCGCCGTAACAACCAGTATGGGGATGGCGACGGCCAGACCGAGCTGAGTGGTGATGAGGGCCTCGCTGATGCCGCCTGCCATCAATCTTGGGTCGCCGGTCCCATGCACGGTGATCACATGAAAGGTATTGATCATGCCGGTGACGGTTCCCAGAAGTCCCAGAAGCGGGGCGATGGCGGCAAGGACTTTGAGTGCGGGAAGGAATCGTTCCAGGCGCGGCGTTTCCTTCAAAATGGCTTCCGCAAGACTGCTTTCAATGATATCCCGGGGTTGTCCCTGCTGGGCAAGACCCGCCTTTAAAACGTTGCCGGTGGGGCCTCCGGAGCGGGTTTCCGTTTGAAGCACGGCTTCACCGTAATCACCTTCGTCCACCAGCTTCGTGACCCGGGTCATGAGGCGGTCGGTATTCTGGCTTACCCGGCCCAGAAAAAAGAGACGTTCCAGAATCAGCACCACGGCCACCAGGCCCACCAGAAGAATGGGCCAGATGAGCAGTCCCCCGCTTTGAATCTGTTCCCAGAGGGTTGTCTTTCGCGACAGTTGTTTGACGGCCACGCCCCCCGAAATATCCATATAGACCGCATCCGTGTCGCCATTAAAGTATCGGTTCAGGTTCCTTCCGACGCTCCAACCGGGAGAAGCCGCCGCCAGAAGCCGCCCGGAAGCGGGGCTCAGGTTGAGATAACCCACATTTTCATTTTGACGGAAGATGGCGGTCAGGTTGCCGATCCGGATGATATCGGCCGCCGCTTCCCGGCCCTGTCGATCAACGATGCTTCCCTGGTGTTTGAAGATTTCGGATGAGGCCGCCATATCCTTAAATGCCAGTTCCACAAGTGTTTCAATGTCTTCGATGCCAAGGATTTTTTCCTCTTTGAGGAAATCTTTGAGGATATTGAGCCGTTCGGGATCTTCCGCGGAATAAGGGGAGCGTTCCGCGAGACCCGAAAAATTCCGGGCAAAATCCCGCACCACGGCATCCAGTTCTTTCATGTGGCTCGTGTGTGCCCGAATGCGGTGTTCCAGTTCAAGGCGTTTTTCACGCATGGTTTCCAGTTGCTTTTCTTCCGTTTGGAGCGCCGCCTGTTCATGCTTAACTTGCTCTTTCAAGCGCTTGATTTCAGCCTTCAGCCTGTTCCGTTGTTGTTCTATTTCAGCCTGTGTCAATGCCTTTTCTTCATGGGCGTTTTTCAGGTCTTCCCGAATTTCGCGCACAACGGTTTTCAGCTTTTCCTCCTGGGCCGAAAGGCTTGCGGGCAGAACCAACAGTGGAATCAAGAAAATGAGGTATTTCACCGGGACGCCTCCTTCTCCGGCGCTTTGGGCTGACCCACGGGCAATTCGACCAATGTGACCAGGCGTGTGCGTTGGGTGATTTGTATGACTTCCTCAATGGATCTGGCGAAATGGGGAATCGGCTCATAATGAGCGGTTTCCTTTTGCCATTTCCAGGCATCCCTGCCGTCTCCACTGAGGGCGAAAAGAGCCAGCCGGCCCACACTTAATCGCTGAACCCGAATGTGTCTGCCCTCAACGTCGATTTCACTTTCATCCACTTGGGGGAAGTATCCGTATTCAAGGGCCTGGGTGGTCGCTCCAAGAAGGTGACGTGTTTTTTGGACCATGTTGGCGTCCGCGTTGTCCAGAGCATTTTTCGTTGTTCGAAGAAGGGGCGACTGCAGTTCGGTGAGCATGGGCAGATCGTTTTTTGAAAAATCCTGCAATTTTTTAAGGGTTTGATCCAGAAACGGTTCCAGTTCATTTCGGATCTCATTGGCGGCCTGTTCTTTTTTCTTAAGGGTGGCCATTTTGTTCTCGAGGTCTTTCATATATACGGCGATTTTTTCCCGCCGCCATTGAAGCGTTTCCATTTGGGCTTCAAGGGCGTGGATTTCCGACCGGAGATCGGACGCTTCGGCCGCCCACTGATCAGCTAGCTTCTGGTTTTCACGTCGCACCGCCACGGCTGCTTCAGCGGTCTGCTTAAGGCTCTCACCCGAAAAATCGGATGTGGACGGCGCTTCGGCATGGATGAAGGTGGTTGTCAGCATGAGCAAAAGGGATAATCCCAAAAAAACCAAGGAACGGAAAGAAAGGGTCATGAATGTTGCTCCTTTTTCATATTGCGCACGAGTAAATCGAGCCAGTTCACTATAAAATCGGTCGTGACTTCCATTAAGGCGCATTTCGGAAAGAAATACCGTTTAAAATTGCGTTTAAGGACATTTTTAAGGGTAATGGTATGTTGTCCATTTGAACCAGGTCTTTGGGTTGGGGAATGTTTTTGCCGGAAATCTCCTGCGCCACGATGTCGCACCAGCTTTGGTAGCCCCCAAGATCCTGTATCAGTCCCCGCCGGTAATCGTTACTCAATGCAAAGGCGGCTTCCAAAAAACCCGCATAGCGGGGATCCATGAGAATCTCTTCCAGGGCGACGGTCGCCTCTCCCCTTTTGGCCATACAGTCGCACTGCGCCTCGGAAACCAGTTCATAGGGACTGATGTGTCGTTCGGAAAGGCGTTGAAAGATGCTGCGATTGGGCACAAGGGCGTTTTGTTTTGCCACCGCTTCCATAACCCCCTGGTATACGGCTTTGGCAATGAGTTCACCCATTTTGGTATGCCCGCCGGCGTTTTCAATTGAAACGCCGGTTCCCTGCACCACCAATATATTATCGGTGCCCGTTCCCGTTGCCTGATAAGCGGCAGGGCTCGGGGTACTTCTCACATCCAGATCCATCAAAGCGGCTGTTTTGGCTTCGGTTGCGCTGATAATGGCGCGGGTCATGGCGCGGGTGGAGAGTTTCATGTCGGCTAAAAGAATAATGTTGATAGTACCCGGTTCATAATATTTTCCCTCATCCTTGCCCATTCGGAGTGCATTTGATTTGACGCCGGCCGTCACCAGGGCGTAGACCACCATGTCCCTGAACTCTTTTCGAACAACAGCGATATGATCCATATCCGCGCCGGTAAAAAGGAAGGACGCCGTATCCTCGGACACGCCTAGGATATCGTAGATGAGGACCCGCGATTTTTCCAGCCCTTTCAGGTGTTCGATGGCCCAGGCGGGCGGCGGTGAATAATGGTTTCCAACCGTTTGGATGCCTGTTCGTTCTCCCTCAAGGGTTGACACAATGGTCATGGGCCGGGTGAAATCAATCCGCAAGGTTTTATTCGGAAAATCGTTGATGATGCTGTAGACGATCTGTGTGTCTTTGATGTAGTCCAGTTGAATATCGAGCTTTCTGGATTTCTGTATCATATTATGCAGGATCTGAAATGCCTGCTTGGAAAAACGTTTTGCGTAGATCCTCGATGAAAGCCAGCTCACGAAGTTGCCGGTGTTGGTGGCTGCGCGGCAGGTGAGTTCGCAGGGGAAAAAGAAAATTCTTCCTTTTTTGACCGCATCCACGTCTTTCCATCCGGGACGCGATAAAAGAGTTTCAGCGGTCTTTCGATCGCCGCCGCATCCATAGATGACCTGGGGATTGAATTTGATCCATTCTTCCAGGGTGACGGGGGTTACGGCGCCTTTTCTGCCGAAGTCGGGAGGAATGCCGCCCGCCGTCCGGATCATCTCATTCTGGAAAGAGTCACTTCCGGGTGTCATAACGGCATCACGGCCCATCAGGCGAAACACCCGTTGTCGATCCTTTATGGGGATTTTCGCCACTTTCTCGGCAATTACCTGCAACTGGTCATCAATGGCTTTTACCACCTCCCTGGCCCGGGCTTCCTTTTGGAAAATTTTCCCCAGCAGCAGGATTTTTTCCCGGCCATCCGACATGGAGTTTGTTTCAAGCGCAACCAGCTGAACCGGACTGTTCTTGAACCGTTCTTTCAATCCTTTATGGAGCGCGGAATGAAATATGACTTGGGGATTTTGGGATGCGATCAGGTCGAGGGATGGTGAAAAATAGCCGCCGACGATGGGTTTAGTGGCGTTTTCAACAGGATACACGTCATGGTACGTGACGGCGGAGATTCGATCTCCGGCCCCGATTTTGGTTATAATCTCGGTAACGGAAGGCACCAGTGACACCACGCGGTCGGGCGCCTGGTTGATGACAATGGTGTTGCCGGCATCGTCCGTAAACTGAAAGGCGAGGCAAGTCGCTGGAAATGCCGACGCAAAAAGTAAGATTAAAAAGACATGAAACAGTCGGTGCGTTATGCCGCAGAGGAAGCCGTTTTGATGATGCATTCAACAATCCTTAATTGAGTTTTATGATAGATGATCGAGGGGGAATCTTCAAAAAAAAATCCTCAAGCCGATTTGTTCGACCCAAGGATTACCCTTTTTTCTCCATCAGGTTAATGGGATAGCCAGCAGTCCGTGAAGACAATCCCGCTTCTTTTCAGGCAGGTCTTCTGACTCCCGGATTTTCCTAATGACCGCGCCTTCCCGTCAAAAAGTCAGCCCCTGAAGGCGTTCCATGCATGGCAGTGGCATATTGCGGTTTTCGTCCCCGGTCACAGCGGTGGGCCCGTCCCGTATTTACGGTGTTCCCTATTAAGCAAACGAATGCACCTGAACGTTCAATATGTAACAACTTGCCGTCAGAAGTCAAATGTAATTTTTTTATGAACTGAGGACGTGCGGTGAAAATGCCTCACCCCGGCGTGATTGCTAAAATCTGATTCAGCTATGTTTCGGTGGCCGGCCTTAGAAATATTTGCCCAGGTATTCTTTCCGTCCCATGGCAGTCCAGGTTGCGTCATCCGGAAATGAAAGGGATTGTCTGGCATATTCGAGAAGTTGATTGTAGTCAAAACCCGTTCCCAGCTGTTTATAGTAATTTTCCAATGCCCGCTTGGGCCTTTGATCCCCGAATCTGCAAGGGGTGGCAAGTGTCGGAATGTGATTTTTTTCGACCTCATATTCGATGTCGGTTCCATTGTATCGAACCAAAGGCCTGAAAACAGCATACCCGTCATTCATTTTCAGGTAGGTATGGAACCGCTGCATGGTTTCCAATTTGCGCCGTTCGTTCGCTTTTCGCTGCGCTTCACTGATTTCACCCTGAAGATTCGTCAATGTTTGTTCCATTGCATAGCTCACCAGATCCCAAAGACTGTAGCTGGTTACCACAACCAGGTTTTTCCAGTCCATTACATTTTTCGACAAAAAACCGTGCAACATGTTTTTTCGAATCAATTGGCATGTGAGACATGGCTTTTCCTTTCCGTCAAAGATGCTATCCGTTTCTGTCGACGCATGCCACACAGGCCTTATTCCTCTTTTTGTCCAGTAAGATGAGATGCGTTCTTTTTCCCGGGAGGTATAGCGATGAACCGGAAAGGCGCCCACGTGCGCCTGAAAGGCGAAGCCGAATTCCTCTGCCGCCTTTACCATGAAATGCATGGTCAATGAGGAGTCTTTGCCCGCTGAAAAGAGAAAGAAGATTTCTTTTTGGCTGAAGTCCTTAAGAATCGATCCATGCTCCAATTTCCACTGTGAATAATCTATTCCAATTGTCATGTTATTTTTCCTGGTTTTGGGATTGATGGCTCGAAATCAGTGTCGGTCTACGGTGAGATTCGGGGATACTGCCAGATCTTGCAGGTTCCGCCTGTTCATACGAACACCCAGACCGAAACCTTTGAGATAGTCTGCCTTTCCTTTTTGCCCGAAACTTACATCTTCCAGGGTCGTGTTTTTCCCCAGCAAAAACCGGTCATAGGAACCGTCGCAGTTCACGGCGTCCTTTGAAAGCAAACACAGGGCTCTGCCGGCTGCGGAAAGGATCCCGGATTCCCCGAGGGTACATCCGATTTGAAAGGAAAGGGGACTCTTGCGGATCGTGTCGATCATTCGAAGGGCTCTTCTGAATCCGCCGCTCCTGCACAATTTGACATTGATTATCTGATAAGATTTTTCCGCTATGATTTTTTTTACATCCTTCAGGGTCGGTGCGGATTCGCAGGCCATCAGCGCAATATCTTTTGCCCGAAGGGCTTCTGCAAATTCACGAAATCCCGGATCCTCTCTTTTCATGGGTTCTTCCACGATGTCGACGCCGTATTTTTCAATAATCGGTAAATGTTTAAAGGCCAGGTCCCGTTCCCACACGCCATTCGGGTCAATTCTGATCTCACAATCCATCCCCAATTCCGATGCTACGGCATCAAGCGCATGGTGGTTTTGGTCATAGGATTTTCCCATTTTTACCCTTATCCGCTTGATGTCCAGAGCTTTTATCCGGCGGCAGAACATGGTCACCTGTCGTGCGTTTCCCAGCGGAACAGGGACCCCGTAGTGGATGGTATCCGTGAGATAGGGGTGTTGGAAAAATTGGACCAAAGGCTGTCTTTGGACCTTTCCCAGCATATCCAGGAGCGCCGTTTCCATTGCGCAGATGGCGGCATTATGGTCTTTTTCACCGGAAAAGCCATCTACGAAATCCCAAATCTGGGAAACATCTTCAAGTTCCCAGGGAAATGATGGTTTGTCAAGGAATTGAAGAATATCATTTGCGACGCTTTCGGGTGTCTCGCCGGTGACGGATTTTATGGGAATGCCTTCTCCGTATCCCCTTAAAGAGTGATCTTCTCCAACCAATCCCACAACCACGATCCGGGACTGCACCCCCTTTCTGATGGAGATGGCGAATTCCCCTTTAAAAGGCATCGCCAGTTGATATATATTTACGCTTTTAATTTGCATAATTTTGACGTTCCGTATCGTGGAAAATGTCCATAGGTTTAAAGGGCAAAGTCAGGAAAAAGCACGTTCCTTCATTCTCCCCGCTTTTTACTTCCACATTTCCGCCATGGTCCTGCATGTTTTTGTGCGCGATAAACAGGCCCAACCCTGTGCCGCTATGAAGGCTGCTCTTGTGTTTGGTCGTGAAATAGGGGTCAAAGACTTTGTCCAGGCTCGATTCCGGAATTCCGGCACCGTTATCTTTGATTTCAATGAGGATATTTTGCAGGCCACCGGCCAATGTCACCATTTTCGTGGAAATCTCAATTTTACCTTTATTGGGTGTAAATTCCACTGCGTTTGATAGAAGGTTTAGAATCACCTCCTTCATTTTTTCATAATCCATCCAAGCCTGGCTGATGTCAGGACTGTAGTGCCTCACCACCTCAATTTCCTTGGCATTGCTCTCAGGTGAGATGAGGAGGATCATTCTGTCAATGAGATCGTGAATGTCGTTAAACGAAAACCTGGTTTCCCTGGTTTTGACCAGATCAAGCAATTCGGTAATCAGGTTGTTTACCCGGGCGGTTTCTTCCAGGGCAATCTTATGAAATTCTTCCCTGAACTCCTTGTCATTATATTTTTGAGGCAATATCTGTAAAAATGTACCGATGGCGGTCATGGGGTTCTTGATTTCGTGGGCCAACCTTGCGGCCAGGTTGCCCAGAAAAGAGAAGCGCTCAGCACGGCTCAGCAGCGCATGGGATCTTTTTAATTCGGCCATCTGCTCGTTCAATTTGCTGTAGAGCCGGGCGTTCTCCAGGGCAATGGCGATCTGGGAGGAAAATATTTCCATGGTTTCCCGTATTTCTTTCGGGACACCGTTTTCATCGGCGGCATCTGTGGCAATCACGCCGATAACTTTGGAGCGGGTGATCAGGGGGACCACATAGACCGAAGTGGGTTTTCCCAGATTCAGAAGAATGTTTCCCTGACTCAATTTCGAATCTTTTACCTGTGGAATGTATTCTGATTTCCCCGTATTGGCGACCCTTGCAATAATGTTGCTGACACGCGTCATGGGGACTCTGTATTTTTTCACTTCATCCGGCGCCCCCCTCTCAAACCCGATGCTGTGCATGTATTCGAGGTGTTTTCCATCCTCCGTAATGAGCATGATCAGGGCGCGTTCAAGACTGCAAACGTTTGAGAGGATGTTCAGGATGAGCGTTAGCAGTTGCGGCAGATCCAGGATTGAAAGAATCGCTCTTCCCGTGTCTTGAATGGCCATAAGTTGTTTGATTTTTTGGTTCAGTTCCACATTGAGGCGGTAAACTTCGTCGTACTTTTGCTCAATCAGCTCCTTGTCTTTTTCCTGCTCGGCAATAATGTCCTTGAGTATGGTCCTGGAGGAGAAAAACCTGGAAAGATACTCCCGGACTCTGTTTTGAAAAGGCAAGGTAATGTGATATTCGCAATAAGGGTGGCCTTCAAAATGGCAGCAGGCTTCATTTAATTTTATGGGTTTTCCCAGCCAAATTGTGGGCATGAATGTATAGATGGCCTGGTTATAAAGGCAAATGTCTTTTGACACGGACATTTCCGAATCCCAGTGAAGGCGGATAACGGCACTCCCCTTATCGATGGTCGCCAATTCCACCCGTTTGCTGCGATTAAATTTGTCGTTAATCCTCTGAACATGTTTAAATCCCGTCTTTGATGACCAAAAGGCCTTTATAAAAATCTTCTGGATATATCCCGGCGAAACCTCTTCAACGGCAAATTTCCCGATACGGTATGGGGCCCTGGGATCGTTAAGTGCTTGTTTGGCCCTTTCAAAAAGCTTAACGACCACGTCCGTGGAGACCCAGTTGTTGGCATCGGACAGAAAATCGATGGGATTATCGAGGGCATCGATCTCCGGATGAAGGTTTAGAACCAGTCCTGCAAGATCTCTCACACGATGCGCCCTCAGATACTGAAAGATGGGTATGATATTGGTGCAGCTTGTTTGTTTTTCCACACTAAGGCTGTTTTCTCAGAAAGCGCGTCATTGTGCATTTCCAAAAAAAGGTTTGAATATAAAAGGATAGCGCATTTTTGACGCCGGTTTGGACCGAACCGGGTATGTTCCGGAACCAATGGCAAAATATTTTTTCCATTGGTACCACTGCTCGGGGTTTTCGTAAATGGATTTTTCCAGAAATTTCAGCACGGTTTCTCCGGGTGAAAGCGTCGACGATTGATTTAATCGAGATAAAATTTCAGGGCAGTCCAATATCTTAAGTTCGTATTTATTGAGTTGATGACGGTGGATGACACTGAAAATCACTTCGGCTCCGGTTCTTTTCTGGATTACGTTTATGGTTCTGTCCAAGCCGGTCATCCTTCCCAAAAAGGAGAAAATCTGTTTTGCAGATGGCCGCCACTCATCAATTTCATCACATTGCGTGATCAATACTCTGTTTTCCTTCAACTCCTTGCTTGCTGCCCGCAAAATGCTTCCTTCCTGAGTGCCGTCGATCAGTCTGATGCCGTATTTTTCAGCCTGCGAATACACCTTGCGTTTAAGCTGTGGCGTCTTGAATTTCGCAATCATTGAGACCTCAAACCCTCTTGCCGCAAGAAAGGTTGGAATGAATTCAATGGCGCCGTAGTGACCCGTAACAAGGAGGACACCCTTTCCCTTTCCAAGAATTGTACGTAACTTGTAAAAATCTTTGTCTTTAATGTTCTTATTCATGAAATGGATCGCTTTCTCGGGTTTTTCATACGCGATGAAAAGCTTTTCATAATAATGGCTATAGATGCCTTTAAACACCTTTCTGATCACTTTTCGCATGTTGTATACCTTTCCGTCGGGACCCAATCCTTCCCGTACGGCATCAGCGATGCAGTGCTTTTCATTTCTGTGAAAATAGTAATAGAGTGTTCCAAAAAAGAAAACCAATACTCTTGCAACATGCCAGCCGAATACTGCATAAAGAAACATATTGAACCTGGACTGTAGAAATCGACTCAGATCTTTTTTCATGTTCAACCCTCCCAAAATGACCCATTGATAATTTAGCGCTATAGCATTTTATTTTTTATTATAACAAAAATCATGCCAACCCCATGAATATCTATTTCGCCGGAAACTGTCGCGCGGTGGGTGCATGCGGTTGAATTCCTTTTGGCTCATACGACGTTTCCGCGTGCTCATGCGTGGGCTGCAAAAAGGACATTGATCAATGACGGCAGCAATGCTTTTCCTCTCCGGTGTACGTTATGGACAAACTCAAAAAAACTCAGATAAAGTGGTAAGTTTTCTTGAGACACGCCGCGATGTGGTCGCAGCCAAGATCGTAGAAGCGACCAAAAGCCCTCAATTGTATTGACATGAACTTCACAGAAGCCATCGTCGTCTTCATCTCTGGCATATTCTCCCTTACCATGACAAACAGTCTTATGGGTATAGCCCCAGTCAGTGAGATGATTGTAAATGCTGTACTCATCTGTATTCACCAAGGTTCCTGGTGTTATAACAGACCGCAAAATCGGTTCGATGGTTTTTTGTTTAACGTCTGGAAGCATAAAAATGGCGACATCCCCGGAACGTTCAATGATTCCGAGGACAGGAGGTTTTTCTTTTTCAAGAGTTCCTCGGCCCGGAGCACCCTTGAGCGCTCTGCACCGTGGTGCTCGCCCTTTCTGACGAACTTTTTCCGGATGCCCTTTATGCCCTGCAATTACGTATACTTCGTCGCACTCTACTACCCCACTGACTTTACATCCCGGCTTCCTTGCAGCGATTTCGCTCCGAAGCAAAATAGTCATCCTGTGGGCGACATCCGGATTAAGGTCCAGCTCCGCGGCGATTTGCCTGTTGGATAGGTTTAGTCCCATGAGGTATAACATGACGATCCATACTCTGATGGGATGGTGTTTTCTTGCCAGAATGGTACCCGTAAAATCGTTGAAACGGCAACCGCAGTTATTGCATTTATAGTTCCGACAAAGCGGAGCATTACGTTTGTGACCGTTCTTTTTGACCCGGTTTGAGGTACATTTTGGACAACAAATACCACATGGCCACTTCTTTTCTCTGAAGAATTCGTAGCACTTAGCGGGGTCGATGAGTTCAAGGATTCCAATCTCCGGATTTGTAGACGATTTTGTGGTCATGGCTATCTGCATATTTAAGTGGACAGAAAGCCATCTTATTTATACCAAATCTGAAGAAATTCCCAGCGAAAATGACTTTTTCAATCAAATTATTTACAGCACGGGAAATCGTCGTATGAGCCTTCCTTTTTTGGCGGTGTTAATTTTGTTGTACATTGCCACAAAAAATTTTATAGGTTCACCTAAATTAAGCGTATTCGGTCTTTGCACCTTCCCCCTTTTTAAAAGACGAACAGAACGAGGCTATCCATGTGGGAGAAAGCAACCATTCTGGTGGTAGACGATGAAAACGGCGTTCGGCAATCATTTAACATGGTTTTGAAAGATGATTACAATGTTCTTCTGGCGGCCACCGGCGAGGAGGCCATGGCCATCTTCAAAAAGAACCGTATCGATTTGATCCTCATGGATATCCGTCTTCCCGACACGGACGGCATCACGCTTCTTAAAAGAATTAAGGAAATCGAACCCGATACCGAAGTTATCATGGTCACAGCCGTCAAAGAGATCCAGACCGCGGTCAAGGCGATCAAATTGGGCGCTTATGAATATGTTATTAAGCCATTTGTGGTGGATGATGTCCTCACCATAATCAGTCGAGCCCTTGAGAAGGGTCGCTTGGTTCGCGAGGTGACATATTTGAGGAGCGAGCTTGAACGGGTTAAGCCTTTTGAGAAAATGGTGGGCAAAGATGAAAAAATGATAAAGCTCTTTGATCTCATATCCACCGTTGCCGGAAGTGACGGCGCTGTACTGGTTCAGGGAGAGAGCGGAACAGGCAAAGAGCTGGTGGCACGTGCCATTCACAATCGCAGCCCTCGGAAGAACAAGCCTTTTGTCGTGGTGAATTGTGCTGCAATTCCCTCAACGCTTTTGGAGAGCGAAATCTTCGGTCACACCAAAGGTGCTTTTACAGGAGCCAACAGCGCTAAGGTGGGAAAACTTGAACTGGCCGACAAGGGGACGGTGTTCCTCGATGATGTGGATACCCTCGATTTTCCCATGCAGGGCAAACTGCTGAGGGTCATTCAGGAAAAAGAATTCGAGCGGTTGGGCAACCCGAAACTCATTAATGTGGATATCCGTTTTGTGGCTGCTTCCAACAAGAACCTTCCTCATCTTATTTCCAGGGGAGATTTCCGTGAGGATCTCTTCTACCGTTTGAATGTCTTTCCGGTGAATCTCCCTCCCTTGAGAGATAGAAAGAATGACATCCCGCTGCTTTTGAATCATTTTCTGTCTCTCTATTCAAAAAAAACAGGTAGAGATGTGCAGCGGTTTTCGGAAAAAGCAATAAACTCTTTTATGGCCTATGACTGGCCCGGCAATGTCAGAGAACTTGAGAACCTTGTGGAAAGATTCGCTACCATCACTCGAAAAGAGATGATCGATATTGATGATATCTCAAGCCCCGATATCGTTTACGAAAGTGTCAAACCCATGAAATTGAAGGATGCCGTGAATGAATTTGAAAAAAAATTCATTGGAAAGGTCATTGATCGTGTTGGCGGGAGCCGAAAACGGGCTGCTGAAATTATGGGGATCCACCGAAACACCCTTTTAGGGAAAATAAGAGATCTTGATATCGATTCTTAGTTGAAACTGCCACAGCCGCATTCCAACACACCCCTCTAAATTCCAAACTGACTTTAGAAAATTGCACAAAAAAATGTGCACGTGCACATTTTTTTGTGCAATTCAGAAGCCCGGAAAAGCGTTGCTTTTCTTCAAAATGCTGTTGTATCTCAGCTGATACCGCGCAAACCGGTCTCTTTTTCCACTTTGTGGGGGCGCGACCATAGATGGCATGATCATTGCTGATATCTAAATTGTTTTGTGTGAACAAAGAAACGAAACTAAGCATTTCCGATTGATATTGGATAAGACTTTTTTGGGGGAACGCGTCATGTTAAAGAAAGTCTTGGCTGTGGATAACGATCCCTTCATATTGGAATTTATGAAAGATATATTATCGTCTGACAGATATGAACTTTTTACTGCAAACGATGGTCTCGAAGCGCTGGATGTTATGGATAAGACGACGCCGGATATTATTTTTGTGGATCTGGTGATGCCCAATATCGGCGGAAAAAAATTGTGCCGGATTATTCGCGGAATGGAAAGGCTTAAGGATGCTTTTGTGGTCATTCTTTCTTCCGCAATTGAAGAACAAGGAATTGATGCGGAAAAGTTGGGGGTTAATGCCTGCATTACCAAGGGGCCCATGGAAGATATGGCGCGACATATTCGCTGGGTTCTTGAAAGCCCGGATGTTGCGACGCGCAGATGCGCTAAAGGAGAGATCCTCGGTGCCGACAAAAATGTAAAAAGGCGAATCACCAATGAATTGTTGAGTATGGGAAAACATAATGAGGCCATATTGGACGTCATGCATGAGGGCATCATGGAGGTTGTTTCCAAAGGCAAAATTGTCTATGCGAATCCCATGTGTCAGGAGTTACTGGGAATCCCCGAAAGGAAACTGTTGGGCACGGATTTCTTTCAGCTTTTCTCACAAACCGATCGACCCAAAGTTCATGCTTCGCTCCGAAAAACAGCAGCGGCTAAGAGCCTCGGTCCCAACTGCCTGGTGCGTGTGAACGATCGTGAACTGGTATTAAGGATACTCCCCGTCAAAAATCAGGACAGGCTTTCATTCATTATTCTGCTTCAGGACATTACGGAAAAGCGTCGGATGGAAGCAAAACTGGTTCAAGCGGAAAAAAGAGAGGCATTGGGTACGCTTGCCGGCGGTATTGCGCACAACTTCAATAATCTTTTGACCGCAATTCAGGGTTATGTTTCTCTATTGACGCTTAAGGATGGACTCACGCAAGCACATCTTGATGACCTTCATAAAATTCAACAGTGTGTAAGGTCCGGTTCAGACCTTACCTCGGAACTGCTTAAAATCGCCAAAGGGGACGGCCAGAAATTAAGAACAACCGATCTGAACGGAATTGTGAAAAAGAGTTCGGAAATGTTCGGCGCCGGCAACAAGCAGATTCAAATCCACCAAAAGTACCAGAAGGGCATTTGGCTGGTTGACGCAGACGTGGGACAACTGGAGCAGGTTTTCTTAAATCTTTACATTAATGCTCAGCAAGCCATGCCTGGCGGTGGCGATCTATTTCTGGAGACGGAGAATGTAACGCTTAAAGAAAAGTGCAATCCATCTGCTGGTATAAGGGGACGCAACTATGTGAAAGTATCTGTTCGAGATACGGGAAAAGGGATAGACAGAAACATCCAAGAAAAAATATTTGACCCCTTTTTTACAACAAAAAACATGGGTTCGGGGTTGGGGCTTTCAACCGCTCAGAACACGCTTAAAAGTCACAAGGGTATGATTAACGTGCACAGCGATAGGGGAAAAGGGACCACCTTTGAAATATTTCTCCCGGCTTCCCATGATTCGCTGGTAATGGACAACCCTTTGGGCGAAAGACGAGTGTCGCCGGATGCACCGTTTTTCTCATGGAAGAGCGAGAGGGAGAATGGATTCCTGGAAGCCGCCGGCGGGTATTGAATCGGATTTTCACAAAAAAGTCGGGATACAATTCAACGGTTTTCCCACCCATGGGGATTCTGCTCTTCGGTCATTTTGTGTTCGTTCCTCCCGTAAACCATAATCCGCAAATATAATGCCAATCGAGACTCATATCTGCTGTTTCGGCCGGATAAGATAACCGACTTTTCTTTATGAAGCATTCCCTTTTCTTGACGCGCGGAAATTGTTTTTCTAGAGTGATCATAAAACCTCGAAAAAAGGGTTTTTGGTTTCGAAGTGGTCAATTGATATCGAGCATCCTGAATGCCGAATTTTTTGGAAATGGCTTTTTATGGTCTTTCGGCATCCATTAGAAAAGAACTATCATGCGGTTCGAAAACATCATCCTTCAGTCGGCCGGATCCTTCTCAGTGGCTGTCATTGCCCTGTTGATGACGATTCTGCAGGCACTTTTCTTTATTAAAAAACCCAGGCTTACCTGGTATGCGTGGAGTGCTGCCATTGCCTTTTCCGCATTTCTATATTCGGTAGGCATTTTCCTTGAGTACAACACCCCTGCGGGGCCCTTGAACAGAACGGCAGGGCTCCTGGAGTTCACGGCCGTCATCTGTACCATTCACTGCCTTTATGGTTTCAGCTTTTCCTACCTTGGAATCAAAAGCGCCAACTACCATCCCGTTGCCGGTATCTGCCATGCACTCATTCTCATCCTTTTGTGGACGACCCCCTACGTGGTGGCGGACAGATTTGTCGCATGGCACTTTAAGGGCTTCTCTTCCCCCTATGTGGAGCCGGCCTTAGGCCCCTTGGGACCTTTTTTTGTGTTTTATGCGGCCTTGGCCGGAATCCTGGTCATAGTGTTCTGGGTCAAACATCAGGGCACGGACCCGAAAAACCGTTTCATCTTTCTGGCGGGTATCGGTCTCTGGATTATTCTGGGGCTTCACGACGGTATGACCTCCCTCGGTTTTTCCACCTTTCAATATGTTATGGAATACGGGTTTCTAGGGTTTGCCATGGCTGTTTTGTGGGTGGTTTTCAATAGTTATCTGGAAATGGCAGCGGAGGACAAGTACCGTGTCATCACTGAGTTTGCCAACGATTGTATTCTGGTGATACAGGATAATAGGCCGGTTTTTGAAAATCCGGCCTGCTCGCGGCTTCTGGGTAAGGCGTTTACCAGCCTACCGCCACAAGACTTCTTCGAAATCATTATGCCGAAACATCGGAAGAAGGTCCTTGGGCACTTGAATGCCTTGGAGAAAGGCGACCGATCCCTTAAGCCGTACGCATTTGCCGTTCAAGGCGCTGACGGGGAACAGAAATTCGTCGAAATCGTATCAAGCGCCATTGAGTATCGAAACAGACCTGCGGTTCTCGCGGTGCTGCGGGATATCACGGAGCGGAAGCACGCAGAAGAAGCGCTCAAAAAAAGCGAGGAGCGCCTCAGAATTGCCGGAAAGGCTGCTTATGATCTCATTTACGAGTGGGACGTGAATGATGATACACTGGAGTGGTTCGGGAATTTGGATGCGCTTCTGGGGTATGAAGAAGGGCGGATATCGAGCCATCTCAATGCCTGGCTCGATCTCATCCATCCGGACGACCTGAAAATGCTTCGAAATGCGGTGGCGCTTCATCGCAAATCAACGAAGCCCATCGAATATGAGTACCGAATCCGGCATCACGATGGGACTTATCGATACTTTAGGGACCATGCTCTGCCGCTCCTTAACGAAGAAGGGCTGCCATACCGGTGGGTCGGCGTATGCACGGACGTTTCTCAAACACGAATGGCGGAGAAGTCCCTGCAGGAAACCCAAGAAAAGTTGTCCCGATCCAGGAAAATGGAATCTCTCGCGCTTTTGGCGGGTGGTGTGGCCCATGATTTGAACAACGTCCTGTCAGGCATTATCACCTATCCGGAACTGATACTGAGAAATTTGGATGAAGATAGCAAGATCAGAAAGCCCGTTCAGGAAATAAGAGACGCCGGGCAACGGGCGGCGGCCATCGTTGATGATCTTTTGACCGTGGCAAGGGGGATTGCCGTTTCAAAGGTACCCCTCGATTTGAATAAGATTGTTCGTGATTACCTGAACTCCCCGGAATGCAGGGAATTGCGGAATTTGAACCCATCGGTTTCCATAACGCTTCAACTGGATGAAAATTTGAAAAATATCAGTGGTTCTCCCGTACATATCCTTAAGGCGGTGATGAACCTGGTGGCCAATGCTTCCGAAGCCATTTCGGGCAGCGGAAATGTTACCATTGGCACCATGCACCGCAGCATCGATCATCCGGTGAGGGGATATGATGATGTGGAGATTGGTGAATACTCGGTGCTTTCGGTAACGGATGACGGTTCGGGGATTTCACCGGATGATCTGGAACGGATATTTGAACCTTTTTACACGAAGAAGGCCATGGGTCGAAGCGGTACCGGTTTGGGTCTGGCGGTTGTATGGAACACGGTTCAAGTTCATGAGGGGTACATCGATGTCCGGAGCGAGGAAACAAGCACCACGTTCGAGCTTTACTTTCCGGTAACCCGCGAAAAGGCGCTCCCAATAAAGGAGCGGGTCATCCCCCTGGAGGAATATGGCGGAGATGGAGAGAGCGTATTGGTGGTTGATGATGTGGAAAGCCAGAGAGAGCTGTGCTCCGAGCTGTTGAAAATACTGGGCTACAACGCAACCGCGGTCCGTAGCGGTGAAGAAGCGGTCAGTTACCTGAAGAAGCAGGCGGTGGATCTGGTATTACTGGATATGATCATGGCTCCCGGGCTGAACGGCCTTGAAACTTACGAAAAAATTCTCGAAATTCATCCCCGGCAAAAGGCGATTATCATCAGTGGTTTTTCTGAAACGAAAGATGTGAAGGCCGTCCAGAAACTGGGGGCGAAGATGTATTTGAAAAAGCCCCTCACCCTTGAAAAGCTGGGGCTGGCCATTCGTGAAGAGTTGGCATCGGTATCGACGGAAGGGAATGCGGAAAAGATTTGAATATTCCTTTAAAACGGTCGCGGACCGAGCCGGGAAATCAGTTGCCGGTACATTGAGAACCGTACCCGTGCCATAGTTCTTGAAGCCGGGCAATGGTTTGCTGGTTGGGAACCGTTTTAGGAATATAAGCCAATTGCGAGAGTGCATCAAGGAGATTTCGTTCGGTGCGCTTGTAATGCTTGATGAATCCCAAGTTTTGCGCTATAGGGGGTGAACGTAAAGAATGCTGGATTCAAAAACGGCTTTCGCCTTTGTCGACTTTAGATAGAGTTGAGGTTTGACTTCATGACGCTGCAGATTGCGCTGGTGCTCTCCATTTTGGGAGCAGCCGTCCTTTTCCTGGTGACCGAATGGATGCCCATGGAGGTCGTGGCCCTTCTGGTTCTGGGAAGTCTGGCGGTGACCGGTCTGGTGAGTCCCGTCGATGCGCTCAAAGGATTCAGCAACCCGGCGGTGGTTACGGTGTGGGCGGTGTTTATTTTGAGCGGGGGACTGACGCGCACCGGAGTGGGAAACATCATCGGCAACCGGGTGGTAAGACTTGCCGGCGGCAGCGATACACTTTTGGTGATGATTGTGATGGTTGTTGCGGGACTCATGTCGGCCTTCATGAACAATGTGGCCGTGGCGGCCCTCATGCTGCCGGTGGTGATGGATATCTGCCGGAGTACGGAACGGAGCCCTTCAGCCCTCTTGATGCCCCTGGCATACGGTTCCCTGCTGGGCGGCCTGCTCACTCAGATTGGAACGCCCCCCAACATCCTTGTAAGCGCTCTCCTTCGTGAAAACCAGCTCAAACCCTTCGGTCTTTTCGATTTTACGCCGGTGGGCGCTTTTATTTTTGTCGCCGGTGTGCTTTTCATGACATTTGTGGGACGTCGCCTGCTGCCTCAGCAGAACTTCCTGAAAGACACCTCGGGAATGCTCGATGCCAATCTTGACAGCCAGTATCAAATGGGAGAACAGGTCTTTCGCGTGGGCGTACCGTTGGGATCGCCACTGGCGGGGAAGACGCTGGCGGAAACCCGCATGGGAACTGTGCTGGGGATGGATGTGATGGCTGTCACCAGGGAAAACCGGAGTCTCCTGGCGCCGGGGCCACGGGAAGTGCTGTACGGAGGTGACATTCTGCTCTTCAAGGGGAGTCCTGAGAGGCTTAAAGAATTGCAGCTGTGGGAGACGCTCATCAACGGGATCCGCAGGGTTTCGGTGGATGAAGTATTTTCAAAAGAGATACAACTGGTTGAATTGACCCTGGGGAAGGACGCTTCTCTAAAAGGCAAAACCCTCAATGAATTGGACTTTCGAAACCGGTTTCAGGCGGAGGTCTTGGCTGTTCATCGGCATAAAAAGATTCGACGGGCGAACCTGCAGGATGATTTCCTTCAGGCAGAGGACATGCTTCTGGTGCAGGGTCGCAAGGAAAATATTGAATCCCTCTGCGGTGAACCGGGTTTGACCTGCAGGGAAGTGGATCAGCGCATATTAAGGGCCGAATATCAGCTCAATGAACGCTTCATGCTTCTGACCATCCCGCCGGTGTCGCCTGTAGGAAATAAAGCGTTGAAAGAGAGTCGGCTGTCCGAGGTTCTCGGGATGCGCGTTTTATGCATTATTCGAAAGGATGGCGCTGTTCGAATGCCCGATGCCGACGAAATCCTTCTGCCCGGGGATGAACTGGTCATGGAAGGTCGCATGGAGACCCTCGGTACCCTCCGCGGTTTTCAAACCCTCGAAATGAAAAAGGGCCAAGGTCCCGATCTCAGAAGCCTTGTTTCCGATAAGATCGGCATGGTTGAGACCATCCTTTCCCCCCACGCCACCCTTGCCGGAAAGACACTGCGGCAACTTCATTTCAGAGAGAAATTCGGTTTGAATGTGCTGGCCATCTTTCGGCGGGGAAGGGCTCATGCAACCAATTTGCGGGATATGGCCCTTGACTTTGGCGATGCGCTGCTCCTTTACGGACCCAGGGAAAAACTGAACGTTCTGGGCGATGAAAATGACTTTATCGTGCTCACGCAATCCGCCCAGGAAACGCCTCGGCTGAAAAAGGCGCCAATCTCTTCCATCCTCATGGCGGCCACCTTTGCACCAGTTATAATGGGCTTTGTACCCATTTACATTGCCACGGTGATCGGGGCGGCCCTGATGGTGCTTTTCAGGTGCCTGACCATGGAGGAGGCCTATCGCGCCATCGAGTGGAAAGCGGTCTTCCTCATTGCGGGCATGTTTCCCCTGGGAACCGCTCTGGACCAATCCGGGGCTGCAAAATTTCTTGCGGAAGGGGTGGTGACGGCGGTGGGACCTTACGGACCGACCGTGGTCATGCTGGCCTTGTTGGTGCTCACGTTTCTGGCCACCTGTGTCATCCCCACAGCGGCCCTGGTGCTGCTTCTGGCTCCCATCATTTTAAATGCCAGTCAACAGATGGGCATCACTCCCTACGGTTTCATGATGGCCATGTCCATGGCGGCATCCGCCAGCTTTATGACCCCCATTTCGCACCCGGCCAACATTCTGGTAATGGGGCCGGGCGGTTATCGCTTCAAGGATTACATGAAGGTGGGGGGGCTGTTGACCCTGGTGGTGCTGATCATCATCATGGTGGTGGTGCCGATCTTCTGGCCGCTTGCGCCGCTGACCGGACGGTAGGGAGCGTATTTATTGAAAACCGTGGATAAGCTTCCGCAAAGGCAAAGCGTTGACAGGGAAGGGGACTGGATAGTTGATGCGTGTAATGACATTCAACCTTCGTTTTGAAAATGATCAGGACGGCGCCAACGCCTGGAGTTGTCGTCGCGACCTGGTGGTGAAACTGATTGAAAGATATGCGCCGGACATTTTGGGGACACAGGAGGGGCGGATATCCCCGCTGGCGTACCTTGATGCGCATCTCACCAAATATGATATACACATGCCTTCCCGGGTGATAGATAAGACCTGCCAATATCCCACCCTGTTTTTTCGAAGAGACCGTTTTCGCATCCTGGAGGGGAAAGAGTTCTGGCTTTCCAAGACGCCCGGAATCCATCGCAGCAAGGACTGGGACAGCGCTTTTCCCAGAATGGTGAGTACCGCCACACTGGAACTTCGGGAATCGGGACGGATCTTTTCGGTGGCCGTCACCCATCTGGATCACATGGGTCAAACGGCCAGATTGAAACAGGCTGAAATCATTTCCCGATGGGTTCGGGAAAAAACCGTTCCCGTGATTCTCATGGGCGATTTCAATGACGGGCCCCATTCGGATGCCCACGCGGTCCTGGCAAGCAGCCAAACGGGACTTTCCGATGTCTGGCAAGTGCTCGGACATGCCGAAGGAAAAGAAAGTTTTACCCATCACGGGTTTACCGGAGTACCCAAAAAAAGCCGTATCGATTGGATCTTGTCAAGTAAGCCGCCATATGCCGTGGATGCGCGACTGCTTCATGACCAATTTGATGGCCGCTACCCGTCAGACCATTTTCCCTATTACGTGGATTTCACCTGGAAGAATCCGGAATAACCGCGACGATCAAAGATCGAGATCATCAAGGGGACTTTTTACGCCGTGGGCGCCCTGCCCGAGGACGTGGGTGTAGATCATGGTGGTGGAAAGATCGGAATGTCCCAGAAGCGTCTGAATGGTTCGGATGTCCGTTCCCCTCTCTAAGAGATGCGTTGCGAAACTGTGACGAAAGGTGTGCGACGATATGCGTTTATGGATGCCCGCCCTTTTTGCCGCCGCTTTAATGGCCTTGTTGATGACGGACGGATCAATGTGATGCCGCCTGGTGCGGCCGCTTTCAGGATCTCGCGACAGGCTGCCTGATGGAAAGATATATTGCCATTGCCACTCCTTGGCCGCGTTGGGATATTTACGTTCCAGAGCGTAGGGCAGATAAACGGCGCCGTACCCGTCAGTGATGTCCTTTTCATGAATCGCCTTCACCCTTGTAAGATGGCTTTGCAGGAGCGGCGCCAGGGAAACAGGAAACGGGGTTACCCGGTCTTTATTCCCTTTCCCCGAACGCACGGTGATCTGCCTTAGGTCATAATCGATGTCGTGAACGCGCAGCCGCAAGGCTTCCATTGCTCGCAGCCCGCTGCCGTATAACAGTTTGACAACCAGGTTCGGTGTTCCCTTCATTAATGAAATTACGGAAACAACTTCCCCTTTGGTCAAGACCACGGGGATGTTTTGCCTCTTCCTTGCCCGGATGGCATTAATCCTTCCATCAAGAGGCTGTTCAAGGACTTTCTTATACAAAAAGACGAGGGCGTTCATGGCCTGATTCTGGGTTGAAGGGGAGACATTTCCGACAACCGCAAGGTGGGTTAGAAATTGTTCAATCTTCGGTTCACCCTCCTTAAGATCATCACGGGATTTCATGCCGTGAAAGTGCACAAAACGCTTTATCCAGTCACAGTACGATCTTTCGGTGTGAATGGAATAGTGCCCCAGCCGCATGACCGCATGGACTTCATCCAGCAGCTTCTGGTTTTTTGTTGACATTTTGCATCCCCCTCAATACCCTGATCCTCATTCGCGAATAGTGAAACACTGTTAATCGGTAATTGAAGTGCCCATCAGGCGTTTATCCTTGATAGCAGAAATAAAGCGCCTTATCAAGGAAAATATGCTTGGATAATTTAATAGCCATGCATGAATGCCTTGATAGATGGAAATTGGGAATTTATCAAGGCAAATTGACCTGATAATCAATGGTTGGCATGCGCGTCGTTATGAGGATCTTTGAAAAGGAGAAAATGGGCTGTTTATAATGACAACCAAGTATGCTAATATGTTAATTCATTAAGTCATATTAATTTAGTGGGGTGTATTATAATCATGTATGGAGGTTGATATGGAAGGTATCATTATTCTTATTTTTGTCATTTGGGTAATTGCTCAGATAGGAAAAGTTGTTAATAGAGGTGGGAATAAAAAGGATTAGCATATTGCAAATGCCAAAAGAAATTTGAATTCAATTCTGAGGCATTTGTAGTGTGAATCCAAATAGTCCGATATGAGCTTCCTGAATAACTGTTTTTGATCCAGTCTCATTTCATACGCCACTAAAAAGCTGGGGCTAAAGGTTCATGCTTTGCCCTAACCCTACAAATTGAAATGAGTGGGACTGCTTGACTCGGAAACTGGCAACACAGCATGAAAAGCCATGGGTCCACGTTGACATTGACGAGATGAACGAAGCGATAGCGGTCGATATCATTGGCGGATGGATTTTCAGACATGGCATCCAAGAGTTGAACGCGGTCGGTTCCAGGGCCAGCAAAGAGCCGGGGATTCATGATATAGTTGTGGCGATTCTGGAAAAAGCCTTGGAGGGAAACCACCATCGGGGATAGATTAGAAGACATGATGGTCATGGGTGTCCCCCCAAACGGTCGACGAAGCCGTTATCTTGTGCCAAGGGAACGGCGATTTATTCAAATCCTGTGGGATCCTGATCGGTTAAAAGGATTGTCACGTTGACACGTCTTTGCCCCTGATTATTGATACCGCGTAGGAACAGCTGAAAAGAACGTACGCGTGAAGTTACTGGAAAGTGTTTACGTCATGACCACACACAAAGGTGCTAGAAGGTCCATCATTGAGAGACCGTTTACAGGTAAGTTATCGGGCTTAGAAAGGATCGGCTTTTCGGCCGATCATAAGCCGCAAAGGATCGCTACTCTATCCTTTCCAGTGCGGGAGTATAGGCCTACTAGCGACAATACCTCCCTAATCGTCGAGATTGTCGAAAAACGACATCCTGCCCTCTTATTGTGCGCGGGTTGGTCGGTTCCAACGGAACAAAGTTTGGGTCCCATCATTGCGGCAACACAGTATGTAAAGACATCTGTAGTTCTGGAAACCACCTCCCCAACCCCAATTTACTTCAGGATTACTAACGGATGCAGGAGTCGGATGGGAGCACAATTCTTCTCCACCCGCGAAGACACCAACAACGCAGCTAAATGCGGTCCTGACCACTTAGCGAATGCCTTATCGGATCGTTCTTTCCCGTTTCTCAATCGAGAGGTGCTTCTCCTCATTTGCGGAGAGGTTATGGTTGTTCGTGGCCGAAAAAAGGTCCAGTTTCACTGGTCTGTTCCACAGGTGTTGCAGGATGCAGTACGTGCACCTTCAGTAATGATCCTAAACCCAACCCATACACGAATGGGTAACTGTGGAACGGTAAAGGCGTGGCGCGAATACCTGTCCTCTGGCGGAAGAACCTATGTGAGTGCATCGAACTGGGATCTTTCCAGTGGTCAGCACCGATCTGACACCCTTCATAGCGTGTGGTATAATGGTAATTTGAAAACTCCCGTGTATTCCTTTGAGAATGAGCAACTATGTTATCGTGAATGCCTTCAGCCAGTTTAACAACCGTCCGTCGCGTGGTCCTGCTGCTGCCATCGGGTCGGATCAGTAAAATACATATAATTTCGGTTGGTTGAGCTACAAGGCACAGTATCTTTGGCACCTAGAAGCGTTTTTTTGCCCTCAAAAATATGCTTCTAAGGAAGATTTTTTTCAAAGGGGAGTTGCGCAAAGCTATTTTTCCCTTATAAGGCAAGGTGCCAAGCAATATACTCCGTAATTCCGTGCTATTAACCGAACTATGGGCGGCCAACCCAACGCTCCACCGGACCCCAGACGTGGATGGCAAATAGGAACGTAAGCGAAAGGGTCCGGTGAGCTCATCGTTATGCAGCCGCAATATATAGGGAGGCAGTAATGCGAAAATATCGATATGGACATCAGATGGGACAGTGTGGCCTTGTGCGAATTGCAAGATTGTGGGGTGGTTTTATCAGGGTAGACATACAGTTCCAACCAAATTCCTAGCTTGTGACTGTAGCCATTTTTTCTGAGGAGGTATATTTTGAACAAAACTGATGAAGTAGTTGAACGTATACTCAATGCAAAATATCTTACTAAAAAAAAATATAAATGTCAAAATTGTGAGTATATTGGGTATCATGTTTTTGAATTCCATTATAATGTTATCTTTATACCGATAATTATAATAATATGTACAGTAGGGATTTATATCTTTATAAAAGTATCAAGTAATATTGATTGGTTTTTTGTTTTATTGGTTGTTTTGCCTGGTATGTTTTTTATTGCTAGTGTTGTGTGTTTATTAATCATTTTTGTCATTAATATCATTAACGATATTGAAAAAAACAGGAATGGTAAGAAAATAGTCTCAATTGACAAATTGTTAAAATCTCCATATGCTTGTGTTAATTATGACAAATCAGACACATATATACTCTGCCCATTATGCAAGAAAAGGACATTTGTGTTTTTGGAAGATTTATCTGACTACGCTGATTGCGATTAGCACATATTAACATATAGAAACTATAGTTTTAGTCGTCATCTCCTCCAGCTTTGCGGACAAGAGTTACTGGGAGCGGATCAACATTTTGACCGATGCCATCTTCGAGGTCTTTGCGCCTATTGAAGCTTCGGCATTTACTCCAGATGAGTGGAAATCCAAAAAGTCCCTCATTACCGACTACGCCGAAAACGGCCTTTTGGTCTGAATTTTTAGAATCGCGAACCAAACGCTGGGAAATTCCGGGGACAAGCAGTGACAATTGTCGTGTCATCCGCGGTTTCCGGGATCAAGGGATTGGAAGTCAATGGATAAGCAGGGAGATGAAGGGGAAAAAGGAGTGACAGAAAGCGCAAGGGCGTGCGGACCTCGGGTTTACGGATTTTAGGAACTCAGAGGAAATGGTCGGACTTTTCGATTTTTCTGAAGAAAACTGGGAGGGCAGATCTTTTGACGGATTTCCCAACCAAGCCTTTCACCAGATAAACTGGTGAAGGCGGCGTTATGCTGCGAGGTAAAATATCATGCCTCTTCAAATGACATCTGAACTTCGGTTTCCAATGGGGGCCTCTACTCAGCTTAGTAGGGGTGCAGTGGAAGATTTTCTTGTCTTAGCGAGAAGAATTACTTCGACGACTAGCCGAAAGCAAATAATAGAAACCTTTAAGGAATATTTTTGTAGGGCCAGTGGTGAATATTATGAAAGCAGCTCAAGCCTGTCTTGGGCAGAATCTGACTTGGATCGAGATGCCCATAATGCTTCATCAGACGCCCCAGGGTTTATCGCCGCATTCTGTGATGCCTGCGAACAGCTTGGTAATATGGATATAGCTATTCCTAATCATGAAGTTGTCAACAATATACTTGAAAAACATAATGTGCCATTCAGAATAATTGACGATGAGCTTTGCAATACGACCGAGTATATAGCTCCCCCAAAGCCGAAAGAATCTCCGGAAAGCGTTGTTGCCAGAGCTTTGTCTGACGCTAAAGCATTAATTGGTAGCGCAAATGCATCAAGTGCCATAGATAGAGCCCATACCGCTCTACATGGATACCTGACCCATCTATGTGTGAATAACGAAATAGAGATCAAACAGGATATAACTACAGCTAAGGCATTTAAACTATTGAGGCAATCACACCCGGCTCTTGTACCTGATGGGCCACGTGCATCTGACATAACGAATAAGGTTAGATTGTGAGAGCGGAGCGAACCACAATCTGAACCGTTTGTTGGACAAGCCCGGTTACTATATATAGAAAACAGCTTTTTTGAAAGAGGCAGCTTGATCAGGACAGAAGTGAGACAGGGATTTTCTGCTTCTGCCCATATGCTCTTTGAAATAGATTTGCCTGAAGAACAAGGCTTTCAGAAGCGGAATATGCAGTTTTTTTGCGCATAGGTGTCCATTACCGGGGAAACCGGGCTTTTTCATAAACCGGTGATGTTGGCTCTGGGTTACATAACGATTTCTCCGTGTTCGCTCATGTAAGGCAGGTGGACCTGCTTCGCCGGCGGTTTTGCTATTTTTGTCAGGACAATTTTCATGGCCGCTCCGCATACCGGGCAGGTAATTGTTGGCCGTTCTTTCAATTTCTTGGCAAACATATTGAGCGGATTAACCCGGAGCACCATCTGCAAAAAACAGATGAGCTTTTTGCTGCATGGATGGAGAAAACCGTAACACCTGGCCCTTCGAAAGCCCTTGGGCAGCACATGGAGCATGAGCAGATAGAGGAAATATTCCCCGGTGACGGTCCTGCTTCTGTATTGCCCGGTTTTGGCATGGAGATACCTGAAGGTGACCATGCCGTTTTCGCATTGCAGAATATCCTGTTCCCGGATGACGCCCCGGTAGAGATATCTGCCAAGATAAATGATTGCCTTGTCGCCGTTGCCGACGTCTTTGCAGTCAACGACCCACTGTTTCGGGCAATCTTCTGGCACGCTCAGCCCGTGGTCAACAATGGCCTGGAGGATCTTTGCTCTGAAGACTTGCGCCAGAGCCTTGTGGCTGAAAAGATACCCGGAAGATTTGACCCGCCATAATGCTGTTTTTGTATTGATGCTTGCCCCCGGCATGACAACATGAATGTGGGGATGATAGTCGAGTGCTCTTGAATGGGTATGGAGTATGGTGGTAAAGCCGGCTGCTCCACCGAGTTTTTTGTCTTTTTGGGTAAATGTTTTCAGGAGATCCTGGACGCAGGCAAACATGAGGGAATAGATTGTTGCCTGATTTTTCCAGGCAAGATCCCTGAGCTGTTTGGGGAGGGTGAAGGTGATCAGATAGTATTGAGCCGGTAAGCGCTTGCTCAACTGATTCTCGATCCACTGCCGGTTTTCATGGTTCTGGCAATGGGGACAGTTCCTGTGGCCACAGGAATGTGGAATATAGACCTGTTTTCCGCAGTTGTGATCCGTACATTTCGCCAGCATGTGCGGGCCATATTCTTGTCTGCATTGTGCCATGGTCTGCAGAGCCTTTGTATGGCTTGGCAGGACGGAATTCTCGTATCGGTCCAAAAAGCGGTCCCTGAATTCATTGATAATCGAGGAGAGCAGAATCATTTGACCCCTCCCCATGTTATATCAAAGGTGTTGGCCAGCGTATTGACGGCCTGGCTGGCATTGTTTCCGGTATTGGAAGTCAGATGGGTGTATCTGGTGGTGGTCAGGACACTGACATGGCCCAGGATCTGTTGTAATTCAATGAGATCAACGCCTGCTTCCAGCATATGCGTTGCATAGCTGTGCCGCAGGGAATGGCATGAAATTTTTTTTTATGCCGAGTTGTCTGACAACGGCTTTCATGGCGGTCTGGATGCCGCCTCTGTCCAGTGGCTGCTGAACCAGGTGGGCATTATTCAGACCTCTTTTCCGGCTTGGAAAAAGGAAATGGGGATGTTTGTGAACCTGCCAGAAATTTCTCAGCACGCGCAGAGTATTTTCAGGCAGCGGCACCAGCCGGTCTTTGTTGCCCTTGGCGTCGCGAATATGAACTCGCATATTGACGGAGTCGATATCACCGACAGTCAGCCTGATTCCTTCGCCAAGGCGCAGCCCCATGCTGTAGGTGGTAAAGAAAAAGACTTTGTAGCTCAACTTGTTGGTTTCGGCGAACAGCCGGTTGAGCTGCTCAATGGATAGAATATCCGGGATCCTGGATGTTCTTGGCGGTTTGATTAAGGGGATGTCTTCCCAGGTTTTGTTCAGTACCCTGGCGTAAAAGAACTTCAGACCATACAGATCGAGCTTGACCGTACTCCAGGAATGGCATTCCAGAAGCTCATTAAAATAGTCAAGCAACTGGTCGGATGTAAGATTGACGATCCTGCAATCGAAATAGTTTCCGATTCGCCTGATCGCCCTTGAGTACGCCTCAATGGTTTTTGGCCGTAATCCATTGAGTTTCAGGTATTTCTGGTGCTTCCGGTAATACTTGTTGAATTGCGAATTTTTTGGCATGGTGGTATCCATTGTAATCTCCTCCTTGTAATGATTGAAATGAAAGGCAAATGCGCCTTCCTTGATGATTTCTTTTTATTACAAAGTTGGAGGAGATTACAGCAGGTAATCTG
>ADZZ01000026.1 GCA_000179315.1 delta proteobacterium NaphS2
GAAACACTGGCGCAAGGTCATCGTTTATGACAAAAGCCGGAACGTGGCGGAACATGACCGTATTCTGGATAAACGTGATACGCGAACAACTGTGCCGGGACATCATGTTCCGATTCGAAGAAAAAAGGATGCCCGGGTCCCTTCAAAAGAAGAACAGCTGTTGGTGGGAAATGATGCCGTTCTGGATGCGTATGTGGCCGAACTGAAGAAAAGAAGCCATGGTCGTGGCGTGGTCAAGTTACGCCGTCTGCTGCATCTGCAACGGACTTATCCCGGTGAGCCTTTTCTCAAAGCCGTAAGACAGGCCCTTAAGTATCGACTTTTTGATCTGTCCCGTCTGGAAAACATCATCCTCGATTATACCGCGGGTGACTTTTTTGATCTGTCATGAAAAAGAAAATTGAGCAATTACTCATTGACTTGAAGTTTAAAGGCATGGTGAAGACCTTCGATGAGCAGTTGGCTTTGGCCGAAAAGAACGGGCTTTCCGTTTACGAGGTCATATACAACCTCCTGGCTGAGGAATTACGTTTCCGGCAGGAGCGGAGCATGACTTATCGGCTTCAGATTGCACGGCTCCCATGGGACTGGACCCTCAACTCCTTTCCGTTTGATCTTCAGCCCGGAGTCCGGAAAAGCCGGATGATGACTTTGTCCGGCCTTGATTTCATCAATCGAAGAGAAAACATCGTATTTCACGGAAAGACCGGCGTAGGGAAAACAGGCCTGGCCGTCGGCATACTCCGTCAAGCCATTATTGCCGGGTACCGGGGGCGTTTTTATAATGTTCAGGATTTGCTGGATCAACTCTATGCCTCTCTCGCCGATCGATCCACCCCCAAACTACTCAATGCCCTGTGCCGATATGATCTGCTGTTGCTCGATGAACTGGGATACCTGACCCTGAAAAAGGAGCAAATGAACGCCTTTTTCAAACTCATGAAAGAGCGATATGAAGCCGGGCGGCCCACCATTATTACGACCAATCTCCAGCCTGAACAATGGTATTCCCTCCTTGAACCAAAGGACATGGTCGATGCTCTGCTGGATCGCCTCAACCATCGGTGCATCAATGTTCATATCGATGGGCCTTCTCTCAGAAAAACAGATGCCGGCTAATCCATTTTTCTAAGCCGATCTAAACCCTCTCAAACCTCATGATGCCACATGGCTTTCAATTATCTGTAAACCTATAAGAAAAAAACCCTTTTCAAGACCTCTTCTCAAAAAACACCGCCTCTCACATTCCAGTTTATTCTGCAGAAGCAACAGAACAACGCGCAATCACCGGTTCCGTTACGATTAGCAAAACTGGTTCTGTTTTCGTTAGCGGCCAAGCTGGCGGTTTTTCAGGTACAGGAAGACCCAGCTCCATGTAGAGAAAACCTTGCAGTTTGTAGGAAGTGTGACTGCGGTAATGCCTGCTGCCTGTCAATAACGATTTTATCACGACTTAGAAATAAATGGATCTAAAATACTTAGATACTAATTTATATTGGTTGACTGTTTCATAATCTTCCTGTAAGAATAATACTTTGGATACGTAGTTTATAGTTATTTCTTCTCCAAATCCATTGTTATGTTAAGAATTAAGGAGGGCGAAACATGAAAAATGTATTTTCAGGAATCGGATTCATCATTTTACTGTTCATTATTCCTAATTTCGCCAGCGCTGGATGCATAGATAAATGCAAACGTCAAAAACGGCAATGTGAGGAAGCCTGTCAAGGAATCCCAACGTGCCCATCGCAATGTAACAAGATATATTCTAAATGTTTAAACAGATGTTCCGGTGCTCCGTACTACATATCGCCTTTGTGTGATTCCAAAAATTCGAAACGTCAACCGAAAATTGACCCCTTGCGTCAACCGAAAATTGACCCCTCTATGATTTAATAGTTTTGCATTTATCCATATTCTGGTACGCTGTTTTCACCTGCTCGGAGGATAGGGCAACTGCTGGGAAGCAACCCGAGCGCCGAAGCAGGTGACGTAGGCATGGGGCCGTACTCGATAGTACGGCCCTTTCCTCATGTCTTTTATTACATGCTTATGTCCATAATGCGTTAAATCCCGGGGGTTTGGGGGCTGGCCCCCATTTAAATCAGTCAAACATTCCTTCAAGTCGCCAAATATTTTTGAATTAAGCTATTTATATGGTTTACAGCAACGATTCGCGGAGTTGGGTTAAGTTATTTGCTTCAACAACTCCAGTGCTTTCTCCTGACTTTTCCCAATTTCAGACCGCGATACGTCACCAATTATAGTCAATACCGTATATCTTGATACTGTTATTGACAACATTTTCTGAATATGTTAAAAATTCCTCTGAAAATGGGAAAAGTCACCTTTTTGGAGGAATACCTCAATGTCGTTTCAAGGGAAACAGCTTCCTGCTGAATTGGTTGAAACTGTTGTCCGGCTGAAAAATCACTATGATGAAGAAAGAAAAACTGGAAAATTTGTTTCAACAAAGGATGCCGCCAAACGGACAGCAGATGCTCTGGGAATAGGCATCGCCACAGTAAAGAGAATAATGGCCCAGTATAAAAAAGATGGCGATGAAGTTGTTGTCCGGATAAAGGAACGTCCTGGTAGACCGCCGTCAAGTATGTGCCCGATCGCCCAACCCATTGTGAGAAAATTTATTAGAACTGAGAACCTGGGTGGAAGGCGTGTCAGCATCGGCAGGGTGTGCAAGTTCCTGAGTTCAAAACACGGGATCGATGTTCCAAAAATGACCCTTTGGCGTGCACTTAACCGGTGGGGTTTCAGTCATGGCGAAGGCCGAAGAAGAAATAGCCTGAAGGAACAGGATCGAATTATATTTGCACGACGAGAATACCTCAGAGCCAAGCTTGCCAATCGAAATCCCGATGGAACATTGAAGCGGCCGGAAGTCTATTTGGATGAAACCTATATAAACAAGAATCACTCATGCCGGTTCACATGGTACCTTAACGAAGACGGTCCTCTCGTTAACAAGCCTTCAGGGGTTGGCCCTCGTTTCATATTGGTTCATGCGATCACGGAAGATGGCTGGGTAGGCGGGGCTCAACTTGTTTTTGAGGCGAAAAAACGAACCGGCGACTATCATGGCCAGATGAACTGGGACAATTTTTCTACATGGTTTGAGACCCAATTGTTACCGAATATTCCATCTGAGGCTATCGTTATCCTGGATAATGCCAGATATCATAACGTACTTGATACTGAGAGTATTCCAAATAAAAGCAGCAGGAAAGAGCAATTACGAGCCTGGCTGACCCGCAATGGTTACCCTTGGCGGGAAGATATGCTCAAGTCTGAATTGTCTGAATTGTGTACACGCTTGGCGCCAGCGCCAGAATTCAAATTGGACCAAA
>ADZZ01000025.1 GCA_000179315.1 delta proteobacterium NaphS2
CATGCGCAGCGCAAAAATATAAAAAATGTGTCTCACGCTCCAAATACTATTGGAGGACTTTATTTATACGGATTTGGACAATTATCAAATCAGTGCCGGACTTGATTCAAGACAAGAAGTTTGATGAAGCCGAGGCGGTGTGCCGAAAGCTCTTGCGACAATATCTGAGGAGATCGATGGCTTTCATCGTTATGCTGAACTCTATGAAGCTCAGGGAAAAAACCGGGACGCTGCTGAGTACTATCGAAAAGCAGTTGCATTTGCCGAAAAGGCTGGAGGGTTTGGGAAGGAATCCGTTCAATCCTTCCGACAAAAGGCTGAAAAACTTGCACTTGCCGAGAAGGGGTAGTCTCACTTTACAATACCGGTTCCAATAAACCACCGGTGGAATAATCAGATATTTTGAGCCGGTTCTTTGCTATTTATTGTGGCTGACAACAAAATGGGGTCAGGTCTGCTGTTGACTGTTAATGCATTAACGGTAGCGATTTCGGCATCTAAATCAAAGTTGGGCCTAGACGAATTGACCACGATTTAGGAGTTTGATATTATTTACTCATGGCAATGATTCATCTGAAGTTTCACAGAAAATGCCCCCGGCTTGATCAGCCGACCATGCGCAGCAACGCCTCCAGGAAAGATTTTCGGGGCAGTTTGTTGTCTTGGTTGCAAACGGCATGAAAATCATCGCTCAATGCGGACTTAGCGATGATATGTCTCAGGTCGGAAAAGGCGAAACTGTTGCGACCCTTGACCTTGTGCCTGCGTTCGGGAATGTTTTCGAGCCGTGAACCATAGATCCAAATGATTGTTGCGGCCATTATGGAAAAATTGATGTGATTGATCACTGCCTGTGCATTGCGGGTTTGGCTTTTGCTGCTTCCAATGTCTTGCTTGATCTCCTTGAAACCCGACTCGATTTTCCACCTGGCCCCATAATACTCGATAATTTGCTCAACCGACAGCTTCAAGTCCGTGGAGAAGATTGCGATCCACTGTGTTTTTCGAAAGACCCAGACAACCCGGACAGGGCACTTGAGTGTTTTGAGCATAACGATTTGGGAGTATGCGTTGACTTCACGGTATTTTCCGTACAGGAAGACGTGATAGGTTGAAGCGTACGCCATGAATGCCGCCGCCATTTCAGCGCACGAACCCAACCTGCTGCCATATTTTTTGGGTCTTCCCGGCTTTTTGGAAGAACCGATCTTGGGGATGGAGTACAG
>ADZZ01000024.1 GCA_000179315.1 delta proteobacterium NaphS2
AACGTATCTATAGCTTTAAGAAAAAGATTTTGGGTTATTGGGAATCTATGCTTCCGTCAAGTTCTTATAGAACCCAAAAAGCGAAAGGACTTCGTTTTTCAGGTCTTTAAAATGAAGAAGCGCTTCTTCTACTTTGTCTTTCAGTGAATCGAAAGTCGGGAAATGATGAAGGTGGATTTCTTTTTCCTTGATTTTTTTCCAGAGCTTTTCGATTGGGTTATAATCCGGTGAATAGGATGGCAAATTATAAACCGTAACGCGATCCGCCTTTTTTTCGAAGAATTTCTTCATCGCTTTACTTGTGTGGTATCTCGCGCCGTCCTGGATAAGAATAATGTGCTTTCTGGTTTTGGATAATACTTCGGTCAAGAAGGCTTCATAAGCTTCAGAATTAAGTCGGCCTTCATCGTGCCCTTTACAAAAAAACCGGCCAGAGAAATAGTCGATCAAACCGAAGACTTTATAACCTTTACGTTTTCCTGATGTTTTCACGACTGGTTGATGTCCCCTTTTGGCCCATGTGTAGGTTAGAGAACCCCACTGCGGAAATGAGGCTTCGTCACCAAACAAAATGTATGCATTTTTCTCTTTGGCCAAGTTAGAGATTTCAGGCCATGTTGTTTTAAGCCACTCCTTGCGTTTTTCAGGATCTTTATGATCTGATACAAATTTTGCTTTTTGGTACGAAAAATCCATGTTTTTGAGAAGTTGGGAAATGTAGAAGACATTATATTGCACGCCGAATTTCTCGTAAATCAGTGTCTGTATCATGGGACTGCGCCAGCATGCGCCAGGAAACCCAGCTTTTGTGGGTCCTTCAATAATGAGTGACTCCAGTTCCTTTTTTTGTGTCTTGGTCAATTTTGATGGCCGTCCAGACGGTTTCTTTGATCTCAGGCTTTCTACGCCTTTAAACAGAAGGGTATTCACCCACAAACGAATGGCTTCTTTGCTTACTTTCAAGGTTACCGCTATTACTGAATATGGGGTCCCATCGGATACTGCCAGGATAGCCAGTATCTTTTTGCACATGGACAGATTCCCAACTTTTTGGGCTTGATCGAGCATTTTATGACACTTTTTGCGGGTACGGTTATTGAGGCTGATTCTGATATTTTTTTCATCGGGACCTCCCTAAAACGCAG
>ADZZ01000023.1 GCA_000179315.1 delta proteobacterium NaphS2
CCATATAAATAGCTTAATTCAAAAATATTTGGCGACTTGAAGGAATGTTTGACTGATTTAAATGGGGGCCAGCCCCCAAACCCCCGGGATTTAACGCATTATAGACATGAGGAAAGGGCCGTACTATCGAGTACGGCCCCATGCCTACGTCACCTGCTTCGGCGCTCGGGTTGCTTCCCAGCAGTTGCCCTATCCTCCGAGCAGGTGAAAACAGCGTACCAGAATATGGATAAATGCAAAACTATTAAATCATAGAGGGGTCAATTTTCGGTTGACGCAAGGGGTCAATTTTCGGTTGACGTTTCGAAATGCATCGAGGAGATTAAGTAATTCCCCGTCTTTTTCAACAAGAGGCTTTCTTCCTCCACCTCTTTTTCTTAATCTTCGACTCGCTGTTTCTTTCTTACCACTCGTTATTTCTCGGCAACCGGTTCTTATCGTGCTTTCCGCCATGCCGGTAGCTCTGGAAACCGCGCTTACTCCTCCATGGCCAATTGAAGATGCTTCGGTGGCAGCCCACAATCGACGCGCCCTTTCATCAAGTTCGGAGTTCAAGGCGTCGTATTTAACTTTGGCTCATACGACGATTTCCCGTGCTGTAAATAATTTGATTGAAAAAGTCATTTTCGCTGGGAATTTCTTCAGATTTGGTATAAATAAGATGGCTTTCTGTCCACTTAAATATGCAGATAGCCATGACCACAAAATCGTCTACAAATCCGGAGATTGGAATCCTTGAACTCATCGACCCCGCTAAGTGCTACGAATTCTTCAGAGAAAAGAAGTGGCCATGTGGTATTTGTTGTCCAAAATGTACCTCAAACCGGGTCAAAAAGAACGGTCACAAACGTAATGCTCCGCTTTGTCGGAACTATAAATGCAATAACTGCGGTTGCCGTTTCAACGATTTTACGGGTACCATTCTGGCAAGAAAACACCATCCCATCAGAGTATGGATCGTCATGTTATACCTCATGGGACTAAACCTATCCAACAGGCAAATCGCCGCGGAGCTGGACCTTAATCCGGATGTCGCCCATAGGATGACTATTTTGCTTCGGAGCGAAATCGCTGCAAGGAAGCCGGGATGTAAAGTCAGTGGGGTAGTAGAGTGCGACGAAGTATACGTAATTGCAGGGCATAAAGGGCATCCGGAAAAAGTTCGTCAGAAAGGGCGAGCACCACGGTGCAGAGCGCTCAAGGGTGCTCCGGGCCGAGGAACTCTTGAAAAAGAAAAACCTCCTGTCCTCGGAATCATGAACGTTCCGGGGA
>ADZZ01000022.1 GCA_000179315.1 delta proteobacterium NaphS2
GGACGCGGCGGAGCTCGACGGCATCGCCGTTACCGTGGGGCCGGGTTTGGTGGGGGCACTTCTGGTAGGTCTTTATTATGCCAAAGGACTGGCATATATGTTGAGAAAGCCATTGGTTGCCGTGAACCATCTGGAAGCCCATATTCTTTCCATCTTTCTGGAAACGGAATATCCTTCCTTTCCCTTCGTGGCCATGACGGTTTCCGGGGGACACACAAGCCTTTATCACGTTGAAGGTTTCGGTCGCTATACTCTTTTGGGCCAAACCCTTGATGACGCTGCCGGCGAGGCATTTGACAAAATGCCCTACGTCTGGATCATATCGGCCGGCGCCACAGCGTTGGTAGTCTGGGTTTACAATAAATTTGTCGTCTCAGCCCGTCCTTCAAAGCTTTACGCTGTAAGCAATTTTATGGCGGTCGCGTTTTTCCTCACATTCTACCTCTATTTTTCGGCAAAACACAAAGGATTTTCCCTGACGGCATTTATCGTTAAAGACATTTATGTGGTCATTCTCATTGAACAGCTTTGGACCTTTTGTGATGCCACATTTAAAGAGAAGCCGGCA
>ADZZ01000021.1 GCA_000179315.1 delta proteobacterium NaphS2
CACCGACAGCTTCAGTCCGTGGAGAAGATTGCGATCCACTGTGTTTTTCGAAAGACCCAGACAACCCGGACAGGGCACTTGAGTGTTTTGAGCATAACGATTTGGGAGTATGCGTTGACTTCACGGTATTTTCCGTACAGGAAGACGTGATAGGTTGAAGCGTACGCCATGAATGCCGCCGCCATTTCAGCGCACGAACCCAACCTGCTGCCATATTTTTTGGGTCTTCCCGGCTTTTTGGAAGAACCGATCTTGGGGATGGAGTACAGTACGGTATTGGAACGTAATCTTGAAAGCAAATGAACAAAATTTCCGAGTTTAGTGCGGAGGGGTTTGAACAGGCCGTTATTTCCGAACCAGCTGTCACAAACGATTATTATGTCAACGCCGGCAAAGTGTTGAGCTACCTGAATTACCATCTCGACAGCTTGTTGGAGTTTGGTTTGGAAAGAAACGACCTTTCCGGCAACCCTCATATTGTCCGATTTGGCATTTATGGCCTTTTGGGGCAAATAAAATCGCTGTGAAAGGGGGAGACAAGCCCATCGTCCTTTGATGACCTTTAACAGACCAATAAGAACCACATTCTGTGCCCATGGATATTTGGATTGATTGTCCTTTGCGGCATGATCGAAGATATGAGAACATCCGAAGATGTTGCGACCTGTCTTTGGATTGATGAAATCATCTAATGCGATCATAAGTCGCC
Organism: delta proteobacterium NaphS2; assembly: GCA_000179315.1. Taxonomy (GTDB): domain Bacteria; phylum Desulfobacterota; class DSM-4660; order Desulfatiglandales; family Desulfatiglandaceae; genus NaphS2. Next base: position 710 of record ADZZ01000021.1, read on the forward strand.
CATCGGACAAGGGC
>ADZZ01000020.1 GCA_000179315.1 delta proteobacterium NaphS2
CTTCATGCCTAAAAAAACCTCGGGGTTTGGGGCAGAGCCCCAAGGGTTTTCTCGAAACAGCACCCCGATCAGAAGATAGGCAGTCCGTCACGCATCGCCTTGCAACGATAAATCAATCAGGCAAAAACAAAATATTCTTCGTGCTTTATTGTGGACAATATCCGGTGGGATAATGTGAACGGCAACAATAATTTGATTGAAAAAGTCATTTTCGCTGGGAATTTCTTCAGATTTGGTATAAATAAGATGGCTTTCTGTCCACTTAAATATGCAGATAGCCATGACCACAAAATCGTCTACAAATCCGGAGATTGGAATCCTTGAACTCATCGACCCCGCTAAGTGCTACGAATTCTTCAGAGAAAAGAAGTGGCCATGTGGTATTTGTTGTCCAAAATGTACCTCAAACCGGGTCAAAAAGAACGGTCACAAACGTAATGCTCCGCTTTGTCGGAACTATAAATGCAATAACTGCGGTTGCCGTTTCAACGATTTTACGGGTACCATTCTGGCAAGAAAACACCATCCCATCAGAGTATGGATCGTCATGTTATACCTCATGGGACTAAACCTATCCAACAGGCAAATCGCCGCGGAGCTGGACCTTAATCCGGATGTCGCCCATAGGATGACTATTTTGCTTCGGAGCGAAATCGCTGCAAGGAAGCCGGGATGTAAAGTCAGTGGGGTAGTAGAGTGCGACGAAGTATACGTAATTGCAGGGCATAAAGGGCATCCGGAAAAAGTTCGTCAGAAAGGGCGAGCACCACGGTGCAGAGCGCTCAAGGGTGCTCCGGGCCGAGGAACTCTTGAAAAAGAAAAACCTCCTGTCCTCGGAATCATTGAACGTTCCGGGGATGTCGCCATTTTTATGCTTCCAGACGTTAAACAAAAAACCATCGAACC
>ADZZ01000019.1 GCA_000179315.1 delta proteobacterium NaphS2
TTTCACTGGGAAGGGGTGTATGGTCCGGTTAAACTAGGCAACTGCCGATAATCATAACAAAAAGGACTGTGGGCCTCCTAGGCGCCCACGGTCCTTTTCTGTTTCAGGGGCTGGGGGAAAGCGTTCTTCCGGTCTTTTTTTTGCTGATTTTGGGTTCTCTGAACCCGCCAAATGGAGGAGATGAAAAATGCTGCTGGTAATGCACAAGGATGCAACAGGTGAAGAGATCGATGCGGTCACTGTGGCTGTGACGGAAAATGGCTATACCCCTCGTCCCGTACCCGGGGGCGAAAGGCTGTCAATCGGAATACTGCACAACAAGGGGCCCGTTGATGGCGCAAAGTTTCTGGCCATGAAGGGCGTCAAAGAGGCCATTCCGGTAACACGGCCTTATAAACTGGTCAGTCGAGAATTCAAACAGGAAGATACGGTGATAACCGTAAAGGGTGTTGAAATTGGCAACGGCGGCTCCACCATCATTGCGGGGCCATGCGCCGTTGAAAGCGAAAAACAGGCAATGACCATTGCGGAACGGGTACAGGAGGCGGGCGCCCATATTTTTCGCGGTGGGGCTTTCAAGCCAAGAACATCGCCCTATTCATTCCAGGGGCTTGGGCTGGAAGGGCTGAAAATTCTTGCCAAGGTAAGAGAAAAGACCCGTATGCCTGTGGTGACGGAAGTCCTTGACTACGAAAATTTTGATCTGGTTGAAGAATATGCGGACATTGTCCAGATCGGCACCCGGAATATGCAGAATTTCAGCCTTCTGAGAAGAGCCGGTCTGTGCAAAAAACCGGTTGTGCTGAAAAGAGGATTTGCCGCAACCATCGACGAGTGGTTGATGGCCGCGGAATACATTTTGTCCGAGGGAAATGGTGAGGTCATTCTGTGTGAAAGGGGCGTTCGCACCTTTGTTAACCACAGCAGGAACACGTTGGATCTCTCTGCTGTTCCCGTGGTGAAACGGGAAAGTCACCTGCCCATCATCATTGATCCCAGTCATGCTGCGGGCAGGCGGGACCAGGTCATTCCCTTGAGCCGGGCGGCCGTGGCAGTGGGAGCCCACGGATTGATGGTGGAAGTCCATAACGCCCCTGAAAAGGCGTTGAGCGATGGACCCCAGTCCCTTTATCCGGAGCAGTTTGACCTGCTTTGCCGGCAGGTTATGGCCATCCACGGCAATCTGGAGGAGAATGGGGATGATCGTGTTTGATACCCCTCAATTTCTTAGGGCGCACAGGATTTGAGGCCATTAAATATCTTACGGTGAAGCTTTTCTTTCAAATTCGGGCGCACCCTTGAAGAGGTGGATGCAGAGGATTCAATTTCAGCCAGATAATATTTTAAAAAGTCCAGACAGTGCCAGATATTGCGGCCCTCAAGCCTCATTTTGTCGATGTAGGCAAAGGCGCTGATCAGTATAAAAACCTGGAGGCTCAATTCCGTTACCCTTTTGAGAAAAAACTCACGCTTTGTAATATCCCTGCCGTAATAAATCAATCCCGCCAGAAGCATCCATCGCACCCGTCGAATGCCGCGAAATGCCTTTTTCCGTGCCTTCTCCAGGACGGAATGATCATAGGCGTGGCCCATGGAAAGCCTTTTCGAAAGTCTGAATGCCGATTTCAGGATCAATGCCCACCGGCCCCCGTACCCTTTGGATGCTTTCATCATACTTCTAATCATAAAGAGCGGCGGATATATGCTGTGAATTTCGGTGGTTCCTTCAAAGACCGTTGTGACCCTGAAATCCCGAAGCCGTTTTTCGTAGGGCAACGTTTTCAGGTACCCCGAACCGCCATGGATTTGGAGTGCTTCATAAAGAACATCCCAGGCGCGTGTGGTAGAGAAAAGCTTGGCGTGGGAGCTTTCAATGGCCACGCGAACGAGAGGGTCTTGTTCCAGCATGCCGGCCGTAAATGCCGTAATGGCCTTTGATAAGAAGGCGTTCACTTGAGCGTTCAGGATCTTTTCCTGTACCAGTTCAAATTGGGAGATGGATACACCGAACTGCCTGCGCCGATGAGCCCTTTCAAGCATCTCTTTGGCGGACTGTGCCATTAAACCGTTTGATGCCGCTGCAAGCCCCAACCTGCCATAGTTTAGAATGGCCATGGCGATTTTAAAGCCGTCACCCGGTTTTCCGATGAGATTCTTGACAGGGACCTTCACATCCTTAAATCGGATCGAGACCGTGGAACTCAGCGTGAGTCCCATTTTGGGCATGTCTTTTCCGATTTCGACCCCCTCCGATCCGGTTTCAACGACAAAGGCGCCCATGAAACCGGGCTTGCTCCGGTCAAGCTGGGCAAAAACCGTTAGAGCGCCTGCGTAACCACCGTTTGTGATATAGGTCTTGGTACCGTTTAAAATGTAATGGCTGCCGTCCCGGGACCTTTGCGCGAAGGTTTTGATGTGCTTGGCATCAGAGCCGGTTTCCGGTTCCGTCAGGGCGAAGGCGAAAATCATTTCTCCCGTGGCCGCAGGCGGCAGGTACTCGTTTTTTTGATTGGCAGAGCCGTAAAGAATGAGCCCTTTGAGTCCGATGGAATGATGGGCGAGGGGAATGACGGCCAGGGACATGTCGGCGCGCGCAGCAACCTCAATGATGCTCAGATAATCGGAAAGACTGAGCCCCATGCCGCCATAAGATTCGGGAATGGTCAGGGCGAACATTCCTTTTTCTTTTAGCTTTTCCCACAGTTCTTTAGGGATTTCTCCCCTTTCTTCGAGGGCCCGGGGTGGATATTCCCTGGATAGTGCCAAATAGGCATTTTGGACGGCACGCGCCTTATCGGAAATCCGTGATCCACGGCATGCGTCAAAAAGTGCTTTGTCAAATTCACCCTGGTACAGTTTTTCAAGGAATCCCCTATTTTCCATGATGATTTCCTTTTTGGACAAATTTCCGATTTGTATTGAATAATGATATGAAATAGCCCTTGAAATGGGCGCTCCCTATATTGAGGCCGATGTCTATCTTGTGGACGATCACCTTGTGGTGTTTCACGATGCCCGCCTGCGCCGCTGCCTGCCCCATGGCTGACTCAGTCGCCCATGTAGTAAGCCATGATAACGCTTCCTTATTCTATATGGTTTTGATTGCTTTGTCTAAAATGCCATTTCTGACATTCTAAAAGCAAGGAGGAAAAGAATTTAGAGGCCGATCCGTTTGTAGATATCCGCAATCCTCAGCCCTTTACGGACCACATCCGCCAGACGGTTAAAGGCGGGTTCCAGGTCATAGGTGGCCGTGATTCTGCCCAACGGTTTCATGCCGCGCCGTTTTCTCTGGCAGTCGATAAACCAGCGTCTGAAGTTATCCCGGTCAAAGACGCCGTGAAGGTATGTTCCCCAGATCATGCCGTTTTGGGATCTCAATCCGATGACCTCTTCATTTTCTCCCGCAATGATGGGCGAGGTTTCTTTACCTTCCGTCTTGCCGTGGTGAATTTCATACCCTTCCAGCTCAAAACCGGTTTCCAGGTGCTTTGCTTTGATGGCCTTGAGCGTTTTTTCCCGCTCGAGGCTGGTGGTGATATTTAAAAGTGAAAGACCCTTCATGGTGTTGCCGCCGGATTCGATGCCGTAGGGGTCCTGAATGGTCTTTCCCAGCATCTGAAAACCGCCGCAAACACCCACGATTTCCGTTTTGCCATTGTTGGCAATGGTCCATATGCGTTCGGCAAAGCCTTCCTTAAACAGGTAATCCATATCTCCGATGACGTTCTTGCTCCCCGGCAGGATCACCACATCGGGGGTCCCCAGATCCTGTGCGTTTCCGATGACCCGCACCTTTACGTCCGGTTCCATTTTCAGCGAATCAAAGTCTGTAAAATTGGAGATGTGGGGCAGGTCCAGTACCGCAATGTCGATGGCATCGGTTTTGCCGACGTCCCTGTCTCTCAATATCTCGTTTTTGAAGGAGACTGAGTCTTCTTCCGGGAGTCCCAGGTTCTTGATATAGGGAACCACCCCGTAGGTGGGGAGCCCGGTGTATTGTTCCGTAAAATCGACGGCGTCATTCAGGAGGTCCTTCTGGCCGCGAAAACGGTTGACAATAAAGCCCGCCATGCAGGCCCGTTCCCATTCGGATAGAACCTCCATGGTGCCGATAAAGGACGCAAAAACACCTCCCCGGTCGATGTCCCCCACCAGGAAAACGGGGGCGTTTGCGTACTCGGCCATTTTCATGTTGACGATGTCATGGTGCTTCAGGTTCACTTCCGCCGGGCTTCCCGCTCCCTCAATTACAATCACGTCGTATTCAGACGCCAGGGTATCGTATGCCTCTTTGACAAATTCAAATGCGGTCGGCTTGTAATCGATATAGCGGTTTACATCCATGTTGTCGACCGGCTTTCCCATCACAATCACCTGGGACCCCGTATCACTGTTGGGTTTGAGCAGCACCGGGTTCATTTTTACATCCGGTTTCAGCCGGCAGGCCTGGGCCTGCACCACCTGGGCACGACCCATTTCGCCGCCTTTTCCCGTCACATAGCTGTTCAGCGACATGTTCTGAGCCTTGAAAGGGGCCACACGGTAACCGTCCTGGAGGAGAATTCGGCAGAGGGCCGCGGTCATAATGCTCTTGCCTGCGTTGCTACTGGTTCCCTGGAGCATCACGGCCGGGGTTCTTTTCTTCTGTCGGTTTCGATGGCCTTTGCATAGCACCGTTTCGAGGGCTTCCACCAGCCGTGTATTGTCATGGGCATTCCTCACTGCGGTTCGGAAAAAACGGTTGTCCAGACCATCGTAATTGTTGCATACTCTGATGGCGATTCCCTTCTCCAAAAGTCTCGATGCCAGCTCGGGGGCGTCCATGTCGCTTCGGTTCATTCGAACAAACAGATAATTGGCTTCCCCGTCATATACATAAAGGCCGGGCAGCTGACGGAGCGCCTTTGACAGCCGCTCCCGCTCTTTTTTGACATAATCTCTGGTCCGTTTGATGAGCCGGGCATCCCGAATCGCTTTTTCACCCACCCGTTGTGCAATGGTGTTGACGGACCAGGGTGGCAGATACCTGTCGATGGCATCAATCTTATCTTTGGCCGCCGTAACGAAGCCCAATCGAAGCCCCGGAATGGCAAAGCTCTTGGTCAGAGAGCAGAGCACCAGCACGTTGTCTAAATGTTTGTCAACGAGGCGGTCGAGTCCCTCCACAAAATCGCCGAATGCCTCGTCGATGACGAAAAGCGTGTCCGGATTGGCATCTGCCAGCACCGCGATAGTATTCGGATTGACGGAAATACCGGTGGGATTATTGGGTTGTCCCAGAAAGACCAGTTCATCTCCCCTAAGTGTTTTCTGCAATCTGGCGGCATCAAGAACAAATGATTCTTCCTCCAGAAGTGTTAGTTTCTCCACTGAAAGACCCGCCAACTGGCAGGCAGTGGCATAGTCCGCATAGGAAGGGACGGGAATCACTGCCCGTTTTTTGGAAAAGGCCCTCGGGATGATATAAAGGAGTTCGGTTGATCCGTTCCCGAAAAGAACTTCATCGGGCGATAGCAGCCATTGATCGCAAAGTGCCTTTACCAGTGGTTTACAATCCGGGTCGGGGTAATTGATCAGATCGGAAAGGCTGGCGCTGACAACGGGTCGGAACCATTCGGGAAGTCCCAGCGGGTTGATGTTGGCGGAAAAGTCCAGGATTTCCTTTTCAGAAAGCCCTGCCTTGTTGGCAATCAGCCTGATGTGGCCGCCGTGCTTGAATTCTTTCATCGTTTCCCTTTGCGCTTTCGCAATTTTCTGTAGCAAAAAAAATCCCGAAGCCATTATCCATTAGATGCCATGGTTCGGAAGTATCAATAATTCATTTTGGCCATATCAAGAATTTTTCGAACGGTTTTCGCCAGATCCGCCTTGACAACCGGTTTGTATACGAGCTCCCTTATGCCCATGTCTTTTGCCGACTCACCGGAAATCTTCTTGCTGTAACCGGTACAGAGTATAACCGGTATTCCGGGCCTGATCTTCATCAATTCCATTGCCAGGAGATCACCTGTCATGTTGGGCATGGTCATATCACTGATAACCAGGTCAAAATGGTTTGGATTTGATCGAAACAATTCCAGCGCTTCGATACTGGCAGTCGTTGAAGTGACCGAATAGCCGAGGTCTTCAAGCATCATACCATTCAATTTGACGATAGGCGCTTCATCGTCAACAACCAAAATACGTTCCGTGCCCCTTGGCAACACCTCCGATTTATAGGAGGTCTCCCCTTTATTCTTTTTGCTGATGGGCAGGTAAAGACTAAAGGTGGTCCCTATTTCGGGGGTACTGTCCACAAAAATCCTGCCCCCATAAGCTCGCACGATGCCGTGGACCATGGCAAGCCCCATTCCTGTTCCTTCTCCCGGCCCTTTGGTAGTGAAATAAGGTTCGAAAATAGAGCCGATGATGTCCTGTGGTATGCCTGTACCGGTATCCGATACCGTTATCGTGATGTATTCTCCCGGCTTTAAGTCCAAAAGATGCTTTGGCCTGTCAGGGGTTAGATGGGTGTCTTCCAGAACGACACGGAGCCTGCCACCTTTTTCCTCCATGGATTGAGCAGCATTGGTACAAAGATTCATCATGACCTGATGGATCTGGGTGGCGTTTCCCATAATGAAAGAATCGCTTCTGAGATCCTGTTCGATATCAATGGTGGTAGGAATTGATGAACGGATGAACTTTAGATCTTCCTTGACAATCACTGTCGGCTGAATGGGTCTGATTGCTTCGTCCGAGAGTCGGGCAAAGGTCAGTATCTGCTTTACAAGTTCCTTGGCCCTGTGGGCGGCTGTATACACTGCCTGAAGGTCGCTTTCGATTTCGGACCCTTTTTCCACCGCGTGGAGCGAGAGTTCGGTAAAGCCGATGATAGCTACTAATACGTTATTGAAATCATGGGCAATGCCACCGGCCAAGGTGCCGATGGATTCCATCTTCTGGGACTGTAAAAGACGTTTCTCCATTGCCTTTCGATCCGTGATATCAAGCATGGCGCCGATAATTCCGGCCACATTCCCTTCAACATCAAAGTAGGAGGCCTTGTTGATCAAGACATCATGCCTGTTGCCGTCCGTTCGCTGTATCCGGGATTCATATTGCTGTAGTCCGGGCATTTTGAGCAAATCCATATCCGTTTTGTGATACTTGTCTGCAAGTTCTTCAGGGAAAAGATCGTGCGGTCGTTTTCCGATGATTTCCGCCTTGGGCCTGCCCAGAAGGTTTGCAAAGGTTTCGTTACACCCAATGAAAACACCAAGGGTATCCTTGTAAAAGACGGACATGGGAATTGCATCCATCAACAACTGCAGAAAAAGATGCTGTTGCCGAATGTGCTCCTCTGCATCCCTATGCTGTTTTTGTGTTTCCAGGGCACGGAGCGCAAATGAGATATCATCGGAGATTTCATGCAACAGGCTCTTTTCTTCCTCTTCGATTTCAAACGCGTTTGCAAACGATACGGCCAAAACCCCATGAATTTTATCACCGCTCTTAAACAAGCTTATCCCGATGGTATCTTGATGATGCTTTGCTGAGACCGGACAATCGCAGGTTTCAAACGGACGCACAATAAAGATGCGTTCGTTCGATTTAAGAACTTTGTCGACACAGGTGGGCCAGATGCCTCGGGTCAGATCCTTCGCCAGCAAATCGAAACTATCCTCAAATCCTGCCTGTGCAGAAGCACTAGGGGGATCACTGCAATTTCCCAGTGCAGCCCAGACACCTTTGTAACCGCGTGTCTCAATGAGTACTTCACAAGCCTGCCGAATGAGTCGAGGGGGATCTTTTTCTCGGACGATGAGTTGGTTTATGCTTCGGATAGCACGCAATACCCTGTTGTAGTGATCTACTTTGCCTTTGAGATTATGCCTTTCAACGGCGTGCAGCAAGGATCGAACCATAAGATTGGCGTTCACCTGCCCTTTTACGAGGTAATCCTGAGCCCCGTTCCGGATTGCTTCGAGACCCGTTTCTTCATCATCCAAACCGGTAAGCACAATGATGGGAATTTCAGGCGTACACGATCTGAATCGGGTTAGGGGTTCCAGGCCCATGCCGTCCGGAAGGTCAAGATCCAGCAGTACAATGTCGAAACTCCGTTCATTCTGTTTTTGAAGCGCTTCCGCCAAGCTCCCGGCTGTTTCAACATGAAAGGATCTGCCGGACTGATCAAGATGTCGAATGATGAGGTTCCGATCCCCGGGGTTGTCCTCCACAAAAAGAATATCGAATTCCACCAAACGTGAGTCCGCCATGCCATCAATCCTCCGAAAGAAAGCTTGTCACTTAGAACCAGAAACTTTCGATCGCTTTGACGATCTTCCCAAAACCCGCCGGATCAACAGGCTTTGTGACATATACGCTTGCCTGCAGTTCATAGGTTTTGACCTCATGAATGTTTGTGTCCATCACCTTTTTCCTCACATCGCTGTGGGAAAAACGCATTTTACTGATGTTTATAGGAAAGGTCCATACTTTTTCCCTTTTTTATTTCATTTATGGCAACAGGTTGACAGATAATTTTTGGATGCGTATCCTAAAATTTTAAGCAAATAGAAAAAATAAGCTCTTCGAGAGATGCCAGCGGAATCCGCACACAGGATTCTCAGGGGTGTGACGTGGGCGTCATGCATGCCTGCGGCCACGACATACATATGGGGTTTTTGTGGGAACGGCCCGAGTCCTAATGCAATTGAGAGGCCGGTGGTCGGGAACCCTCATGATGGCGGCGGAACTCATCATGGCCCTTCAGACCATTGTGAGCCGCGAGATCAACCCCATCGAACCCGCGGTGGAAACGAGCCTCAAGACGGGCATCGTGATGATGGCAACAGCGGCTTTGGAGCTTTTTGAAGGAAAATAGTAGGTTCCGATGGATGCCCTGGTCTACGTTCCGTTTTCCAGCTTTTCCTCCAGGCGTTTCAGGGCCGCCATGAATGCAAGACGGTTCTCCCGTGCATAAGGGTTGTATTGATACATGTCCTTGAAGAGCTGCCAGGTGTCATGGTTTACCACCCCCAGAATATGCAGCAGCCGTTTATACCCTTCCGTATCAATGATGAGGTCTTTGGCGCCGAATTCATCCAAGCCTCTGCCGATAAAATGGGTGAGGGCCAGGCTCACGGCGATCTGACGGTCATGCTCTTCGGGCGTGGCTTCAATGACATTCAATCCTTTGCCGAGCAGATATTTTTTCACTTTTTGATAACGTTCGTCATCGATTCGTACTCTGGAGAGCACGATTTTCCGGTCAAGAAGGGCTTCCGCGGCGCTGTCGGGCCCGAACATGGGGTGCGTTCCCAGTAACGGTACCGAAGGAGGAAGCAGCTCTTTCATCCATGCAACCGGATAGACTTTGACCGAACACACATCGATGACCATGGTGTCGGGCCGAAGAAGGGAGGCGATCCGTTCCAGTGTTTCCTGCATGTGGGAAATGGGAACGCTCAAAATCACCACTTTTTGTCGGCATACTTCTTCCAGGGTGGCCGGTTCGGCACCGATGCCGATAATCTCCTTTGTTTTGTCGCTTCGGTTGAAGACTTTAACTTTGCAGTCCCGGGCCAGATAGCCGGCCATGAGCCGTCCGAATCTGCCGAAACCGATGGTTCCGATCACTTTTGAAGTGCTCCTTTTCTTTGGTTAAACACCTGTGCCAATCGCTCAAGGCCGCAAATAAGCTGTTCTTCTTCGACGGCATAACAGATTCGGATATGCCCATCGCCGCCGAAGGCTTCTCCCGGTGCCACGGCCACATTAACCCGAGTAAGGATTTCCGTTGCCAGGGCTTCGGTGCTTTCACCCTTTTTCAGAAAACGGGTTACATCCGGAAACACGTAAAAGGCGCCATTGGGGGTAGAGCAGGGGAGGTCTTTCAGGATTTCCAGGGTGATGTCCCGTTTTTTCTCCAATGTGTTCCGCCACCGGTCGAAATGGGAGGGATCGCGTTTTGTGGCTGCAAGGGCGCCATACTGGGCGAATGTGCACACATTGCCCGTCAAATGGCTTTGCAGGCGGGCCATGGCGGTGATGATCTCTCCGGGGGCGGCGGCATAGCCGACTCTGAATCCGGTCATGCAATGGGTTTTGGAAAAACTTCCGGCCACAATGAGGCGGTCCCGAACATGGGGGAAATCAAAGAGACTGCAATGGGTTAAACCATCATAAACAAACGCCTCGTAGGCTTCATCGGATATCAAATAGAGATCATGGGCCCGGGCCAGATCGGCGATTGTTTTGAGGTCTTTCCCGGGATATACCGCCCCGGTGGGATTGTTGGGGCTGTTAATGATGATCGCCTTGGTGCGCTCATTGACGGCTTCCTCAATGGCATGACAATCCAGCTGATGGGCCACAGTATTCACCAGTACCGGCGCGGCACCGGCCAGTTTGATCTGTTCGCAGAAGCTGACCCAACAGGGTTTGGGGATGATGACCTGGTCTTCCGGGTCGCAAAGCACCTGCAACGCCGTGTAAAGGGCTTGCTTGCTGCCGTTGGTGATGAGAATGTTGTGGGCGCCATAACCTTCGAACTGCCGAGCCACCGCATGGCGTAGTTCCGGCAGGCCCGCTGCGGGGCCGTATCGGATCTCTCCCCTTTGAAGGGCATGGATGGTGGCGGAAACAACATGGGGCAAGGGCGCCTCGTAGGGCTCGCCGATGCCGAGGTTGACGATATCTTTTCCCTGCCGCCTCAAATCGTCAATGGCACCACTCAATTGAACGGTTCTGGATGTGGAGACGTTTCGAATACGCCGTGAAAGCTGTTTCATTGTCCGGTTAGCCTATCATGTTGTCAACGGCCGATTCCAAGTCGGATAGCGGGACAGGCTCAACAACCGCTTCCCCCAGCCGGCGAAGGAGCACGAAATGAACGGTGTCATTCTCCCTTTTTTTGTCGTGGCGCATGGCTTCCATGACGCTTTCTTTGTCGATGGCTATGCGCGTGGGAAGTTTGAGGGCCGTCAGCAGGTTTTCCAGACGAGCGATTTCGGCATTTTTGAGATACCCTTTTTTCATTGAAAGGTTTGCCGCAACCATCATGCCGATACTGACCGCTTCCCCGTGGGGCAGCTTGTGGACCTTTTCCACTGCATGGCCGAAGGTGTGCCCGAAATTAAGTTTGCGGCGTTCTCCCCGCTCCTTTTCGTCCCGGTTGACGATCCCCGACTTGATGACCACCGAATCGTATACTATTTTGTGGACCGCTTGGGGTTTGAGTTCCAGGATATCCGCCACGTTTTCTTCCAGATAGCCAAAAAGGTCATCATCAGCGATGGCCGCATGCTTTACCACCTCTCCCAAGCCGCATCCCCTGTCCTGATCCGCAAGGGTCCCTAAAACTTCGGGGTCGCAGATGACGAACTCCGGTTGATTGAAGACGCCCACCATGTTCTTGTAACCGGAAAAATTAACGCCGTTTTTTCCGCCGACGCTGGCATCCACCTGGGCCAGTAATGTGGTGGCCGCAAATGCGAACCGGACACCCCTCTGATAGGTTGAAGCCGCGAATCCCGCGACATCGCAAACGATGCCCCCGCCGATCCCCACCATGAAGAGCCCTCGATCCGCTTCCATGTTTATCAGCTCGCTGAAAATATGCTGAACCGTTTCAAGGGTTTTGATTTCTTCACCCATACCGATTTCAATGATTTTCCCCTTTGGAAAGCGGTCTTGATAGAGGTTTCGCACACGGGCGTCGGTGATGATGACGACCTGTGAAGACGGCAGATAGGCGCTTATATTTTCCAGCTTTTCACCGATGAAAAGGGTCGATTTGCTGTTCGCGCCGATGATCTCAAGGGTGTCCATATTTCGCTGCTCCTCAGAAAAGTCCTTATGAAAAAACACTAGGCCATGGCTGAAACGGAATATCTTCCGTTTCCTTTCTGAAGCTGCGCACCCTTTTGAACAAGACCGTTTTGCAGCAGTTGTTCGTGGGCTGTTTTCAGAAGGTTTTCGGTGGTTTCCCATGAAATGCACGCGTCCGTGATGGATACGCCGTAAGCCAAATCCTCCAGGTCGCCTGCAATTTTCTGGTTCCCTTCATGTATATTGCTTTCCAGCATGAGGCCCACCACCGAGTCATTGCCGTCCATTTTCTGATTAATGACATCCTGCCAGACAATGGCCTGGTTTTCAAACTTTTTTAATGAATTGGCGTGCGAGCAATCGACGACGATGGCATCGCACAGTCCTTTGGCGTTCAACTGGTCGACGGCCTGGCGGATACTGACGGAATCGTAATTGGGACGCATCCCCCCCCTTAAGACCACATGGGCGTATGGATTTCCGGTGGTCATGACGATGCTGGCCTTTCCTGAGGGATCAATGCCCAGAAAAGACTGGGAAGAACCTGCCGCGATCATGGCGTTAACGGCATTGGTCAATCCACCATCCGTGCAGTTCTTGAACCCCACGGGCATGGAAAGGCCGGAAGCCATTTCACGGTGGACCTGGCTCTCCGTGGTGCGGGCACCGATGGCCGCCCATGATACCAGCCCTGCAATGTACTGGGGTGTGAACGGATCGAGCATTTCCGTACCTATGGGAAGCCCCATTTCGTTGATATCCAAAAGCAGTTTGCGGGCCTTGCGAATACCGGCCATCATGTCGTGGGTGCCGTTCAGGTGCGGATCGTTGATCAACCCTTTCCAGCCGACGGTGGTTCTGGGCTTTTCAAAATAGACCCGCATGACCACCATCAGGGTTTCCGAAACTTCTTCTCTCAACCGGTTCAAGCGTGCCGCATAATCCAGTGCGGCGGCCTCGTCGTGGATGGAACAGGGGCCCACGATGGCCAGCAACCGCTTGTCTTCTTTCTTTAAAATACGCTGAATTTCCTCCCGGCTTTTTTGCACCGTTTCACCCGCTTTGGTTGAGATGGGAAATTCGTCCTTCAAGTCTTCAGGGGAGAATAAAGGATTGAATGCCTCTATGCGAATATCATAAGTTTTCATGGCCATGCTCCTCTTTTCGAAAGTCTGTCGTTTGAAAAGCAAAAGGGCCGGCAGAAGCGAAGCTTTGCGCGGCCCTAAGAAACAAAAAAAGCCGCGGGCTTATCTGCCGACGGCTTTTGCTTGAATTAAATTTAGGTGATTTTCTCAGCGGCGCGCAGGCAGACAGGTCTTATAAGCATAAAACCAATAATAATAAGAAAAGCTGTCTGCAAAAAAGCGGTTCACCGAAGTCTCCCTAAACAGTTAACCCATAAAATTTGATAATTAAAATTTTACTACAGAAATTTTTTCAAGAAGTCAAGCTCTTTTCGCAGCATATATTTCCGGTGCTCAATTTGAAGTACGTTTGGGAGACTTGAATGGCGGACGACCGGATCAAAGTGGTTTCCGGCAACGACGTCGGGAAGGATGTAGTGCCTCAGAGGATCCGCATCTTTGCACCCCGGATATGGGTGAAATGGCCGTTGAACAATCGCTTTTAATCCATAGCGGATTAACGTATACTCCTTTTAATCGCGGATTATGTGCGAAATGGTAGCACTTTCTATTTTTTTCGAAACCCACATGGGGTGAAGTGGCCGGAGGAAAGCCCTCCAGGGCTTTGCCATGGATTGGAGTGCTTGTCATGAAAACATCGGATCATCTTTTAAAGGATAAATCCCTGATCGCCGGGACGCTCGATATAACCATTCATGTGGGCCTTGTACTGCTGTTGCTGTTCTGGTGCTTTCGGATCGCTCAGCCGTTCATCCAGATTTTTGTTTGGGGCATCATCATTGCCATTGCCGTTTTTCCCGCATACCGCTGGATGAATTCCGCTCTCGGAGGACGGAAAAAAATAGCGGCGGTCCTGCTTACCCTGCTTCTTCTGGTCCTCATCGTTGTTCCTTGCCTGATGTTTGCGGGCTCTCTGGTAGAAACCGCAGAGAAATTATCCGCGAGTATTTCAGAAGGATCCCTTCGTATCCCCAAACCACCTGAAACCGTAAAATCCTGGCCGGCCATCGGCCAGACCCTTCACAGTTTTTGGAGCCTCTCTTCGGAGAACCTTACCGCAGCCATAAAGGAAATCGCCCCTCATCTCAAATTTGTCGGCGTGTGGTTATTGAACACCGCTGCCGGCGCCGGTTTCGCACTGGTAAGTTTCTTCGTGGCCATCCTCATCGCGGGGGTTCTTCTCGCAAACAGCGAGCAGGGTGTTCGGATGGCACGGGCGATCGCCGCCAGGCTTGCGGGCGACCGGGGGGATGAATTCGTTAACATGTCAGGGGCCACCGTCAGAAGTGTTGCCCGGGGTATTCTGGGGGTGGCCATGATACAATCCATTCTGGCAGGGCTCGGCTGTCTTGCGGTCGGCGTTCCCGGAGCGGGTCTTTGGGCATTGCTTGTCCTGATTCTGGCGGTGATTCAGTTGCCCACCTTCATTATTCTGGCGCCCATCGTTGTTTACGCCTTTTACACCACCGGTACGGTTCCCGCGGTACTGTTCGCCGTCTGGAACCTTTTTGTGGGCGGATGCGATTCCTTCCTGAAACCGCTTTTAATGGGTCGCGGCGTTGATGTGCCCATGTTGGTGGTATTTATCGGCGCCATCGGCGGATTTATACTGAACGGCATTATCGGTCTCTTCATCGGCGCCATTATCCTCTCTTTGGGTTTCAAGCTTTTCGAGTTATGGCTCAGTGACAGTCCGAAGCAGTAAAAGGCATCCGGAACGCGCCTTTTTTCCCGGGTTTCCCAAAACAAGTGATTATTAAGACATAAACAATGAAAAACAGTAACTTAGCTTGGTACATCCTGTACGTCCCCAGGGTGCCATTATGTCTATGGTAGGAATTGTTTTTTTTGTTGACATCCAATCCGCCGACGGTTAATAAAAATACCCTGATACCATATTAGTGATAATCATTATAGACTGACTAAATTCGTGATGCGGGTACGTGGAAGGATATGCTGCCGATTCCGGAATATATTTCAGTCCAATTCAACAACGTCTTAAGACAACGGGCAATCCCCGCGTCCTTCCATGTTCATTACAGAAAATGGCTTCGCTATTTTCTCGATTTTTGCGAAAAATATGCTCCTCCCGAAGGGAAATCAGAGCGGATTCGTTTATTCATCGAAAAGCTGAAGCCCAAAAAACAAACCCAGATGGAGGTGCTGAGGGAACTCCATGACAAGGACCTGGCCGCAGGCTACGCAGGGGTATTTCTTCCGGATTCACTGGAAAAGAAGTATCCTGCCGCGGCCAAGGATTTTTTATGGCAGTGGTTTTTTCCGCAAAAGGGACTTACGCTGATACCCGGGACCAAAGAATACAGACGATATCATCTGCACGAATCGAAGGTCCAGGCGGCTTTGAAAAAAGCCGTAAGATGCGCAAAGCTCACCAAGCGCGTCAGATCGCACACTTTTCGTCACCCATCTTTTGCAGGCCGGTTACGATATTCGGACGATCCAGACAATGCTGGGTCATGTGGATGTGAGAACAACGATGATTTATACTCATTGTGTACCAGGCAAAACCGTCAAAGAAGAGATGAAAAGCCCTATGGATTTTTGACTTTTTGGCATAATTATTGCTGTTATATAACGTCACAATTAGCGGTATTAACTGGACGGTTTCGTCCAGCTAATACCTTGGTTAAATACTCGGTGAATGACCCTTATGCACAATGACTCCAACAAAATTGCAATGGACGTGTCAAAGGCTTCACAGGCGCTGAGTTCCAAGACTGAAGAAAGGCTGCTGAGAGCCTATGTAACATCTCTATTGAGCACAAGCGCGGTGATAGACAAATTTAGCACCTGGCTTATGGTGGCGATCGGTGCATCCGCCACACTTCTAATTTCAAATATCGCCAGCATAACGAGCATATTCTCATTTGAAAACGTAAGATGGGCGCTAATATTATTGATTGTGGCTGGTCTGTTTGGATTTCTTGAGAAGGTTCTCTCACGGGATATCCAAGTCAACTTGGCGCAGGAGGAAAGCCTACACAAAATCTTATCGACCGTGTACACTGATTATGAGCAGCGTAAGGGCGTCATTCAAGGGTGGGCAGAAGTAGAAGGCAAGAAGTTTGATGTAAGCGTAAATATAAAAGGCGTCCTTGACCAATATGCTTCTCTTCATCCTTGGCTGGTTAGAAGGAAGTCACGTAAATTTACTCCTTTATTGGTCGTTCTAAAAAGAAATGTTCACCGCTATTATTGGCAGAGTGCTTGGGCAGTTTTTGAATTGCTCCTTTTCGTGGCTTTCGTACTTGTAATTGCTCTTTCCCTATAAAGTACTTAACATGCGCCTGCACGAGGACCGCTCGTTACCTCTCGTCCTGTGAGGCGCGGCGTTGGGTGTCTTGGTCCATATGGAGAATATGCATGAACTATGATGAAACCGAATGGAAAAAACGGTATGCCGAACGCAGTGACATCGGGACCCAGATTGTTCACTTAACTCGTGAAAGGGAAGGACTTGGTGATTCAATAGATGTTTTGCTCAAGATTCTGAATGAAAAAAAACTAGAAGGTAGTACAACTGAGTCTGGCTTCATTGTAGGGTCCCGTAGGGCAGTTTGCTTTCAGGACACGCCTATTATTTCCTTGTGTCAGAACGTGTACTACGAGCAGACGCTGCGGAAACAAAATAATAAAACTAAAGTGCGTTATCTGCCGATTGGGATTGCCTTTCAGAAAGGCTATGCATTTAAAAAGGGGGCGCGACCTGTTATTTACGATAAGACTGAAGATGCTAAGCGTTACTTGCCAGAAGACCAGTGGTGGAGAATTGTAAACTTTGATTTGGAAAACGCTCATAGAATCATTGATTGGACTCATGAGCGTGAATGGCGAGCGCCGGACTATTTTGGATTTTCTTTAAGTGAAACCCTCGTTGTTTTGTCTAACACTTCTGCCTATCGAGCATTTTTGAAGAGAGTGAAGGCTGTGGACAATGGACTATTGGAAAAGCTTTCTGGGATTGTAGTATTACAGGGCATTTTTCGATGATATCAACTTACGAATTCCGGGGATACTTAATTCCAACCAGAAAATGCACTGGATAAATCGGTGATTTTCGTTGGGTTTGAAGAGGAGCATTTATGGAGGAAGAGAGAATAAAAAGAATTTCGATCGAACCAGATAATACACGAGAAGCATTCAAACTTGCGGCTGACAATCGTAAAATGGAAATCGATCTCCTGTGGAGACGTACCTTAGTGTTCTGGGGATTTATAGCCGCTCTATTTATTGGTGTTGCAACAGCCAAAGATACGTCAGAGCAACTTGCTTTCGTATTGGCATGTCTTGGTCTTGTTTTTCTTTTATATGGACTTTGGCTAATCGTGCGAGCAAAGCATGGCAGGAAAGCTGGGAAATTAAAAGTGAGTACTATTTTTCCATTCTCGATCAATGCAATAAAAACCAGACTTTTCCAGGCTTGTGGGGGAGCCAAAACACCAACCGCAAATATTACCAAAAACAGCGCTTCATTTCAGGAAATTGAACCGATCTAAAAGCTAACCAACTGTATTGATAAACGATTTTACTCGACCGTTTCTTGATACATTTGACTATCAGTACTCCAAAAAGCGCGCTTTTTCTGCCTTATCCGTATATGTGAAATTGTACGCACCTTTCAATCACTGCCAGACGCACCCCGGGAAAGGGAGACAAAACGGTATAACAATCTGAATAGACATGAACAATTTCCAATTTCATGGTCTTAAACGGCTTTCCGATAATACCACAAAAAATGCATATTTTCTGCAAAAACCCTGAAAATGTCTTGAAATCGACCAGAATAATGTGTATTATTTCCATACTACACATATGCCGCATTTGGTTTCCAAAAACATATTTTTTAGGACATACGGATAACATGGTTTTTACGGAGTCCACGAGAAAGTATTTCGAGAGAATTCCGCATCGAGTGAGAAGCGCATTAGCGAATTCGAAGTCACCTGTCCCATTCGAATATGAAGACGAGCCTTTTTTCAAATCTTATGAGGCGCTCTATCGTTTATGGACGAATCGGGACAGCCAACGGTCCGTTGCTGAATCACACGGAATAAGCAGGCGAAAGCTGGTAGAACTGGAACAATCCTTTGTTCATTGTGGCGCATTAGGTCTTCTGCCGAAACTTTCTTTTCTGGAAATCGATGCTCGGCTTGAGCAGCTCGTTGTTTTGATTAAACGCGCCAGGCCGCATGAACGATCCAACCATGCGTTACGGATTTCTGAAGCGCTTGGGTTTCCCGGAGGGGACCTGGAAATCATTCGTCTGGTTCAACGGTGCCACGGGTATGGGCATCGCATGAAAGAAAAAGATATCCGTTATTTCGAGGAGCTTCAGCATATCCTCAACTCCGCGGCCAGACAAAGGGCGAAGAAAAAAGCGATGCATGATGCGGAAAGTCGGACGAAAAGCTTTCTAAACTTCAATCGAGATCATCTGCAACAACGGATCGAACTGATGAAAGCCCTTTCTCAAATCCCCAAGAAACGGCAGGTTCGACCCGTGCTGACACGCTTCGGAATTTCTCCCAATCGCTTTTATGTGCTTAAAAATCGGTATATGGTTTATGGCGTATGGGGGTTGGTGGATTTGGTACAGCAGGGCCGAACCAGAGAAAAGATTTCCGCCGAACTTGAACTCCAAATCATTGAACAACGGCTCATGGATCCTTCCCTGTCCGCGCCCAAAATGATAAAAAAACTGAACCTGAAATGTTCAACGGCCAATGTTCAAAAAATCTATAAGCGGTGGGGGTTGGCAAAAATAAAAAGCCCTGTTTCTATCCGGGGGGTTCTGTCCGCTCCTGTTCCCGAAAAAGTTGAGAGAAAGGACACGGACCCAAGCCAATCGGTAAAATCACGCATTCCCGATTTGATTGAACAGGCAAGACTCAAGGTGAACCCGTCGTTTGCCCGTTTTGCCAAGGCCCTGTTTCACCGTAAGGTATCCATCAGCAATCCCGGCGCTATTATTGCGGCACCCTTTCTGGATCAATTAGGCGTTGTGGAAGCACTGCACACTTACGGTCCGGAGAACTTCCGGCCAACGGATATCACAAACAATATCATTGTCAATGTGTTGCGCATTATTGCGGGTTTCCCAACCATCAATGATTATACCATGAACTCGGATCGGTCCGTGGCGATTGGCGCCGGGCTCTCCTTAAACCCCGGCAAAAGCCGCTTCTACGACTCTTTTGACAAACTTCGGTTTGAACATCTGCAGGCATTGCGAAATGATGCATCCTGCCGGGCCAGGGAACTCAATCTTATTGAAGGCAGGCATATTGCCGTGGATTACCATTGTGATCCCTGCGACAGCCGGTATCCTGAAGACAAGGCGTTGTCCAAGTCCCCGGATAAAAACGGCAATCTGGTGTATGCCCACCGACCCCAAATCATTTGGGACAGCATGAATAACACCATCATCAATATTGCATACTGCGAAGGCAGGTCCCGTGCCCCTTCCGCGTTATTCAAGTTTTGCGAGGAAAATCTCTTCAAAATCATTGATGTGGATGTGATCGAAGAAATCTATGCGGATTCTGAATATACCGGTGAAAAACAGTTGATTTACCTCATGGTCCGCTCTGATTCCCACATCACCATGTGCCTGAAGCAGAATCCGAAAATCAAAAAGTGGAAAGAAGAAACCATCAAACAGAAAAAATGGCGGGATTACGAAGAAAACTATCGCATTGCAAGCCGTGATTTCATCTTACCAGAGACCGGCAAAGGTTTTCGATTTATTGTCAAACAAAACAAGGAGACTCTGGAAACACGGTGTTTCGGGAGCACACATACCGACTACAGCCCGATCAAAATCCTGAACTCATACCACGTCAGGTGGCCGGTTGAGACAGGTATCAAGGATCTGATTGAAAATTACTATCTCAATAAGCCCATCGGAACCTCTCCTGAGAAGGTGGAGTTGCATTACTACTGTGTTATGCTTGCCAGAATGACCATTGACTATTTCAGATCCATCCTGTGTTGCCGTGAATGGCAAAGCCCCGAAGACTGGAAGTGTGTTTTGTCCACGATACGAACGAGTATGTTCAGCTGTTGCCGTTCACATTATCCCACCGGATATTGTCCACAATAAAGCACGAAGAATATTTTGTTTTTGCCTGATTGATTTATCGTTGCAAGGCGATGCGTGACGGACTGCCTATCTTCTGATCGGGGTGCTGTTTCGAGAAAACCCTTGGGGCTCTGCCCCAAACCCCGAGGTTTTTTTAGGCATGAAGGCTCCTCGGAAATATCACATAAAAAAGGGGAGCCCGAAGACTCCCCTCCCGATGACGATATTTCGTCGTCGCCTATCCGGCTATCCCTTGGCGAGTTGCTCCTCAGCAGAGCTCGCCTCTGTTTCACCGAATCTGATTATGCAGGTTTAGCACTATCCCGTTTCCTCCACTGCGGTAAGAATATGTTCAGCCGATACAAGCTGGGCATTCTGCAGTGCCGCCACATTCAATGAGAGGTGTGCCAGCAGATTGATTTTGCGTGGCAGACCGTTTGTCGCCTGAAAAAGCGCTTCAAGAGCCGGCTGTTCAAAAAGATCCATCTGGGTTCCGGCCAACTCAAGCCGGTGTTTCAGATAAGGGAGCAACTCCTCTTTTGCAAGACCGGATATGTGATAACGCACCACAAGCCTTTGAGCCAAAGGCTCATGGACGGACAGTGAAAGCCGTCGCCTCAACTCGGCCTGGCCAACAAATATCATGCAGAGACGATTTTGTGAGTCCATCTCATAGTTTGTCAGCAGCCTGAGGTTTTCGAGGACCTCGTTTCTCAAGTATTGCGCTTCATCAATAATCAGCACTGGCCTGATTTTGGATTCCAGACAGAGTCGGTTGACCTCCATATGGATGGAACGATAAAGGGCTGCCAGGCTCCGTTCCGTGGTTAGCCCCATTTCCCAGGCAATGGATTTGTAGATATCCGTTACATTACCGGTGGTCAGAGGAACGTAAAACACCCGGTACAGACCCGTATTCAGAGAAGCGGCCATCTTTCGGCAGATACTGGTTTTCCCGCTGCCCACTTCTCCGGTGACAAGCCCGATACCGCGCAGCTTCAACAGATAATGGAGCCGGGCTTCAAGCTCATCAGCAGCTTTTGAACCAAACAGTTTGTCCGGTTCCAGATCTTTTTCAAAAGGGTAGTGGGTCAGCCCATAGACCTTTTTATACATAGCCATCCCCCTTTTCGGCTTCGGAGATCCTGCTGAAGTTAACAGGTTGTTTGGGTCTGCTTTCCCGCTTATGATCGACGGCCTTTTCAGGATCAAGTGCTTCAATGGTTTTAGACGGGCGATCACGTTTCACAAAGCAATTGGCGTAGGTGTCCACCAGTTTCGCCTTTTGGACGAAACGGCCGTTGTGACAGACCTTTATCTCTTTGCCCTGCTCGGAAGGGTTGTAGCGGAGTGTTACGGTCTCTCCCACCAGGGAAGCGTCAATTTCATAGGCCATACCGTTCAGACTTACGGTACGGTCTTTCTGCACTTTGCGTTTTGATTCAAAAAGGAAAAGGTCGTCCAGGTCATCGCCCGGTTCGGGATATCGGACCTTCTCACCCACTCTGGCCCAGCGATCAAGGGGCGTTTCGCAGAGACTCCGATGGGGCGAACGGTGGTACTCTGTTTCGATATAGGTCCAAAGTGCTCTGTTGATCGCTTTCAGATTCAACATATGTTTTTCCGAAAGCATCGGGAGAAACTGCAATCGTACCGTTCTGAACCATCTCTCGATTTTTCCCTTGGCCGCTGCATGGTAGGGTCTGGCGTGAATCAGGGTTATGCCGAGTTTTGCGCAGACCAGGGATAAATGCTGTGACCGGAAAGCTGATCCGTTATCCACAAAAAGCCGCATGGGGATACCTCGCCTTAAAACGGCTTGTTTCAACACCTCCATGAAGGCAGCGGTATTTTCCGAATGGGCAAAAGCGGCATAGGGGATCACCCGGGTCGCATCATCAATAAAAGCGATGAGATAGGTTTTTCGTTTCCTGCCGTCATTTTTCCTGACCGCCGGACCGTACATGACATCACTCATGAACAAATCCCCGGCATTGAGGTAGGCGAAGCGACGATGGTCTCTATCAGGTGATGTAATCTTTCGGGTTAACCCGTGGCGTGCCAGCAGTTTATACACGGTGGATCTGGGCATCCGAACATCATCGGGAATGTTGCCGGATGCTCTGACTTTCTTGATTAACAGCGGAACGGTTAGTTCCGGTTCTTTTTCTTTGGCCTCAAGAAGTAAATCCGAAATCTCAAGGGGCAGCTTTCTCGTTTCCCCCTTGTCCGTGCGCTCTTTGGGCAGTAGGGCGTCAAAACCGCCCTTGCGGTATTTTTTCAACCATGAACGGATCGTCTCTTCAGCCACACGGGTGCGTCTGGAGCCGGGAATAACATATTCCTGCCCTGCTTTCTTCCTGATCTGAGCGTAAAGCCCTCTTGATCCGGGCGGCAAATGAACAAAATCCGCGATAATCCCGTAGCGAAATAGCGCCACCTGCTCTTGTAGTTCGTTTTCTGCCATCTAAAACCTCCATTCTTATAAAAAAATTGGCGAACGGAAGCCTTTTACCCCATCAAACGGGCATAAACAGTCCCCATCAATTGTTGGAAAACCCAAGGTGGCAATACCGCTTGCCGGAACGGGGGCCGAATCCGACAATAGGCGGCATGGATGGCAGATATTCCCGACCCATTTCACGCAATTTGATCAGCACCCTGTTTGTGCGGAATTTATTGCGGAATGATTCAAGATCCGGAGCACATTCGGTCACAAGAAGTCCGGCCAGAATTGTCAGTGCCTCCTTTACATATTGGATCCTCCGCCTCAGCCAGCGAAGCCCTGATGGAAGAGATATCTCCGGTCTCAAAACAAAAGCCGCTTCTTCCTGGCTTTTGCATGATCCGGCTGTATTGACGGCCTGCTCGATTTCGTCTAAAGTTCCCGGAAAGCGAGATGCAAGAAAATCAGGCAGCAGGCTGATGGTCTTGTGCGCACTCGGGCAGTACCATCGAGGTACCAGACAGTATTCTGGAAATTTCCTGGGATAGGTGCCATGCCTGGCCAGGTCGCATCCTCCCTCGGGATGAAAGGGACAATGATCAAGCTCCGCATGTTCCCAGGCCTTTTGCTCATTGTATTCTTCTATGGTTAAATCTATAGAGTATCGAAGCTGCATATGAAAAAAATCGGACGTAATGAGCCCTGCCCATGCGGCAGCGGCAAAAAATATAAAAAATGTTGTCTCAACGCCTCCAAATTACCTATTGGAGGGACCTTTATTTATACGGATTTGGACAATTTATCAAATCAGGTGCCGGACTTGATTCAAGACAAGAAGTTTGATGAAGCCGAGACGGTGTGCCGAAAGCTCTTGCGACAATATCCTGAGGAGATCGATGGCCTTCATCGTTATGCTGAACTCTATGAAGCTCAGGGAAAAAACCGGGACGCTGCTGAGTACTATCGAAAAGCAGTTGCATTTGCCGAAAAGGCTGGAGGGTTTGGGAAGGAATCCGTTCAATCCTTCCGACAAAAGGCTGAAAAACTTGCACTTGCCGAGAAGGGGTAGTCTCACTTTACAATACCGGTTCCAATAAACCACCGGTGGAATAATCAGATATTTTGAGCCGGTTCTTTGCTATTTATTGTGGCTGACAACACTTAGATCCCTTGAGCGAAACCGGTTCACGGATGGGTTTCTGTTGTGGGAGACAGTTTTGAACGGGATCAAGACACGCGAAAATATTGAACGAAAAAAAGACAGCGGAAGAGAGATTCAGTTTACTTTCGTGGAGTTATGTGGAAAATCTGCATTTGGTTCCATTTTCGGGTATGATTTTGGGGATTTAATATAGACCCACTGAGCGATGGGGGGTCTGATTTATTAAAAAAGGTAAGGCCCGAAGTTGCCGCTTCGGGCCTCTTTTTTTGGGAAAAACAGAAGCAGACCGTCTTCCCCGGACAATATAAAGCATACCCATCATAGGTCTGCTTTTGATCCTTTTCAAGATCAAAGGCGTCATGCCCTTAAGGCTTCTAAAAAAAAATCCAGTGTAAAAGTTGTGGATTCATTTTCCATGTGTGCCGGAGCTGTTTCAGAGGCCAGGCGTACTGTAGCGATCAATGTCGTGAACAAGCCCGCACGGAACAGCGACGACAAGCACAACGCCGTTACCGGCAAACAGAAAAAGGCCGCAAAGCCCATCGGAGGGCGGAACGTCGGCGAAGAATAAAAAAAAGTAAAAAAACCGTGGATGATCAGGGTTCAACACCCCCGTCATCCGGTGATAAGGTGCCCTCCAGGTGGTCCGGCGTGGGTCCGAGATGCCGTTTTTGCGGCTCATGGGGTGTTATTGTGAAAGATTTTCCCCGCCGAGGCTACGGCAATCATCCACAAACTGTTCCGGAGGTGTTCACATGATGGTTAAAAAGCCTCTTTTTCCAAAACGAATACGCAAAATCGCCGGCGGTTTTGCCTTTATTGAACATCGYTTTTTGCGAAAGGGTTTTTGGGAGAGCCTGAGTCATATTGAACTGCTGCTCTACATTTTTCTGGTGGTGGTATCTGACAAAAACGGGCTGTCTTATTACGGCTACGACAAAATCYGCCGGATTCTAAGGGTGGATGCAGATCAATATATCAATGCCCGTAATCGCTTGCTGGCCAAGGACCTGATTGGATTTGACGGCCGTGTGTTTCAGGTGCTTTCCCTTCCGGATCGTCCAGTGATCGTGAAACCTGTGAAGGAAGTCCGGAACGGGGGATGGTTCAGTCTTGGAGAAACCRTACAGGAAATCATTCGGGAGAAAGGACGTGGGATCAACCCGAACAGTTGATATTCATCTGCTGGAATTGCGCTACGCTCATTGCCGGATCATGAACCACCAGGCTTTAAAGCAATTGCGGGATTCCATCGAAACTTACGGGCAAATCGTTCCGGCCCTGGTTGTTACAGAGAAAGACAAACTGATTCTGGTTGATGGGTACTTGCGTGTTCGAGCGCTTCGTGCCTGCGGAAAGGACCAAATATGTGTCCATTTATCAGAAGAAAACGAACAAAATGCCATGTTTTCGCTTTTGGCCAAAACCAATGAACGGCAATGGGAAGCCATTGAGCAGTCGGTTTTGCTTCAGGAATTACATCGGCGGTTCGGGTGCAGCCTCTCCCATATCGCAGCCCGAATAGGGCGCGACAAAAGTTTTGTAAAACGGCGGCTTGATCTGGTTGAAGCCCTTCCGGAAAATATTTTGAAAGCCGTGATTTCAGGAACGCTTTCAACCTGGAGTGCCAGTCGTGTCATGGCGCCGTTGGCGCGCGCCAACATTAAAGACGCACAAAAACTGATGGCCCACCTGGAAAATGAACCTTTATCCACGAGGGAACTGGCCCATTTTTACGAACATTACCAAAAAAGCAACCGGTCTGTTCGAGACCGCATGCTGGAAAACCCCTCCCTTTTCATAAAGGTTCAAAATGAAAGAATCCAATCCGAACAGGCCAAGGAGATTCATGACGGACCGGAAGGCAAATGGTTCAAGGATATTAAAATGGTATATGCTGTGCTCGGACGTCTGCTGAAAACCGTTTCCCATGTCCATTATCCAAAAAGCGATCAATTGAAGAAACAAACCCTGAAAACCTGGGTGAACAAAGTCGAAAATCAGGCGGCAAAACTCAAAAAAGAGATAGAGCCATGATCAGACAATCCAAAAAAGATGCCATTTTGGAACTGAAAAATACCGGTATGAGTTTGCGCAAAATCGCCCGAACGCTCAAGGTCAGCCGAAATACCATCACGAAGATCTTAAAGGATCCGGATGAAGCAGCACCCCACAGAGAATCCCGGCATGAAGAACATGTCCCTTTAATCCGCGAGCTTTTCAAGGAATGCAAAGGAAATGCCGTGCGAGTGGCGGAGGAACTGGAAAGCCGCCATCAGATCACGATTCCTTATCAAAGTCTGACCTGGATCATGAGAAAATACGAGATCCGGAAACGTAAAAAAAGACGTGCGGGACAATACCATTTTAAACCCGGTCAGGAGATGCAGCATGATACGTCACCCCATCAGGTTACCATTGATGGAAAAATAGTATCAACCCAGTGCGCTTCCCTGACACTGGCCTTTTCCCGAAAGCTTTTTATTCAGTATTACCCGCGTTTCACCCGGTTTGAGTGCAAGGTTTTTCTGTCAAAAGCCTTCGATTTTATGGATGGGGTGTGTTCCCGGTGCATCGTTGACAATACCAGTGTTATTGTGGCCGGCGGCACCGGACCTGACGCATTGATTGCACCTGAGATGAAATACTTCGCTGATATGTATCAAACCGGGTTTATGGCCCATGCCGTAGGCGATGCCAATCGAAGTGCCCGCGTGGAAAGGCCTTTTCATTTTGTGGAAAACAACTTTCTTCCTGGAAGAACCTTTGTCAGCTGGCATGATTTGAACCGGCAGGCCATCGACTGGTGCCGGAACACCAGTGACAAAACGTTCAAACGGGCTTTGGGAATGATGCCGGATGAGGCCTATATCATTGAAAAACCGTATCTCATTGATTTGCCCCCATACCGGCCGCCGGTCTATGTGGCAAAACACCGGGTCGTCGATATCGAGGGATATGTGCATTTGGACACCAACCGTTATTCGGTCCCTGAAGCACTGATTGGTAAATCCCTGGAAGTTCAGAAACACTGGCGCAAGGTCATCGTTTATGACAAAAGCCGGAAAGTGGCGGAACATGACCGTATTCTGGATAAACGTGATACGCGAACAACTGTGCCGGGACATCATGTTCCGATTCGAAGAAAAAAGGATTCCCGGGTCCCTTCAAAAGAAGAACAGCTGTTGGTGGGAAATGATGCCGTTCTGGATGCGTATGTGGCCGAACTGAAGAAAAGAAGCCATGGTCGTGGCGTGGTCAAGTTACGTCGACTGCTCCATCTGCAACGGACTTATCCCGGTGAACCTTTTCTGAAAGCCATCAGACAGGCCCTTAAATACGGGCTTTTTGATCTGTCCCGTCTGGAAAACATGATCCTCGAGTATACCGCGGGTGACTTTTTTGATCTGTCATGAAAAAGAAAATTGAGCAATTACTTATGGACTTGAAGTTTAAAGGCATGCTGAAGGCTTTTGATGAGCAGTTGGCTTTGGCCGAAAAGAACGGTCTTTCCGTTTACGAGGTCATATACAACCTCCTGGCTGAGGAATTACGTTTCCGGCAGGAGCGGAGCATGACTTATCGGCTTCAGATTGCACGGCTCCCATGGGACTGGACCCTCAACTCCTTTCCGTTTGATCTTCAGCCCGGAGTCCGGAAAAGCCGGATGATGACTTTGTCCGGCCTTGACTTCATCAACCGGAGAGAAAACATCGTATTTCACGGAAAGACCGGCGTAGGGAAAACAGGCCTGGCCGTCGGCATACTCCGTCAAGCCATTATTGCCGGGTACCGGGGGCGTTTTTATAATGTTCAGGATTTGTTGGATCAACTCTATGCCTCTCTCGCCGATCGATCCACCCCCAAACTACTCAATGCCCTGTGCCGATATGATCTGCTGTTGCTCGATGAACTGGGATACCTGACCCTGAAAAAGGAACAAATGAACGCCTTTTTCAAACTCATGAAAGAGCGATATGAAGCCGGACGGCCCACCATTATTACAACCAATCTCCAGCCTGAACAATGGTATTCGCTCCTTGAACCAAAGGACATGGTCGATGCTCTGCTGGATCGCCTCAACCATCGGTGCATCAATGTTCATATCGATGGGCCTTCTCTCAGAAAAACAGATGCCGGCTGATCCATTTTTCTAAGCCGCTCTAAACCCTCTCAAACCTCATGATGCCACATGGCTTTCAATTATCTGTAAACCTATAAGAAAAAAACCCTTTTCAAGACCTCTTCTCAAAAAACACTGCCTCTCACATTCCAGTTTATTCTGCAGAAGCAACAGAACAACGCGCAATCACCGGTTCCGTTACGATTAGCAGAACTGGTTCTGTTTTCGTTAGCGGCCAAGCGCAGGTTCGTGATTCAGCCCAAACTCTGAGGGATTGCGGATTTACTGCGATCTGGCTGCCTCCTGCTTACAAAGGGCAGGCTGGAGTAAACGATGTTGGGTACGGTGTCTATGATTTGTACGATCTGGGGGAATTTAACCAGAAAGGTTCGGTTTCTACAAAGTATGGCACCTGTGCTCAATATCTCGAGGCGATTCAGGCACTGCACGACAAAGAGCTACAGGTTTACGGAGACATAGTCTTCAATCATAAAGGCGGAGCTGATCGTACGGAGTGGGTGAAGTCCGTGGAAGTGCGAGGAGACGAACGGCACTTCGAAATTGTCAATCCGGAAAAACCGGACTGTTGGATTGAGGCGTGGACTGAATTCACGTTTCCGGGACGGGCTGGGAAATATTCCAATTTCACCTGGAATTACGACTGTTTCGACGGCACAGACTGGGCCGAGAACTTATCCAAAAAAGCGATTTTCAAGTTCACGAATCGTGGCAAAGACTGGGACCAAATGGTTTCCGGGGA
The DNA here is from genome assembly GCA_000179315.1 of delta proteobacterium NaphS2. Taxonomy (GTDB): domain Bacteria; phylum Desulfobacterota; class DSM-4660; order Desulfatiglandales; family Desulfatiglandaceae; genus NaphS2. The sequence goes on from ADZZ01000019.1 coordinate 28,559, forward strand.
GAAGGGGAATTACGATTATCTCATGTTTTCTGACGTGGATATGAACTCCCCGGAGGTCCGTACGGAATACGCCCGCTGGGGGCGCTGGTATCTGGAGACGACTGGCATCGATGGGATTCGGATCGATGCCGTCAAGCACATTCAATTCAGTTTCTTTCGCGAGTGGCTGGACCACATGCGCCGGGTAGCCTCTTCGAACGCAAAGAGAGAGTTCTTTGCGGTGGGCGAATACTGGTCAAGCAATGTGGAAGAACTGCACAATTACATCAGATCGACGCATGGCAAGATGTCCATCTTTGACGTGCCGCTTCACATGAAGTTCCACGATATATCCCGGGCTAATGGGCACTTCGACCTGAGGACAATCCTGGATGACACACTTACCGGAGATCAGCCGGCACTGTTTGTCCCGTTCGTAGAAAACCATGACAGTCAGCCCCTCCAGTCACTTGCGTCGCCAGTGGACTGGTGGTTCAAACCCGCAGCCTATGCGTTCATCCTGCTGCGCCGGGACGGATACCCTTGTGTCTTTTACGCGGATTGGTTTGGGGCAAAGTACAAAGACAAGGGTGGGGACGGCAACGAATACGAAATCGACATGGTTCCCGTTCCTCATCTGCCGCGTCTGGTGGAATTGCGGCGGTCACATGCCTATGGTCGTCAGCGTGACCAACTCGAGCATGCCCATATGATCGGCTGGACTCGCCAGGGCGACGCGGATCACCCAGGCTCCGGTTTGGCAGCCGTCATCACCATCGGTGGCGGTGGAGCAATGTGGCTGGAAGTAGGGGAAAACCACGCCAATGGGCGGTTTCGCGACGCCTTGGGTAACATGGACGGCGCTACGGTCGCCATAAACGCCGATGGATGGGGAGAGTTTCCCGTCTCAGGAGGCAGTATCTCCGTTTGGATCCCAGCGTAGGGAAATACCCGGCCAACAAAGGGGATGGGGGGAGCGACACCGAGACAGAGACACAATTGGTCAATTTACGGATCAAGATGTGACACCTGTTTTCACGTCTTTGAAAGGAGGCTTCCAATGCTTGTGATTATAAGTGATTTGCATTTTACGGATGGGACGACCAGCAATTACTCGGATAACAACGAGGATCTTTTCAACATCAACCCTGAGGCATTTCGGATATTTTTCAGAAAAATATCCGACATTGTCGAGCGCAGACCTTCCATTGAAGAAGTCACTTTTATTTACGACGGTGATATATTTGATATTTTAAGGACGCATCTTTGGTTTGGGGCTCCCCAAAATGAGCTGCCTTGGTCACTGCCACTTGAAAAAGACAAAGTTTATAAAAGATGCGACAACATTTTGAACGAAATTATTAATCATAATGAAGCCTCGCTCTCTTGGCTTAACGGAACCCATGAGGAGTTTAAAGATACCTGGAAGGCGCAGGTGAAAATTGACCGCATATACATTCCCGGCAACCATGATCGAATCATCAATCTCCATTCCCCATGCCGCAGAAAAGTCAATCAGCATTTGTTAAACAAGCCGGGCGACAGCCGCTTCAGCCCTTTCTATATGGACCGGGACTTCCATCAAACCCTTGTGATGCATGGCCACGAATCAGATGCTTTTAACTGCGAATTCGATAAGAAAGGGAAGCCCAAATATTCGGCAGTTCCCATTGGAGATCCGATGACAACCATGCTTTTCGCACGGATGGGATATGATGCTGAAAAACTGCCGATCAATAATGAAGCGAAGAAGAGATTCAGAGACATCGACAATGTTCGGCCTTCAATTGCAGCGATCCGTTATGTTCAAGATATTATAAATGATTTCAATATCGGGAAAAAAGTGGAAGGCATGCTCGGGGACATTCTCAGTGATTTCAAAGACCTTCCATTTTATGAGAAGTGGAATGATGAACATGATCGTTTTAACATTGGGTATGATGAAGCAGACAAATTGCAGTTTGCCCTAAGAGCCATCAGTTTCTTGGGGACAAAGGTGCCGGCCGGCTTGTTGGAAAAATTGTCCGCGTTTGTAAGGGATGATTCTTGCGTAAAGCTTGCCAACAAAACATTGGAGCAGGGCTTGGCACAAGATATACGTTTTTGTGTGTTTGGACACACACATGAACCCCTGCACGTCCCACTTTGTTTCGATCCCGAATTGAGTATCGAAAAGCATTATCTCAATACAGGAACATTTCGAACAACGTTTACACAAACTTATGATAAAGAACTATTTGTAAGATTTCAACGTATGTCGTATGTCATTATTTATGGACCTGATGAGTATGCCAAAGGAGAAAAAACTCCAATGTATGAAATGTGGTCGGGTATTAGAATGCACCATTAAATAAAACAACTGAAGTTTCACAGAAGATACCCCCGGCTTGATCAGCCGACCATGCGCAGCAACGCCTCCAGGAAAGATTTTCGGGGCAGTTTGTTGTCTTGGTTGCAAACGGCATGAAAATCATCGCTCAATGCGGACTTAGCGATGATATGTCTCAGGTCGGAAAAGGCGAAACTGTTGCGACCCTTGACCTTGTGCCTGCGTTCGGGAATGTTTTCGAGCCGTGAACCATAGATCCAAATGATTGTTGCGGCCATTATGGAAAAATTGATGTGATTGATCACTGCCTGTGCATTGCGGGTTTGGCTTTTGCTGCTTCCAATGTCTTGCTTGATCTCCTTGAAACCCGACTCGATTTTCCACCTGGCCCCATAATACTCGATAATTTGCTCAACCGACAGCTTCAAGTCCGTGGAGAAGATTGCGATCCACTGTGTTTTTCGAAAGACCCAGACAACCCGGACAGGGCACTTGAGTGTTTTGAGCATAACGATTTGGGAGTATGCGTGACCT
>ADZZ01000018.1 GCA_000179315.1 delta proteobacterium NaphS2
ATTATTCACCAGTACTTGCCAATATCTATCTGCATACAGTCTGGACATCTGGTTCACGCGAGTGTTTCAGCAGGGCTGTCATGGCCAAAGTCGGATAATCCGTTACGCCGATGACTTTGTTGTATGTTTCGAGCGTGAGGCAGATGCGATACGGTTCCGAAAGGAACTGGATCTGCGACTTTCCAAGTTTGGCCTTGAGATATCGCCTGAAAAGACGAAGACCATCGAATTTGGTCCATATGCACAATCCAAGGCCGATAGCCGCGGTGGCAAGGCGTCTACCTTTGATTTTCTTGGATTCACGCACTACTGCAGCCGGTCCAGGAACGGCAGGAAATTCCGGATGAAACGGATCACTTCTCGCAAGAAGTTTACCGCCAAAATTCGGATGTTTAGGGATTGGCTGAAAGCCAACCGGACCCTGCCGACCGATGAGCTAATGGGTAAGGTAGGCTCGAAATTGCAGGGACACTTTGCCTACTACGGAGTCACGGACAATTCAAAAGGTCTCAACCGGTTTTCCTATGAGGTTCATCGTCTGTTGTTCAAATGGCTGAACAGGCGAGGTAAACGAGGGTGTATGAACTGGGAGAAGTTTAACCTACTTCTTAAAAAGTTTCCTCTGCCGCAACCCCGTATTACGGTAAACCTTTTCGCTTAATCGTGAAGCGTACTCATGAGGAGCCGTGTGCGTAAATAGCGCAAGCACGGTTCTGGGAGGGGCCGGGGCCAACTGCTACCAATCTCATGTGGTCTTATGATACGTAGTAGCCGCGTGCGGCGAGGGCGTAGTCTGAGGCATATTGCGTTAAGGTTGCTGAAGAAACCGGTCTACTCGACATATTGACAATTTAATATGTTAGGCTCTACCTTAGGGGTGTCTTTTATATGAGGAGGCCCCAATGTTCGCTCGTGCCAAGAAGTCCGGTAAGTATCAGTATTTGCAAATCGTCGAAAACAAAAAAGAGAAAGGCAA
>ADZZ01000017.1 GCA_000179315.1 delta proteobacterium NaphS2
TGATGATCACTGCCTGTGCATGCGGGTTTGGCTTTGCTGCTTCCAATGTCTTGCTTGATCTCCTTGAAACCCGACTCGATTTTCCACCTGGCCCCATAATACTCGATAATTTGCTCAACCGACAGCTTCAAGTCCGTGGAGAAGATTGCGATCCACTGTGTTTTCGAAAGACCCAGACAACCCGGACAGGGCACTTGAGTGTTTTGAGCATAACGATTTGGGAGTATGCGTTGACTTCACGGTATTTTCCGTACAGGAAGACGTGATAGGTTGAAGCGTACGCCATGAATGCCGCCGCCATTTCAGCGCACGAACCCAACCTGCTGCCATATTTTTTGGGTCTTCCCGGCTTTTTGGAAGAACCGATCTTGGGGATGGAGTACAGTACGGTATTGGAACGTAATCTTGAAAGCAAATGAACAAAATTTCCGAGTTTAGTGCGGAGGGGTTTGAACAGGCCGTTATTTCCGAACCAGCTGTCACAAACGATTATTATGTCAACGCCGGCAAAGTGTTGAGCTACCTGAATTACCATCTCGACAGCTTGTTGGAGTTTGGTTTGGAAAGAAACGACCTTTCCGGCAACCCTCATATTGTCCGATTTGGCATTTATGGCCTTTTGGGGCAAATAAAATCGCTGTGAAAGGGGGAGACAAGCCCATCGTCCTTTGATGACCTTTAACAGACCAATAAGAACCACATTCTGTGCCCATGGATATTTGGATTGATTGTCCTTTGCGGCATGATCGAAGATATGAGAACATCCGAAGATGTTGCGACCTGTCTTTGGATTGATGAAATCATCTAATGCGATCATAAGTCGCCCATCGGACAAGGGGTCAGGAATGAGGTGCCATAAGGCGGCCCATAGGTTATGCCATGGTATTTTGTTGGAAGCCATAAAGGTGTAGAATCGACGTTTGTTAATGTTGAGCCCAAACAAGGTATTGAGGCAACGCAACACGTTTGAAGAGATAGATGAAGTGAAAGGGATGATGAAAGCCAGGATGGCATAAGAGAACCAGTGTGCTCGTTCCCTGCCGAGATTGGTGGAAGAAAAAGCATTTGT
>ADZZ01000016.1 GCA_000179315.1 delta proteobacterium NaphS2
CCAGTTCACGAAAGGCATTAAAAGAGCTTATTATGGCAGGAATGGATGTAGCCAGACTCAATTTTTCACACGGCACCCACGAAGCCCATGGGAAAGTCGCGAATTCTTTGAAATCCCTGTCCAAATCCATGAAACGCCCGATTGCCATCATGCTTGATCTCCAAGGACCCAAGATTCGAACGGGTCTCATCAAAGGAGGCCACCTGACGGTCAATACCCATGACCTCCTCACCATCACAACCCGTGAAGTAAAAGGAGACAGCGGTATAATTTCAACCACCTATCGCGGTATCACCAAAGACCTTCAGCCAGGGGACAGGATTCTCATGGATGATGGTTTGATTGAGCTGAAAGTGCAAAGCAAGAACAAAACGGATCTTTTATGCGAAGTGACCAACGGCGGCATCATCGGCGAGCACAAGGGGATCAATCTTCCCGGAATCACCACAGGCATTCATGCCGTCACGGAAAAAGACAGGAAGGATCTCGATTTTGGACTGGATATGGGAATTGACTATGTGGCGCTCTCTTTTGTTCGGGGTGCCAGGGATGTTGAGATCCTGAAACGCATTCTCAAGAAAAGAGGGGCCGATATTCCCGTAATCTCCAAAATTGAGAAACCTCAGGCCCTCGATAAGCTGGACGAAATTCTTGAAGCCTCTGATGGCGTCATGGTGGCGCGAGGAGATCTGGGCGTCGAACTTTCCCCTGAACAGGTACCCGTCGCACAGAAGAATATGATCGCGCTGGCAAACCAGGAAAGAAAAATGGTCATCACCGCTACACAAATGCTGGAATCCATGACGGAGCATCCGTTGCCGACCCGGGCCGAAACATCGGATGTTGCCAACGCCATTCTGGACGGTACCGATGCCGTCATGCTGAGCGGGGAAACATCCGTGGGCAAATATCCGGCAAAGGCGGTCAAAATGATGGCGCGAATCGCCAGGGTAACGGAAAGAAATTTTCCGGCAACCCCGCCTTTTTCCCGCAAAACCGCCGGGTTTTCAGACACTGTTTCGGAAGCCGCCTGCCTGGCGGCGGAAAACCTGGGGCTTGATGCCATCGTCGCTTTTTCCCAATCCGGATTCACCGCCCGGCTCATCTCCAAATACAGGCCGCCGGTTCCCATCATCGCTTTTACAACCGCCGAAACCGTTCAACGCTCCCTGGCGCTTTGTTGGGGCGTAAAAAGCCTGCTGCTTCCCGTCATGGACAATTCGGATGTCATGATCGAGATGATGGAAGAACAGCTTCGAAAAAAACGCCTGGTGAAGAAAAATGACCGTATTGTCATTGTCGGCGGCCACCCCCTTCAAAACCGCGGAAAGACCAATATGATGAAGCTGCATGTGGTTGGAGAGAAATAAAAATTGCGGATTGTGAAATGCGGAATCATCGGCGATCAATGAACACTTGCGTTCCCGAAGGATTGTCTGCTATGTTTGGACACTCGAAAACAGGGCGACCACAGGGGGCCGCCCCTAACGAAACAAGAATAAAACCCATTGGATTTAAAATAAAATGATCGGTATATCCAAACTCTATTGCGGCACGGTGGAGCCCTCCGACGCCCTCAGATACGGCAGACGCTCAAAGGATCTCCCCAGTCACCTGTTGCAGTTTTCCGAAGACAAACGGCCCGTGGTGGTGTGGAACGTCACCAAAGCCTGCAACCTCGAATGTGTCCACTGTTACGCCAAGGCCGCCCTGCAAAAATCCAAAGGGGAACTCACCCATGAACAGGGATTGCGCCTGATTGACGATCTGGCGGATTTCGGTTCCCCAGTAATCCTCTTCTCTGGAGGAGAACCACTCATGCGTCCTGATCTGGTGGAACTTGCCCATTATGCGGTTTCCAAAGGGATGCGGGCCGTCATTTCCACCAACGGCACCCTCATTACCCCCCAAAAGGCCGAAGAACTGAAGAAGGTGGGCCTTTCCTATGTGGGGGTGAGCCTCGACGGAATGGAAACCGTAAACGACCGCTTTCGAGGGAAAAAGGGTGCTTTCAGGGATGCCATGGCGGGAATTCGGAACTGCCAGGCGGTGGGTTTGAAGGTGGGGTTGCGGTTTACCATCAACCGACTGAATGTTGTTGAAATTCCACGTATTTTTGACCTGGTGGAAGAAATGGAAATTCCGCGGATCTGTTTTTATCACCTGGTGTATGCCGGACGGGGATCGAGCATGGTGGAAGAAGACCTGGACCATACGCAGACCAGGGCCGCGGTGGACCTCATCATGGACCGCACCAGAGATCTCCATGGGCGTGGAAAACCCAAAGAAGTGCTTACCGTGGACAACCACGCGGACGGCCCTTATGTTTATCTCCGCATGCTGAGGGAAAAAGACCCGAGAGCGGCGGATGTGCTGCAGCTACTCAAAATGAATGAAGGAAACAGCTCCGGTCTCGGCATCGGGTGCATCAGTTGGGATGGCGAAGTTCATGCGGATCAGTTCTGGCGGCATTACAGTTTCGGCAATATCCTGAAACGCCCGTTCAGCGAAATCTGGGCCGATCTTTCCAATCCCCTGATGGCAAAGCTCAAGGAAAAAAAGAAACATGTAAAAGGCCGTTGCGCCACATGCCGTTGGCTGGACGTGTGTGCCGGAAATTTCAGGGTCAGAGCGGAAGCGGTAACCGGCGATATCTGGGCTGCCGAACCGGCGTGCTATTTGACCGATGAAGAGATATCATAATAATCATTCGGGAGAAACCAACCCATGATCATCCGACCGCGACGATTGAGAAAAACCGGCGCCATTCGTGAAATGGTTCGGGAGACCCACCTTTCCACAAAGGATTTCATTGCCCCTCTGTTTGTTAAACACGGCAAAAATACTCAGGATCCCATCCGTTCCATGCCCGGTCAATTTCAGTTTTCACCGGACACACTTTTGGAAGAAGCCAAAAAACTGTGGGACACGGGTGTTCCCGCATTGATCCTTTTCGGCCTGCCCGATGGAAAAGATGCCACGGGAAGCAGATCCTGGGCCGATGACGGTATCGTGCAAATCGCTATCAAGACCATCAAAGACCAACTACCGGACATGGTGGTCATGACGGATGTCTGCCTTTGTGAATATACGGATCACGGGCACTGCGGTATTATCGTGGATGGTACCGTGGATAATGACGGCACGCTGGAATTGCTGTCCAAACAGGCCGTGAGCCATTGCCGTGCGGGGGCCGATTTTGTCGCTCCGTCCGATATGATGGACGGGCGCATCGGCCATGTTCGCCGTGCCCTGGATAAGGCCGGCTACACGGACCGCGGGATCCTTTCCTATGCCGTCAAATATGCGTCCGCCTTTTATGGGCCCTTTCGGGATGCAGCCGATTCGGCCCCCCGGTTCGGTGACCGCACCGGTTATCAGATGGACCCGGCCAACGCTCTCGAAGCCATCAAAGAGGCGGAACTGGACATGGAAGAGGGAGCGGACATGATCATGGTCAAACCCGCCCTCCCCTATCTGGACGTCGTCACACGGGTCCGCGGCATCAGCCTGCTCCCACTGGCCGCCTATAATGTCAGTGGTGAATATGCCATGGTGAAAGCCGCAGCATCAAAAGGGTGGCTGGACGGAGAACGGGCCATGATGGAAATGCTGCTCGCCATCAAGAGGGCGGGCGCCGACCTGATTCTGACTTATTTTGCAAAGGAAGCTGCGCAATTATTGAGAAATGGAAACTGATCACAATTTTCACCACCCACATCATGCACCATCCGGACCGGGCTCACAGCTTCGTCTCGTGGCCTGGGAGCTGACGCGAAAATGCAATCTCAACTGTGTTCACTGCCGTGCAGGTTCCGAACGGGGCCCCTATCCCGGAGAATTGGACACGAAAAAATGCCTTGAGATCCTTCAACAGATTCAGCAGGTGGGAAATCCCATCGTCATTCTCACAGGGGGAGAGCCTCTTTTGAGGGAAGACATTTTTGATCTGGCCAAAGCCGGCACCGAAATGGGTCTTCGCATGGTCATGGCCACTAACGGAACCCTGATGACACCGCAGCGCATCGCACAAATGAAGGCATCCGGCATCAAACGGCTCAGCATTTCAATCGACGGTGCAACCGCCGAACAGCACGATGCCTTCAGAAAAGTCCCCGGCGCTTTTGAACGTGCCATGGAAGGCATTGGTCTGCTGAACGAGCATGGTCTTGAATTCCAGATCAACACCACCGTCAGTCGCCATAACGTGAACGAACTTGAAAAGATCCTTAATCTGACCGTTAAACTGGGGGCCGTCGCCCATCACATCTTTTTGCTGGTGCCCACGGGGCGGGCCAAGGATCTGGTCAATCAGGAAATCGATTCGCTGGAATACGAAAAGCTCCTGCACTGGTTCTACCGCATGCGGGATCAGGTGCCCCTTCACCTGAAAGCCACCTGTGCGCCCCACTATTACCGCATACTGAGACAGGAAGCCCGCAAGAAAGGGGAAAAGGTCAGCTTTGAAACCTATGGTCTGGACGCGGTCACCAGAGGGTGTCTGGGAGGAACCGCCTTCTGTTTCATCTCCAACACCGGCATCGTGCAACCGTGCGGTTACCTGGAGCTGGCCTGTGGTGACCTCAAAACAGCGTCTTTTCAATCGGTTTGGCAGAATTCCGAGATTTTCAATTCCCTAAGAGATTTTTCAGCCTACAAGGGAAAATGCGGAAGGTGCGGCTACATTCGATCTTGCGGCGGTTGTCGGGCACGGGCCTATGAGGCCACCGGAGACCACCTGGCGGAAGAACCCCTTTGTGCCTATGAACCCGGAGTTTCCTGATGGACACAACCTACCGAAAGATCCTGAATGAAATTCAATCTGATTTTCCCATTTCATCCACGCCCTATCGTGACCTGGCTAAAAGACTCAATATGACCGAGGATGCGGTTATTGAAGCCGTAAAACGCCTTAAAAAGAAGGGCATCATTCGGCGGATCGGCGGCAATTTCCACACATCCAAGCTGAATTTTGTCAGCACCCTGTGTGCCGCACGCGTACCCGAGGAAAAAATCGACCATTTTGTTGAAACCGTGAATGCTTATCCCGGGGTAACCCACAACTATTTGCGCGCCCATTCATACAATGTCTGGTTTACTTTCATTGCCGAAGAAATGGCAATGATTGAAGAGGCGCTTGAGACCATTCGGCAAAAAACCGGCGTGAGAGAGATCTTAAATCTTCCCGCTGAAGAGATGTTCAAAATCAAAGTTGACTTTGCGGTGTAATCATCAGACGGAGAACTTACAATGTTCAAAAATATTCTGGTCCCAACGGATTTCTTAGATGATAACCAACACGCCCTTGAGATTGCAGTCGGACTTTGCTCCATGGAAAACGGAAAAATCAGCCTATTGCATGTCATCGAGATCATCCAGAACACGACTTTTGAAGAATTCGAAGATTTTTACAGCGGCCTTGAGAAACGTTCTTTTAAAGGGCTTAATGACATCATCAATCGCCCGGACATCACCGAAGCAGAAGTAGAACCGCAGGTGGTATACGGCAACCGGACACAGGAGATCGTCCGATATGCGGAAGAAAACAATGTGGATCTTATTATCATGAAATCCCACAAAGTGGATCTTGAAGCGCCGAGCCAGGGGTGGGGGACCATCAGTTACAAAGTAAGCATTCTGGCACAGTGCCCGGTTCTGCTGGTTAAATAGTTTTTCAAGGAGGCCGTATGCCACCGGAAAAATCTGACAAGAAACAGCAAAACAGTGTGACACGCCATGAAGTCACGGAACACATCGGAATCGTGACCATGCAAAACCCGAAACAGCTGAATGCCCTCAGTGCCGAACTGGTACAAGGGATTCTTGACGCGCTGGACCGTTTTGAAACGATGGATATCCGCGTCGTTATTTTGCGGGCCACGCCCGGGGCCAGGGTATGGTCAGCCGGTCACAACATCAAGGAAATACCCCTGGACGGCCAGGATCCCATTACCTGGAATGTCCCCTTTGAAAGACTGCTTCACCGGGTGCGCAGCTTTGAGGTGCCGGTCATCGGAATGGTCGAGGGAAGCGTCTGGGGAGGCGCCTGCGATCTCGCCATGACCTGCGACATCCTGGTGGGGACATCTTCATCGACCTTTGCCATCACACCGGCCAAACTGGGGCTCTCCTATAACACGGCCGGCGTGAACCACTTCCTTGGGGTGCTTCCCGTTCACATCATTAAGGAAATGCTCTTTACGGCGCAGCCGCTTTCTGCGGAAGACGCCTACCGGCTGGGCCTTTTGAACCGCCTGGTACCGTCTGATGAACTGGAGCCGGCGGCCATGAAAATTGCACGGGACATCTCAAGCAGGGCGCCCTTGGCGGTGCGCGTCCTCAAAAAGGAAATGCAGCGTCTCACGGCGGGACCGGGAATTTGCCCCGATGATTTTGAAGAAATCCAGGGGTTGCGTCGCTTGGCCTATCGAAGCGATGACTTTAAGGAGGGCATCCAATCATTTTTTGAAAAACGCAGTCCGGTCTTTACGGGTAAGTGAAGGCAAGAACATGATTATTGTCCATGAGTAGACGTTCCGGATTCGCTCTTTAAAAAAACACCTTGACATTTTTTTTTGAAAAGATTAAAAGTATCGATTATGGAAACGCGTGAGGCAAAAAACATCAAAATAGCTTTAAGAAACTGGTGGTGGCGCAACTTGATACAGACGAGGTGTGCCGACCGGATTTAGAACCAGCAGCAACATAAATTAAACAAAACAAACCGTGGCGCGCTTCATCAAGGGCTTCACGGTTTTTTTATGAATACAATCAGACGAAAAAGGGCCGTGGGGCAAAATCTCCGCGGCCCTTTTTCGTTTTTGAGGAATAAAAATCTTGGAAATAAAACCTTCACTTTCACAGTTCAGACAAATGACCGCCAAGGGCAACCTGATTCCCGTTTACAAGGAATTTCTGGCGGATACGGAAACGCCGGTTTCCGCTTATCTGAAAATCAAGGATAAGAACTTTTCATATCTCCTTGAAAGTGCGGATGGCGGGTCAAATTGGGGGCGGTACAGTTTTATCGGGTACAAGCCCAGCCTGGTTGTTCGGTATAAAAACCAGAAAATGGAAATATTACGGCATGGGGAAATCGAGACCCTCAACGACGTTCAACAGCCGTTAAATGCTTTGCGGGGCCTGGCTTCACAATATCGTTCCGTCACATCGAAGGATTTGCCCCCCTTTCAAGGGGGTCTTGTGGGTTTTTTCAACTACGACCTGATTCGCACCTGGGAGCCGGTCCCCGGAAGCAGTCTTTATGAAGACATGCCCGAATGTATTTTCACCGCATCGGAAAGACTCATCATCTTCGACCATTTAACGCACAAAATCACTGTGGTCGCCCACGCTCACCTGCAAAAGGACACCGCCCCGGAATCGGCATATTCAAAGGCCTGTGATGCCGTAAATGAAACCGTTTGCGAACTCGAGGGACACGTTCCAAGCGCAATAAATGAGAACGGTCTGGAAATCTCAGCGCTGACATCCACCATGGAAAAAGAAGAATTCATGGCCGCCGTCAAAAAGACAAAGGAATATATTGTTGCGGGGGATGCCATTCAGGTGGTGCTCTCACAGCGGTTTGAAGGACATGTTTCCGGTGAAGATTTTACCCTGTACCGAAACCTCAGGAGTCTCAATCCATCCCCTTACATGTTTTATCTCAATTTCGGAGACAGCCGGCTCATCGGCGCTTCCCCTGAAATTCTGGTCCGATTGACCGACGATCTCATTGAATTGCGACCCATCGCAGGAACGCGTCCCAGGGGAAAAAATGAAAAGGTTGATCAGGCCCTTGAAAAGGAACTCATGGCAGACCCCAAGGAACGGGCCGAGCACATCATGCTGGTGGATCTGGGCCGAAATGACGCTGGAAAGGTGGCGGCACCCGGAACAGTGACCGTCCCCAGGCTTATGGAGGTGGAACGGTACTCCCATGTCATGCATTTGGTCAGCAGGGTGGAAGCTCATTTGAGTCCCGAAAAGGATGCCTTTGATCTTTTCATGGCGGCGTTTCCCGCCGGAACGGTTTCCGGCGCCCCCAAGATTCGTGCCATGGAAATCATCCACGAACTGGAGCCCTCCCCGAGAGGACCTTATGCGGGGGCCGTCGGGTACTTCGGCTTCAACGGCAACATGGATTTCTGCATCACCATTCGCACCATAACGCTTAATAAAGACAGCATCTCTTTACAGGTGGGCGCCGGCATCGTGGCAGACTCCGACCCGAAAAACGAATATCAGGAAACACTCAACAAGGCCGGCGCCATGTTTCAGGCCATCAGGAGGACACAAGAAGGATGATTCTCATGATCGATAATTACGACTCCTTTACCTACAATCTTGTTCAGATGATACAGACTCTGGGGAAACCCGTCTTTGTACGGCGGAACAACCAGGCGAGTATTTCCGATCTGAAAGCGCTGAAACCGGCGGCTCTGGTGATCTCCCCCGGCCCCGGCACGCCGGATGATGCCGGCATTTCAATGGAAGCCATCCGGGAATTCGGCCACCGCATCCCCGTTCTGGGCGTCTGCCTCGGGCATCAATCCATGGCCGCGGCTTTCGGGGGGGAGGTGATTCGGGCCGGTCGTATCATGCACGGTAAGACAAGCCGAATCTTCCATGATGGCAGGACCCTTTACAGCGAACTGCCCAATCCCTTTTCCGCCATCCGCTATCATTCCCTTCTGGTAAACCGAAACCGGATACCGAAGGAATTTGAAATCAGCGCCTGGACCGAACAGGGAGAGGTCATGGGCATCAGGCACAGGGAGCATCCCATGGAAGGGGTGCAGTTTCATCCGGAATCGATCCTGACCGATGCCGGTTTGGATATGATGAAAAACTTTTTAAGGAGGATAGACCAATGATTAAAGATGCAATTGCCAAGGCAGTAAACGGCCAGGACCTGACGGAACAGGAAATGATCTCCGCCATGGACGAAATCATGACCGGGAAGACATCCGACGCCCAAATCGGCGCTTTTTTGACAGCCCTCAGAATGAAGGGCGAAACCGTGACGGAAATCACCGGAGCCGCCAAAGTGATGCGGGATAAAGCCGGAAAAATAGATGTCAGCAACCACCTTGTCAATATCGACCGGGATGAAATCAATGCGGAAGATGAAACCCTTCTGGACATTGTGGGAACCGGCGGAGATGGCACCCGCACCTTCAATATCTCCACCACCACCGCCTTTGTTGCGGCCGGTGCCGGTCTCCGCGTGGCCAAACACGGCAATCGCGCCGTCTCAAGCCTTTGCGGAAGCGCCGATGTGCTCGAAAACCTGGGTGTCAACCTGGATATCAACCACGCAGACGTGGAACGGTGCGTAAATGAAGTCGGCATCGGCTTTCTGTACGCCCCCAGTTTTCACGGCGCCATGAAATACGCTGCCGGACCAAGGCGCGAAATCGGGCTCAGAACCCTTTTCAACCTGCTGGGTCCCCTCACCAATCCCGCCAATGCCAACGTGCAGGTGCTGGGGGTGTATTCACCTGAACTCACTGAAATGATGGCCAGTGTACTCAATAATCTGGGAACACGCCAGGCATTCGTGGTTTGCGGCGAAGGGACCTATGACGAAATCAGCATCTGCGGCAAGACAAAGGTGACGCACCTTAAAAACGGTGAGCTGCATACCTTTGAGATGGAACCTGAGACCTATGGGTTTAAACGGGCGCAGCCAATAGAGATCGAGGGCGGCAACGCCAAACGAAATGCTGAAATCGTCCGCAATATCCTTGACGGTGAAAAAGGCCCAAAACGGGAAATCGTCCTTTTGAATGCCGCTTCGGCTTATGTGGCTTCGGGCCTGGATTCGGATTTCGCGGAAGGGATCAAGCGGGCTGAATCGGTAATCGATTCGGGTTTGGCAAGTAAAAAACTGGACGCATTGATCGATTTTACATGCGGGTGCACCGACTTCGTGCGAAAGGAACTCTAAATGCACGCCAGACTGGCTGAAATTTTTGAAGAGAAACAATCAGAGGTCGAACGTTTGAAGCGGGTGGGATACGCTGCTCCCGGGATCGATTTTTCGAAGCACCGGCTCGACTTTAAGAAGGCGCTTACAAATCATAAAGGAATTGATCTGATTGCTGAAATTAAATTCGGGTCCCCCTCCGCCGGCACTATCCGTCAAATTTCCGATCCCACTATCATCGGAAAGGCGTATGAAACGTCCGGTGCTGCCGCCATTAGCCTTTTGACGGACAGAAATTTTTTCAAAGGGGATCTTCAAAACCTGCCCCAACTCAAAAAGGCCGTCGGCCTGCCCATTTTACGAAAGGACTTTATCATTGATGAAGTCCAGATCAAGGAATCGGCGGACTTTGGGGCAGATGCCATACTGCTCATTGCTCGAATGCTCTCTTTTGAAAAGTTGGAGCGCCTGCTTTTTGTTTCAAAGGAATGTGGATTGGCGGTACTGACCGAAATTCATGACAAAGAGGACCTTGATAAGGCGGTCCAATGCAATGCCCAAATCATCGGCATCAACAACCGTGATCTGGATACGTTCAGAATCGACTTGAACACCACCCTTGAACTGGCGCCACTGATCCCGAAGGATCGCGTGGCGATCAGCGAAAGCGGCATCGAAAGCCCGGATGACATGATCGCGTTAAAAGGCTTGAACCTTCAGGCGGTGCTGGTGGGTTCGGCGCTGATGGCCGCGGATGATCCGGGGAAAAAAGCTGCGGAATTGCTTCAGGCCGGAGTATAAAAAATGGTCCAGGTCAAAATATGCGGAATAACCCGAATGGCGGATGCCGAGAAGGCGGTGGAATTGGGCGCCAATGCCCTGGGGTTCATTTTTGCCAAGAGTCCAAGGCGAATCACGCCTGAAAAAGCGAAGGAAATCACCCAACGCATCTCTCCCTTCGTCAAAACCGTGGGGGTGTTTGTGAACGAGGCATCCTCGACCATAAAAGAGATCGTTCATTTCTGTGGCCTGGACCTTATTCAGCTCCACGGAAATGAGACCGTTTCGGACTGTGCCGAACTGGGGGCGCGCGTTATCAAGGCGTTTCGGGTCAAAGGAGAAGAAACGCTTTCCCGAATCGCCCCATATAAAGGCCACGTGAGGGCCATCCTTCTGGATACCTATCAAAAAGGCGTAGACGGCGGCACCGGGAAAACCTTTGACTGGCGACTGGCATGTCAGGCCAAGGCCTGCGGTATCCCCATGGTGCTTTCAGGCGGGTTGAATCCTGGAAACGTTCAGGAAGCCCTTAACAAGGTAACCCCTTCGGCCATCGATATCAGCAGCGGTGTTGAAGAGCGTCCCGGCATAAAAGATCATGAGCTGATACGTTTATTCATGGGAAAAGTACGGGATTTTGCCGGGCCGTCGAAATAAAAAACGAATTCGCAATAGAAAACGGGGTTTGCGATCTTCCTTTCAAATTTGTGAGGGAGTGAAAATCTCGCAGTTATCTAATTAGAGGAGACAGCCATAGCAATGGAGCAACGCGGATATTACGGCCGATACGGGGGTGCATTCATCCCGGAAATACTGGTCTCAACCTTTGATGAACTGGTCTCCGCTTTTGAAGAGGCTAAATCGGATCCCTCTTTCTGGCAGGAATATGAGGAGATCATGCACACCTACTCCGGCAGACCCACGCCCATAACCTACGCCGAGAATCTGACCCGGCACTTTGGCGGGGCCAGGATTTTTATCAAACGGGAAGACCTCAACCACACCGGCGCTCACAAGGCCAACAACGTCATGGGCCAGGGGCTTCTGGTAAAGCGGATGGGAAAATCCAGGGTCATCGCGGAAACAGGCGCCGGACAACACGGTGTGGCCACCGCCACCATGGCCGCCAAATACGGACTGGCGTGTACCATATATATGGGAGAAACAGACGTGCTGCGCCAGCGGCCCAACGTGTTCTGGATGGAACGGCTGGGAGCGAAAGTCGTCCCGGTGACCGACGGATCCCGAATTCTGAAGGATGCCATCAACGAGGCTTTCAGGGACTGGGTCTCAAACATGGACAACACCCATTACGTGTTGGGCACCGCCTGCGGCCCACACCCCTATCCGGAAATGGTTTCCTGGTTTCAGTCCATCATCGGCCGGGAAGCCCGGAAGCAGATCCTGGCGCTGGCAGGAAAACTGCCGACCCGTGTGTATGCTTGCGTGGGCGGCGGTTCCAACGCCCTTGGAATTTTTAATGGCTTCATGAATGACCCGGTGGAACTGGTGGGAGCGGAAGCAGCCGGAAAAGGGCTTCATTCCGGAAAACATGCATCGCGAATCGCCTCCGGAGACGGCAGCCCGGGGGTGGCCCAGGGGTACAAAACCTATTTTCTTCAAAATAATGACGGTCAGATGAAAGAAACCCACAGTGTGGCGGCAGGGTTGGACTATGTGGGCGTGAGCCCCATCCTGGCTTCTCTGGGTGAAAGCGGACGGGTCCGCTTTACGGGAGCGACCGATAAAGAAGTCATTGACGCGTTGAGGCTCACCATGAAAACGGAGGGGCTTATTCCGGCTCTGGAATCGGCCCACGCCTTCGCCCAGGCTTTCAAGGAGGCCCCTGGCCTTTCAGGGGATGACATCATTTTGATTAATCAGTCCGGGCGCGGGGACAAAGATATTTTCACCGTTGCCGATGCCTTTGACGACCCCCACTGGAAAACCTTCATCCGGAAAAAAGCGGAGGCCTACCATGCTTGAAAAATATCTGAAAAAGCGATTGAAAGAAAAGCCGATTCTGCTCATGACCCATATTGTGGTGGGATATCCTTCCTTTGAAGCATCCATGGATCTGGTAAAGGAAATGGTAAAGGCAGGCGTAGACCTGATGGAACTGCAGATCCCTTTTTCAGAGCCCATTGCCGACGGTCCCGTTATTCTGCGCGCCAACCAGACGGCGCTCGAAAGAGGGGCCACCGTGGAAAAGTGCCTGGAATTTGCCGCAAAAGCTGCCGGGGAATTCCAGATACCATTTCTCATCATGACCTATTACAATATTCTGTATCGATATGGCGTGAATTCTTTTGTCTCAAGAATGGCAGACACAGGCCTCAAAGGCGCCATCATTGCGGATCTGCCTCCTGAAGAAGGAAGCGAATACCTGAACACCATGCGTGCTCACGATTTGTCTTCCGTGCCCATCTTCTCGCCCACCACCACTTCCGAGCGCATGGCGTACCTGAACGGTTTCGCCCATGGGTTCATTTACTGTGTCGCCAGAAAGGGGGTTACGGGGGCTCAAACCGCTTTCAGCGAAAGCCTGGACGATTACCTCAAAAGATGCCGAAGCGCCTCAAGCCTCCCCTTGGCAGTGGGTTTCGGCGTCAGCTGCAAAAGTGATGTGGATTATCTGAGCGGAAAAGCGGACATTGCGGTTATCGGTACGCAAACACTCAGAATCATGGAAAAGGATGGCGTTGAGGCCGTCGGGAAGTTCGTTTCGGAGTTACGGCCTTAACAAATACGGCAGTCATTCCAAAAGGTATCTTGTATTGGTCTTTGAGGACCAGACCCGATGTTTCAGCCTGAGCAATGCCATGTTGGAAATTCTTTCTTGAAACATGAAGCGCCGGCTCAACCATCATGAACCGACCGTTTTCAGAAAGATTTTCCGCCACCTGAGCCAACAACCGATCCGGATCGGGTACCTCGTGAACCATGAAAAAGGCGAGAATGAACTGGGCGTTTACCTGCAACCGCAAATCGTTTTCCTTTGCCAGGTGGGCTTCGATCCGCTTTTCAAAACCCATTTTTTTGGCCCGTCTCATCATCCCATTCAGCATTTTCTGCTGAATGTCCAGGGCCACCACATGTCCTTCGTCTCCCACCAGTTCTGCCAGGCCGATGGTATTAAACCCCAGGCCGCATCCCAAATCCACAACGGTCATCCCCGATCCGACATATTTTCCGAAAAGTTTCGAGGGATTGTGAACCAGGCGTCTCAGCCGATGATCAAAGGTATACGCCAGCCACCAGGGACAAACAAGTATAGCCATATTTTTGGTTATCCTTACAGGCTTCTAAACATCATGATCCAAGTTCAATTGTCTCTTATAACATTTCCATGAAATTATCAATGAAGCTTCGAGAACGTCTCTCGATGACACCTAACCAAATGGGAATTGACAACAAAAAAAGGAAAATTTAAGATTGCCGAAACCATTGTCGGGCACCGACAATACCAAGATTGAGGACCCTTTGAATACTGCTTTTGAAATTTATAGAGACATTATCCCTGATTTTTCTCTTTTTCAGGAAAGCCTGGAAAAGCCTTTTCCCGTTCATTTGAGAATGAATCGCCTGCTGGCAGCACCTTCAAAGGTGGTGTCGCGACTGAGAGAAAGAGGGATCCGGCTGACGCAGGTGTTAAAGGCATATGACACCCTTTTTGTGGCTCAAAACCTCCCCTATCCCGGGAACCTTCTGGAATACTTCCTCGGGTATTTTCACCCGCAGGCCATGACCTCGGCACTGGCAGCCCTGGCAATGCGCCCCCGAAAGCATGCCCTTGTCCTGGACATGTGCGCGGCGCCGGGGGGTAAAAGCGCTCATTTGGCGGATTTGGTGGAAAACACGGGTTTCATGGTTTGCAACGATCTCTTTTCTAACCGTCATGTACCCCTGGGGCATACACTCTCAAGGTTGGGAGTTCAAAATGCCGTTGTAACCGGTTATCAGGCCCAGGAATTTCCCCTACGCCACCCGTTTGATTATATTCTGGCCGATGTTCCCTGTTCGTGCGAAGGCAAATTCAGAATCACATCAAAAAAGACCTTCTATCGTGAAGACAAAGGGAAAACCAAGCTCCCCGACACACAGAAAAAAATTCTTTTGCGCGGGTTCGATCTTCTTAAGGCAGATGGAGAAATGCTTTACGCGACCTGCACCTACAATCCGGCGGAAAATGAAGCTGTGATCAATTCCCTGTTAAACCATAGGGATGCGGAGTTACTTCCCATTGATTTAAAAGTCGCTTTTGAACCCGGACTAACGGAATGGAACCATGAAACATATGACAAACGCCTTGCAAGAACCGCCCGTTTCTATCCCCACCAAACCGATTCAGTGGGATTCTTCATGGCCAGAATTGGCCACAAATGAGAGCAGGCGGGCTGTCTCAGCCTATCTGTTTGCGCGTTTCGGAATCCCTCAGGCGATTCTTGAACCATACCATCTCTTTGAAAGGAAGAAGGGTTGGTTTATTCTTCGAAAATCCGAGGAAGTAAAAAACGGTGCGCATCTCAAAATCAGCAAAGTCGGCCTCAGGGCTTCCAGAAAGGTGGGGCATTTCATCAAACCCACCACCCGTTTCATTCAAATTTTCGGTCAGTTTGCCACAAAGGCCGTTTTTCAACTGAACATGACACAGCTTAAAACACTTGTTTTTGAAGGAGAGGTTCCCGTTGATCCGGCACTGGAGAAAGGGTATGTGATTCTGAAAATGGAAGATGATGTGATCCTGGGTCTCGGGTTTTATATTAATGGAACGATTCGTTCCCAGCTTCCCGGAAAACAGATCAGAGCAGAAATGCTGGAGTGATTTAAATCATAGGAGAATAAATTATGTTAACAGAAGAGCAGATGAATAAATATGCCGATGTCCTGTTATGGGGACTTAAGACAGCCAGAACCGAACCCTTTGAGAAGGGGGACGTGGTCATGGTTCAGTTTGACCTTCCGGGGTTGAAACTGGCCGAACTCCTTCATGGAAAGCTCCTGGAGATGGGGGTTCATCCCGTTATGCGGTTGAGCAAAACAACGGTCATGGAGCATGATTTCTATAAAAAATCAGATGAAGATCAACTGGTTTTCAGGGGATCATGGGACGAGGAGCTGTTTCGAAACCTCAATGGCAGGATCTTCCTCCATGGGCCCACCTCCTTGACGCACCTGGCGGATATCGATCCCAAACGCATCGGCAAGGTGGCGGTGGCCATAAAACCATTAAGAGACATCATGCGTGAGCGGGAAGAACAGGGAAAGCTCGGGTGGACCCTGTGTGCCGTTCCCACCGATGAACTGGCGCACCATGCCGGCATCAGCCTGGAAGAGTACACCGGTCAGATCGTCAAAGCTGCTACCTGGATCAACCCGATCCGGTCAAGGCATGGGAAAATATCTTTGACGAGGCCATGGAAATCAAAACATGGATGAACGAGATGGATGTCCAGTATTACCATGTTGTATCCGRAAACATCGATCTCAAGATCACGCCGGGCCATCAACGAAAGTGGATCGGCATCTCCGGACATAACATTCCCAGTTTTGAGCTATTTATCTCCCCCGACTGGCGCGGCACCGAAGGAACGTATTTTGCCAACCAGCCTTCCTTTAGAAGCGGGAACTATGTGGAGGGAGTCAACCTCACGTTTGAGAATGGAAATGTGACGGAAATCAAGGCAGCAAATGGGGAATCCTTTGCCAAAAAGCAATTGGACATGGATGAAGGCGCCTGTCGCGTGGGTGAGTTTTCCCTTACGGATAAGCGTTTCTCCAAAATCGATTGTTTTATGGCAAGCACCCTTTATGACGAAAATTTCGGCGGGAACAACGGCAACTGCCATCTGGCTGTGGGCGCCTCTTACTCGGACACTTTTGACGGAGATCCGTCGACACTTACGGAAGCCAAAAAAAAAGAACTGGGATTTAACGATTCCGCACTCCACTGGGACCTGGTGAACACCGAACCCAAGACGGTTACCGCCCATTTGAAATCCGGGGACACGGTGGTGGTGTATGAGGACGGGATGTTTAAATACTGATGTCCCATGCTTGAGAAATCCATCATCCTTCTGAAGTCGTTCCACGAAAGCTTCGAGATTATCGTACTGTGCCAAACGGACTATCGAAGGAACCGTTAATGGTTCCTTTGGCAATTTTTCAGCAGTGCTTCGCTTGTGGTTTTCCAGATGGAGGAGGAAGTCAATCCAGGACACCAGGCATAACGCTAATGTCACGCCTTGCTCGCTCCTGATAGTGGCTCCCTCCATATCGGTTAACTGCTTCGCATTCCTAAAAAATTCCTCGATAACCCATCTGTTGCTATAAGCGGAGATAATCTTGGTGGCCTCCCAGGTGAGTTCATTCGTGAGAAGATATTTGGTGGTTTCCTATTGTCAATGATTTTGGCCTTTTAAAATGAAAGTTGTATCCTTCCAAACTGAAGAAATGATGGGGGAGATCGATTATTGAAATGCATTGACGGTTACTTATTCGAAACGCTCTCGCAGAAGCCATGTTTTTGGAGGATCTGATATATGAACCCTGAAAAACCGCATTTATTCACCTCAGTAAAATTTGATCCACCTGGAACCGTCTTCTTTGTTATGATTTTGCTGAAAGACGCAGAGCGCCCTAAAAACCGTTCCCACGCAGAGCGTGGGAACGAGGTGGCGAGGTCTCGCGGATAAGACCCTTCGGTTTTTTCCTTGCAATTTTTTTCACTCTGAAAGAATATAGATAGTGTAATTAGACATCTTTTGTCTCTGGTGGGAGGGTTTCATGCCTGAGGAGAAAGTGGGAGATCCGGATCCAAACAAGGTCAGGAAACTGGCCGAGGAGCTGATAAATGAACAAAACACCTTGACCCTTGCCACCTGCAGTGAAAAAAAGGCCTGGGCGGCGCCGGTTTACTATGTATTTATGAAATCGGCTTTCTATTTTTTTTCGGATCCCGCTTCACGGCACATCACGGAAGCCTTGGAAAGTGGCCAGGCCTCCGGCGCAATCCATGGTTACGCCGCAGGCTGGCAGGAGATTCGGGGCATTCAGATGACCGGTTGCATCAAGACGCTCTCCATGGGTCTGGAATCCGGAGGGGCCATCAGGGGCTACCTCAGAAAGTTTCAGTTTACCAAAGAGTTTTTTTCATCCGGGATGGCTCTGAACCTGGATGCCTTTACCTCGCGGTTTCGGGTTAAACTATATAAATTCGAACCCACCCTCATCTATTATCTCGACAACAGTATCCGGTTCGGCTTCAAAGAGCAGGTTGCGCTCTAGGAAATTGTCCGGCACCCTCGAAAAAACCGCTGCATCCTTGAAAGAATTTGCATCAGGTGTTATTGTAACCGGAACTTGATTCGCGGCATTTTAGGCGTGGAAAGGGCCGAGGGCCTGAAAAAAGTTGTGAAAGACATGGTGGATCGGTATCAATAGATGAGCTTTTATCCGGTTTTTGTTGAGCTTGAAGGAAAGAGGGTGGTGGTGGTAGGGGGCGGCAATGTGGCGTTTCGGAAAGTGACGGCCCTGCTGGAATGCGGGGCGATCATTCATTTGGCCGGCCGCGTTTTGACATCCGAACTGCAGGAAATGGTTGAAAAAAATGAGATCCACTTCCTGGGGAATGAGTTTGAGGACGAATTCCTGAATGGTGCATTTATGGTCATTGCCGCCACGGATGACAAAGATTTGAATCACCACGTCAGTACATGTGCCAGGGAAAAAGGTGTTTTGGTGAACGCTGTCGATCAACCACCCGACTGCGATTTCATTGTCCCTTCCATTATCAGAAGGGGGGATCTGCTCATCGCCATTTCCACATCGGGAAAGAGCCCCGCAATGGCCCGGAGAATTCGAAAAAGTCTTGAAACACAGTTCGGCCGGGAATATGAAGCATTTCTGTCCATGATGGGCCGTTTGCGAAAAGAGGTATTGTCTCTGGGCCTTTCCCAGAAAGAAAACAGTCGGATTTTTCAGGAAATTGTTGATGCGGATCTTTTGAAAGATTTTTCCGAGGGTTCTTCGGAAAGGATGGCGTCGTGTCTTAAGAATATCCTGCCCGAACAGGTAAACCTCAACAACGTATGCAAGCCATAACATCCATCTGGTTTATACTGGCCCTTTGTTTCCAACTCATCGCAACGGCCGGGTTTATTGTTTTCATTGTCAGACAGCAGAAATGGGTCTTCAGGATTTCCTACTGGATTCTTGCAGCGGGTTTTGGGTTTCACACCATTTTTCTGGGGCTTCGCTACTATGCGCTGGGCGTGGCGCCGGTACTCGATCTCAAATCCGCCCTTTCATTTTTCTCATGGTCCATCATCGGGGTCTACCTGGTCATTCAATCACGCTTTAAACTGCGGGTGTTGGGATCTTTCGTGGCGCCCCTGGCCGCTTTTTTCATGACCATTTCATCGGCGGTGCCGGTGACGGAAACACCGGTAAAACCGATTTTCAAGAGCTTGTGGCTCACGCTCCATGTGGGGACCGTGTTTGTGGGCGACGCACTGCTTGCCATTTCATGCCTGGCCGCCATCATGTATCTGATTCAGGAGCGGCAGATCAAGCGAAAACGGTTCGATACGTTTTATGCTCGACTGCCGTCCCTGGCCACCCTTGACAACATCAATTACTATGCCATCCTGTACGGCTTTCCCTTTCTGACCCTGGGGATGATTGTGGGCTCCATCTATGCCCATTTTGCACTGGGCGTCTATTGGCAGTGGGATCCCAAGGAGGTATGGTCTCTCATCTGCTGGCTTTTGTATGCGGCACTGATTCATGAACGTCTTGCGGTGGGATGGCAGGGCCGGAAAGCGGCGATCATGTCCATTGTCTGTTTTTCCGTGTTGATTTTTTCCTTTCTGGGCGTCAGCCTTCTGATGGGCGGATACCACAGCTTCGGCAACATGGGGGGGCGTTGAGAAATTATGCCGAAGATCATCAACATCGGAATGAACCACGAAACAGCGCCTGTGGAATTGAGGGAATGCCTTGCCGTGGAAGCCCAAAATGTACACAAGGCGCTGGGGCTCATGAGGGACTTGGATGTGGTCCGCGAGGGTTTCTTTCTGTCCACCTGTAACCGTGTGGAGACACTGATTGTTGCGGAAGAGGTCCAGGAAGCCAAAAGGGCTGTTGTTTCACTGCTGAGCAAAATCGGCAGCATTCCCGTGAATGATTTTTCCCCATTTCTCTACACCTACCAAAACATGGATGCGGTGACGCACATCTTCAAGGTGGCTTCCAGTCTCGATTCCATGGTTATCGGCGAGCCCCAGATCCTGGGACAGATCAAAGACGCTTATCTGCAATCCACCCGGACAAAGATGTCGGGTGTAATTCTGAACCGGTTGATGCACAAGGCGTTTCACGTGGCCAAACGGGTGCGCTCCGAAACGGATATCTGCGGAGCCGCCGTTTCCATCAGTTACGCTGCGGTTGAACTGGCACGGAAAATATTTCACGAATTGGAAGGAAAACGGGTGTTGCTCATCGGCGCCGGCGAAATGGCGGAGCTGGCGGCCCGTCATCTGTTGACCAACGGCGTCAGTTCCATGACCGTGCTTAACCGGACATTTGAGCGGGCCGTGGAAGTGGCGGAGCGGTTCCGGGCAAATCCGGTCTCATTTGATGAGATGGAGGAGCAGCTCTTGAAAGCGGATATTGTCTTAACTTCAACCGCCGCCAAGGCGTATGTTATCACCCACGCAATGATCAAGAAAGTGCTCCGCAAAAGACGAAATCGTCCGCTCTTCCTGATCGACATTGCCGTGCCCCGGGATGTGGAACCGAAGGTCAATAAGCTGAACAACGTCTATCTATATGACATTGATGATCTCAATGGGGTCATTGAGATCAACAAGGCACAGCGTCTGGAAGAAGCGGTGAAGGCGCAGCGTATTGTTAACGAAGAGGTGGTGAAGTTTGAAAAATGGCTAAAAACATTGGCCGTGGTTCCCACCATCGTTTCGTTAAGAGAGAAGGCGGAGGCGATTATATTGAATGAATTCGGGAAGAGCCGTTCGGTACTGGAACAACTCTCCCCCCAGCACCAGAAGGGCGTTGAGGTGTTGGTACGGTCCATTGTTGAAAAAATGCTCAATGACCCCATTTTGTTCTTGAAAGGCAAGGCAGGCAGGTCTACGCTGAATGAGTATCTGGACACCACACGAAAGCTTTTTTCATTGGATGAGGGTGAAGAATCCAGTGGCACGAATAGCATTACGGGGAATAAACCGTCCTGATGTGGGGTTCCAGTATCCACACGTTTTGCTCATGGAGGAGCCAATGAATATCGAGCAGATGATCAAGACATTGAAAGGGCATTCCGAAAGCTCAAAAATGGGAATGATTGCGTCCCACCTGGGTCTGGTGCGGAAGACATCTCTCCGGGGAGACCCGGTAAAGGGCATCAATATCCGCTTTAATCCCGAGGCGATTGAAAATATTGTTAAGGATGCCAAAGAGATGTCGGGTATCATTGAAGTTTTGGTTGATACCTGTGACGGAGAGTTGCAGGTGGGTGATGAAATTATGGCCGTGGTTGTAGGCGGCGATATTCGGGATAACGTTTTTCCGGCGCTCATCAAAACAGTGGATCGTATCAAGAAGGAAGGGTCCTTCAAAAAGGAAGAGTTCTGAAGCGGGGGTATATGCTATATGGGCATGATTGATGTGGGCGAAAAACCCGTGGTCAAACGACAGGCGTTGGCCGCGGGAAAGATAAGGCTTTCCGCGCAGACCCTTCAAAAGGTGCGTGATGGGGAAATTCGAAAGGGAAATCCGTTGCCCGTGGCGGAAGTGGCGGCCATGAACGCGGCGAAGCAAACCCACTTGCTAATTCCTCACTGCCACCAGATACCCCTGGATATGGTCGGGGTGACCTTTGAACTGTCTGATGAGGGAATTGAGGCCCGTTGCCATGTGCGGTGCCGCGCGCGAACGGGTGTGGAAATGGAGGCGCTGGTCGGTGTTTCCATGGCGCTGAATACCATTTGGGACATGGTCAAATATCTGGAGAAGGATGATGCAGGCCAGTATCCGGGAACCTTGATGACGGATATTCGGGTTATCATGAAGGAAAAAGAGTAAACGGATCATGTCTGGAGCTCGTTTCCGCTTTCAACCAAAAGTTTAGAGAGGCAAGAGCGAGATGAAGAAAATTACAGTTTTCATGTTAACGGGGTTGTGGGTGTTTTTTTCAGCCTACACCTGCTGGGCCGAAAAAGCATATGTGACCAACACCTCTAAAATAACCTTACGGGGAGGACCGAGCACAAAGGATAAGATTATTACCATGCTCACTCAGGATACCCCTGTGGACATCCTTAAAACAGAGTCCGGTTGGTGTCGTGTTAGCGTTAAGGACGGCAATTCCCGTAATTACGAAGGATGGGTTGTTAGCAGCTTTCTGACCAGCGATGTGCCGTGGAAGTTTCAGGTGCAGGCCCTGAAAAAGGAAAATACGCGTCTCAAACAGAGGGCCGAGAACATCGAAAAAGAATGGTCAGCGTCCTCCGGTCAAAAGGAGTTGATGAGTGAACAACTGGCAAAGGCCACCACTGAACTCAATACCATTAAGACAAAGTATGAATCGCTGAAAGCAGCTTCCGGTTCGATTCTGGAGCTTCAGGAAAGCCATGAAAAGGCATTGAATGCCCTGCAGGAAGCGCAAACGACCCTTGAGACGGTGCAGAAGGAAAACATGGTGTTGAAGTCTTCTCAGCGGAATCGGTGGTTTTTGAGTGGAGCGGTGGTGCTCCTGGTGGGGCTTATCTTCGGGCTTATCATGGGACGGCAGCAACGTAAGAGGAGATCCAGCTATTATTAATCGAGGAGTTGGCCGTCAGCCATCGGCTTATCAGATAGGGTTGGCTGACAGGGAGGACCGGGAAAGATTGGGGTTTGTCACAAAGGAGGTCAAACGGCTCTCGGGAAAGGCCATATCCCGGCAGAAAATGATTCGAGACGGCGATCATGTCCTGGTTGCCATATCCGGCGGAAAGGACAGTCTTGCGCTTTTGTGGATTTTGCGCGAGCGTCTGAAACGTATCCCCATCAGCTACCAAATAACCGCCGTTCACGTGGACCCGGGATTTGGTGGAAATGCAACCGCTTCAATTGAGTCCTTTTTGACGTCAAACGGTTTCGATTACAGAATCATTGAAAGTGATATCGGTCCACGCGCCCATGGCGCGGAGAATCGGGAAAATCCGTGCTTCCTTTGTTCCCGAATGAGAAGAAAACTGCTGTTCGAAATGGCGGATGCCCTTGAATGCAACCGGATCGCTCTGGGGCATCACAAAGACGACATCATCGAGACCCTTTTTCTGAATATCTTTTATGGGGCTTCCATCAGCACCATGTTGCCGGTGCAGGAACTGTTCGGCGGCAAACTGACGCTCATCAGGCCCCTGTATCTTCTGGATGAGGATTTGATCAGACGTTACGGAGAAAAGATGGATTTTCCGGAAATCCGCCTCAATTGCCCCAGTGCCGGGGCGACCAAACGGGAAGACATCAAAAATATGTTGAACGGTTTTTATCGGCAAAACAGGAAAATCAAGGGGAACATTTTTCACGCCTTGCAGAATGTGAATCCGGAATACCTCCCACGAGGGGTGGTACGGAGCCGCGAGAACAACTATCATCGTCCCGCGAAAAACCTTACGTTTTCAGGGCATGGCAACAGGAAATGAATCGACGTTATGGATCACACCGAAGAGTGAAAGCGTGGTAGGATTTCTCCCAGAGATCTTTAGAAATCCCCCAGAGGCCTTGTGAAAGTATAATTCGCCGGGTCGCCCATCAGCTTTTGCCTTGCCTCCGGTTCGTTTCCACCTGCAAGGGAAAAGGGAAGGGAGAGAACGTATGCAACGGCACCCACGGCGGTGGCGGCAATGCCGAGGGGGCGCATGACGACGAGATCTGCCATCATGTACCCGCCCTTGTCATCCAGTTTTTTTAGGTTTTCCTGGGCCAGGAGGGTACTCCTTTGACCCAAAAGAAGCACAAGTGCGGTGACCATTGCAATAACTGTAGTTTTATGGCGTTTTTTCATGATGTTCCCCTTCAGGTCGACACTTTTTCGTCTATCATATCATCTGAGACTGTCAATCTCAAATCCTTTTAAGCCATGCATTCTTTTTTTCATGTTGCGCTCTGTCTTTCACCCCTTTTTTTCCGTAACATCATCAGAGAGTATATGATTTATTTTCCTGGAAAGGAAGGACCAGAGTGTCAGGACTGCGCCGGTTCCCAATTCTGCGGCCAGTTCCGTCTTTGTGCCCCTCGAAATAGACCGCTCATGGGGAGTGTCCGATGCTTCGTGAGCCGCCGCTTTACGGGCCGTTTCCCTTTGCTTGGTGGAAAAGAACTGTTTTGCCGTTTCATAAGCGAGGTTGGCTTCCTTCAGTTTTTCCTCAGCCTTATTTTTGAGGCGTGGATTGTGGGAAAAACGATCAGGGTGCCAAACCGCCACAAGATCCTTGTAAGCCTGTCTTGCTTCATCCTGTGTGGCATCAGCATCGATTTCCAGTATTTCAAAGGCTCTTCTAATATTCATGGGCGTGCCCTGGAATTACAAAAGGGTTAGGGCGTTTTCGGCGGCGCCCGTGTTTCGATGCAGATTTAACACAGGCAACCATGGGGGTCAAGGACAAGGGCCTTCAAATGGGAATCCAACGGCACGGAATGGTTCGCACATGCTTGACTTGTTGGTAGGTGTTTGGTACTTTTTGCGCTGATTCGCTTTTATTATATAAAATAATGAGAGTACCTTCCATGCTGTCGGTTTTGGAAAATTTAATCGGGGATATTCGGCGGGAGCCTTGGGTGGCTGGCTTTCCTGAAAACAAGGAATCCCGGACCCATTTCATCACATGGATCGAAGAACACGTCCTTTCAAATTTTCTTGGGCGGGTGGTTCAAAAGATTGACGAGGTCATTGATATCGATCCGGATCTTGCCGAGAAGGAAATCCTTGAAAAGGCGACCTATCACATGGTCTCTTTCCTGGGAGCCACATCCGCTTCAGTAAGAATATATGACCCCAAAACCAAACAGATGCTTTCCTATGGATCGTATCCGTCCAGAGAAAAGACGCGGGAATCGGCTATTCCGTTGGGGGATAGCATTGCCGGGGAAGTTCTGAGGACCCGGCAGGCCTATTTTGCCCCGGATCTGCTGAAAGATGATTTATATCATAATAAACGGACGGTTTTTAAGGAAGGCCTCCATTCTCTGATGGCAATACCTTTTGAGATCCCGCGGTTTTTTCCCAGAGAGCGGGATACACTGGGTGTCATTCAAATCTACTATGGGGACATTAAACGGAAACTCAACTCTCTTGACATCCGAATCGCCGAAACCATGGCCAAACGCCTCAGTTTCGTCATCGCTCACAAGAAAATTCTGATGTTAAACCGGATTTCCGAAAAACGGGAGAAGATTGTAACGCACATTTTTCGAAAACTTGGCAGCCGCGGAGGCGTGAAACTGGCGGAGGTTTTCAACGAAGTGGTTCCGGATTTGGCGGACATGGTGGATCTTCAGAGTTGCGCCCTGTTTTCGGTACGCTCAGCAATGGATAAAGTTGTACTTCAGGCGGGCTACCCGACCGTCAGCAGCTACCATTCGTTGGGAAAGGCGGTTCCGGTCAGCAGTGAACCCGTTTATGAAGTGCTTTTGAACCTTAGGGATTACACCGGCGACTCCCGTTATGAGGAGGTCACGCCGTTTTACATCATGATCGTGGATGTTCAGCGAAGCACCTTGATGTCTGAAAACCACAAACGGTTCTCCAGATACCACGGTATCAATTCGATTCTGTTTATTCCCCTGAAGGTGGCCGGGCAAATTACCCATTTCATGACCTTTGACGCGCTGGATCATCGGAAGCGGTATGGGGAGGAAGAGATTGGCGTATTCCTCTTTCTGGGCCGGGAATTGGTGAAGGCGCAAAAAATGGAGCAACTGGATGACGCTTTGCACGACTTTAAAAATCCGGCCATTGCAACAGCCGGATTTGCCCGCCGCCTCAAAGCGCTTGTTCAAGAAGATGATCTGGAATCCTCCAGAAAACAGATTCAAAAATATGTGGATATTCTCTTGGAGGAGACCAGTCGGCTGCAGGAACTGGCCATGGGGGTCTATACCGTGGGGGAAGAACAGATTGTAGATTTTTCCACCACGTTACAAAACAGGCTGGAGATCAATAAAGAGGCGATTAAAGAGATGCTCAGGCAGGGCGTGGAGCTGAAACAGGGACTTTACGACTGGGGTTTGAGGGTCAAGTGCCACAGCGTCCAGCTGGAAAGGGTGTTTGACAACCTTCTGAATAATGCCACCAAAGCGATTCCCCTGAAAGGGGGTATTCTGGCTGTTCGCACTTTCTCCAGAGGGAAATGGGCCTGCGCCGAGATCAAAAACAGCGGCGGGATGTCGCCGCAGCAAAAGATGAAGTTTGTTGAAGGGAGCGGGGAAGGACGGGGTCTTTATATTACAAGCCGGATTTTACGTATGCTGAATGGAAAAATGGAGATTCAATCGGAAGACGACCTGACCACCGTATTGGTTTCGCTTCCACGGTATTTGGCTGATTGAGCTGCCGCTTTTTAACCCGCCATCATCGGGTTGGACGAGACAATGAAGGAGACCCCAGTCAGGTCATGACGCAAGACGGTGCTTCAACACATCTTCGCTCCGGCCTTTCCGGTGGAATTTCGCGCTTCCTTTACAGGAAAGTGTGGGCTGCCGTTCCTGCCAGAACCTCAAAAACGGCACGTTTCCGCAATGCATGTCTTAAGATTTTTTCCATCGTATTTCTCAAGATGTTGCAGGATGCGGTCACTTTTCGGGCAAGAGGGCTTACCCTTACGGTTGTGCTGGCCATGGCGCCCATGCTGGCGCTGGGGACCGCCATACTCAAAGGGATCGGTGTCAGCGAAGAAACGCAAGATCTCGCACATCGGTTCCTGGATCAGATTGTGATATCCAGCGCGTCTCAGGCAGGGCCGGAGACTGATCCAGAAGACGATTTGAAGCCCGAAACAGCTCTACTCCCGCATTCGGCTGCCGACGTAAAAGGGTCGGGACAAAATCTTGTCATCCATTTGCGAGGGATGGTCGATAAGATTTTCGGCTACATCAATCGAACCGATTTTGCAACCTTAGGATTTGTGGGTACTGCGGCAATCCTGGCGCTGGTGGCATCATTTCTTGCCCATCTTGAAACCTCCATGAATACCATTTGGGAGGTAAAAAAAGGGCGTTCCGCCTGGAAAAGGGCAAGGAATTATCTGGCGGTGCTCATTTTATTGCCCATTGCCATGAACTTGGGCTTTGCTGCAATGGCGGTCCTTCAGAGTTCAACGTTGATGGCAAAGCTGGAAGACCTGCTGCCGAGTCCCTGGATGGTGGCTTTCCTGCTCAAAATGTTCCCAGCCTTGGTGATCGCAGGGGCATTTGCCGCATTGTATCAATTTCTCCCCAACACGAACGTTTCGGTCTTTCATTCTATTTCAGGGGGATTTTTGGCGGGCATTAGCTGGCTTCTGGTTTTGTTGCTCTATATTAATCTTCAGCTGGGGGTGGCACGCTATAATGCCATCTATGGCTCTTTTGCGACCCTGCCCCTGGTGCTGCTGTGGATTTATATGGGCTGGGTTATTTTTCTGATCGGTGCCGAGCTGGTGTTTGCTCTTCAGGTCTGGCGTGATTACCAGCCCTGGGTCCATATGCTGCCCGCCGAAAGCCGGCTTACATTGGCCGTCGAAGTCTTCATGGCGTTGCAACAGGAAGCGTCCTCGGGCCATAAAATTGATGCTTCGGAGCTCGTGAAAATGCTGAATTATCCCTCCGGGTACATCACCCTGGCATTGACGGATCTTGAACGGATCGGTTTCATCCAAAAACGGAGAGGTGAGATGTCTTTCACGGTTGTCAGGGAAAGATCTACTGGTTCCCATGCTCTGCGTGGGAACCAGTCAAGGACCCAGAGAGGGGCGCGGAGCGCCCGTTGAACGTACCCACGCAGAGCGTGGGCACAAGTGCTGGTTGGAATTGATGTACCGCATGACGCCGCTTGACGAAAATTTCCTCAGCGGATACACTTAAACGCCATCAAAATATGTTGGGTTAAGATGCCATGCTGAGCAACATCATTAACAATCCCGAAATGAAGAAATATCTGGTTTCCTACCAAACCGGGGAGACCCTCTTCTTTGAAGGGGATTATACCCAGGATATTTATGTCTTGGTGTCCGGCCGACTGGATATTCTCAAGGGAACCAAAAAAATTGCCGAGATCATCAAGGAAGGGGCTGTTTTCGGGGAAATGTCGTTTCTTTTGGAGCAGAAGCGGACGGCCACCGTCAAAGCGATGACCGATGTGGAAGCGATTCGCATCCCCAGACAAAATGTGGAGCACTTTCTGAAAGAATTCCCGGAAGTGGTGACGGAGGTGGCCAAGTATCTGGCAAAGCGTCTCGATGTTACCAGCCAGACACTCTTCGGCTTTCGGGAACTCTGCGATCTGCTGCCCGATTCGGTGATGATTGTCGGCAAGGACGGAAAAATTTCAACGTGGAATACGGCGGCTGAAACGCTTTACGGCAGGGATGAGGCGGAGATGCTCGGTAAATCCGCCGAAGGGATCTATGAAGATCCCACCGTTTATAAAAAGCTCCTTGAGGAACTTGAAGCGGGGGATACCATTCAGGAAAAGGTCCTGAAAACCCGGCACCCGGAAAAAGGGATCTGTTTCGTTTCCACCAGTACAAGAGTTCTCTATGACGGCCAGCATAATTTCCGCGGCGTACTTTTAATCGGAAGAGATGTTACTTCGGTGGAAAACCTGGAACGTCGCTACAAGCGCGCACGGCGATGGCTGATCCCCACCATCATGCTGCTGGCCCTTTTCGGGGCGGGCATCCTTTTCGGCTACCCCTATTTTTCCAAAGGCTACCAAATAACCGATTCCCGAAAGCGCCAGTTCAGGGATGATCTTCTGGTGACCTTCAAAATGCTAGAATCGTTTCTGGCGGAACCACTGAAATCGGGTGATCAAACAAAAATCAGACAAGTGATCAAAGGCTTTTTGGATGTCCAAAAAGGTATTTCCATTCCTTATAATGGTTTGATATTACTGGATGAAAATAAAAAAGCGCTTGTATCGTACGCCACCTCGTCCGGTTTCGATGCGGAAAAAATGGTGAACAGCAGTTATTCCGGTATACGGTTCGATCAAAGTGCGGACAGGCCCTACAGCGTGTTGACCCTGTACCGCGCTACCAAAGAAAATCCCATGGGAACCAGAGCCACTGAGATAGCCTTTAGAATGGAAAAGGACGGGGTTTTTGTGGGTTGGCTGGTTTTTCAGGTGGATCTTGAAAAGCTTAAGAAAAAATACAATGTGGACGAAGATGACCTGAAACATCTTCCTTTTGACGGGTCCTGAAAAATATTGGATACCACCACTTCAGCCCTACCATACGAGATTTCAAAAAATTCCTCAAGCGGTACAACCATCCGTTTTCATGGGCGGATGGACTCGAATAACGCGGGCAGCCTCATTCAGGAATTGTCGCAACATTTCGCGGAAAACCCACCCGGAGACCTGACCGTAGACCTGGAAAATGTGACATATCTGGATGATTTCGGGACCCTGGTACTGGTGGAGTTGCGCAAGCTTGCCGCAAAAGAGCACGGGGCGTTCAATCTGGAGAATACCGGTAAGAAAATCAGGGAAATGCTGATGTTCCTGAATTTTGATTCCCTTTTTCAGAAGGTTTCTTTCGAAAAAAAGCGGCGCCAGGGGATTTTCGTCCGCTTGGGTGAAAAGACCTTTGATATTATTCTGGACCTGAAATATGCGATTTCCTTCATAGGCGCCATAACGCTCTCCCTGGGTTACCACCTGGCGCATCCCAGGGCCCTCCGCAAGGATGATACGCTCGATTACATGCAGA
Organism: delta proteobacterium NaphS2; assembly: GCA_000179315.1. Classification (GTDB taxonomy): domain Bacteria; phylum Desulfobacterota; class DSM-4660; order Desulfatiglandales; family Desulfatiglandaceae; genus NaphS2. Next base: position 29,692 of record ADZZ01000016.1, read on the forward strand.
AGACTGGTGTGGACGGGCTGCCCATCGTGGCGCTCATCAGCTTTCTCATGGGATTGATCATGGCGTTCATGTCTTCCGTTCAGCTGGAGCAGTTCGGCGCCAACATTTATGTGGCTTCCCTGGTCAGCCTTGCCATGACCCGTGAGTTGGGGCCCATCATGACGGCGATTATCGTTGCGGGAAGATCCGGCTCTGCCTTTGCGGCGGAAATCGGCACCATGAAGATCTCCGAAGAAGTGGATGCACTCTATACCATGGGGTTTGATCCGGTGGGATTCCTGGTGATTCCCAAGCTCATTGCCGCCTTGATCATGGTTCCCATCCTCACACTCTTCTCCGACATTTTTGCCATCGCGGGCGGTCTTCTGGTGGGCGTTTTCATGCTCGATTTAACCGTTGGCGCCTACGTGGCGCAGACCATTAACACCCTGGCCCTTTTCGATGTGTTCTGGGGGGTCTTGAAAAGCGGTGTCTTTGCTCTGCTCATTACCTGGGTGGGATGCCTCAGAGGGTTTCAGGTGAGCGGCGGTGCCGCTTCAGTGGGTCAGGCCACAACGTCGGCGGTGGTCAGCAGTATTTTTCTGATCATCCTTTTTGATTCTGTTTTTTCGGTAGTTCTTCGCTATACCGGGTAGATGAAGACCGATGACCAGAAAAGCGATTATAGAAGTCAAGGACCTTGAAGCAGGGTATGACGATGCGATCATCTTCAGGCATGTCACTTTCAACGTCTATGAGGGCGAAATATTCGTGATTCTGGGAGGCAGCGGTTGCGGCAAGAGTACCCTTCTCAAATGCATCATCGGCCTTTTGCAGCCGCGCGCCGGCCGTATTCTTATTGACGGAGATGAGGTGGTCGCCGAGGACGAAGACGGATTGAAAAAAATTCTGACCAAGATTGGCGTCCTTTACCAGAGTTCCGCGCTCTTTGGTTCCATGACCGTGGCGCAGAATGTGGCGCTTCCCATAGAAACCTATACCTCGCTCAAGAAAGATGCGGTGGACATGCTGGTGAAAATGAAGCTGGGCCTGGTCGATCTGGACGGGTACGGCAATCATCTGCCTTCCGAGCTGAGCGGCGGAATGAAGAAGCGGGCGGGGCTCGCCAGGGCCATGGCGCTCAATCCGAAGATCCTTTTTTTTGATGAACCGTCCGCGGGCCTTGATCCGATTACCTCTGCGGAACTGGATCACCTGCTGCTGCATTTGAATCGAACGCTGGGTACCACCATGGTTATCGTTACCCATGAACTGGAAAGCATTTTTACGGTGGCTTCGAGGATTATCATGCTGGATAAGAAAGCCAAAGGCATGATTGCCGAAGGTGATCCCAGGTATCTGCGGGATCACAGCCAGAATGCCTTTGTAAAACGGTTTTTCAACCGCCGGGCCTGACTGAAAAGGGAATTTTTTCATGGCATCAAAAAAAGCAAAATTTACGGTGGGCCTTTTTGTGGCAGGAGGCTTGGCCATCACCGTGCTGGCCATCGTATGGCTCGGGATGAGCAGATACTTTGAAAAGGGGCGGTTTTACGTCACCTACTTTAACGAATCCGTTCAAGGCCTGCAAAAAGACTCGCCGGTGAAATACCGGGGCGTCTCCATCGGTCGCGTGGAGAGCATCGGCGTGGCGCCCGATTCCAAGTTGATCCAGGTAATACTCAAAATTGAAACGGGCCAGAAACTGGATCACAGCATCGTGGCACAGCTCAAGAACGTCGGCATTACCGGCAGCATGCTGGTGGAACTGGACCGTAAGAAAATGGGTGAATCCGATAAATCACCGGGAATCTCCTTCCCGTCGGAATACCCCATCGTGGCATCAAAACCTTCGGAGATCAACCGGTTGCTTCAAGGGTTGGATGACATGTTGAACCATTTCAAATCCATTGACCTGAAGGGGATTTCCGATAAATTGAAGCTGACCCTCGATAATGCCAACATCATGATGGCGGATGCGGATATCAAAGGAATTTCAAGTAAACTCCAGTCTTCCCTCACCAGTGCTGACCAAATTTTGAAAAACGAGAAATGGGAAAGCATTTTGGGATCCGTGGATCATGCTGCCGAATCGGCCGATGCGTTGATGAAAAATGCGGAACGCACCTTGGTTCGCCTGGAAAATTTTATTGGCGAAAACGAAAAGCCGGTTTCGGAAGCCGCCACGGATCTCAGGAAGGTCATGGTAAATGCCAACAACCTGCTGGAGAAGTGGGCCGCCTTCATCAGCAGCTCGGATGACACGTTGAACCGACTCAAAGTCCAGCTTCTGATCAGCGCCCAGAATTTGGAGCGGGCTACGGAACACCTGGACCGGTTTATGGAAGTTATTGCGGACAGCCCGTCTCAGTTGATATTCGGGGAACCCCCCGAACCGAGAAGGTTTGCGCCGGATAGCAGGAAGCAATAGTGAGGAGACAGCGGATGAAGAAGTGTCAAAAATTACTGCTGGTGGTTTTTTGTGCTCTTTTTTTGGGGGGAGGGTGCTCAGCCCTTAAAAAACCAAAACCAAAAATCGATTATTATACACTTGAATACACGGTACCGAAGATAGCGGGTTTGAAACCCATTGACAAAGTGATACGCGTGGATCGTTTTGGCGTGGCGCCTGCCTATGATTCCAATCGAATGATTTTTCAAGACCAATCCTTCAAGCAGGATGAATATGTGTATTTCAAGTGGATTGCCAATCCTGGAAGTTTTGCCACTTATTTTTTGGCCCGGGACCTGCGGGATTCCGGCCTGTTTAAGGCGGTCTTTACCTATAAAAGCCACATGGCGGCTTCATATGCCTTGGAAGGATCCGTGGATGAATTTTTTGAACTGGATACGCCGAAAGGTTGGGATGCGGTGTTGGGGATGAGTGTCACGTTGGTGGTGATTGGGGAACCGGATGTCAGCAAGCGGATCCTGTTTCAGAAATCATACCGTGCCAGGCGAAAGTGCGGCGAAGAACATCCCAGGGGGCTTGCCGAGGCCATGAGCGAGGCCATGGGGGAAGTCTCTTCAAAGATCATTCGGGATGTTTACACTGTTTTGAAAGACCGGAAGGACGATTAGGATAAAAAAACATGGCAAACGAGATCAACAAAGTCATTTATTCGATGATCCGGGTCGGCAAGACCTATGACCGAAAACCGGTGCTGAAGGACATTTCTCTCTCCTATTTCCTGGGTGCCAAAATCGGGGTTTTGGGGCTCAACGGGGCGGGAAAAAGCTCGCTCTTGCGGATTATGGCGGGTGAAGACAAGGAATTCAACGGAGAGGCCGTTCTCAGCGAGGGCTATACGGTGGGTTACCTGGAACAGGAACCCTTGGTGGATGTGGATAAGACGGTTCAGGAAGTGGTTGAAGAAGGGGTTCAGGAAACCGTCGCGGCGCTGGCGGAATTTGAGGCGATTAATTTAAAATTTGCCGAGCCCATGGACGATGACGCCATGGAAAAGCTCATTGAACGGCAGGCCGGCGTTCAGGAAAAGCTCGACGCTCTCAATGCCTGGGATCTGGATGCACGCCTGGAAATGGCCATGGATGCGCTACGGTGTCCGCCGAAAGACCGGTCGGTAAAGGTCCTTTCCGGTGGTGAGAAACGGCGTGTGGCCCTTTGCCGCCTGCTTTTGCAGAAACCGGATATTCTGCTGCTGGACGAACCGACCAACCATCTGGATGCGGAAAGTGTGGCCTGGCTGGAACATCATCTCAAGACCTATCCGGGAACCGTCATTGCGGTCACCCATGATCGGTATTTTCTGGATAATGTGGCGGGCTGGATACTGGAGCTGGATCGGGGCCGGGGGATCCCGTGGAAAGGGAACTATACCAGCTGGCTGGAACAGAAGCAGGAGCGGCTGCGTCGGGATGAAAAGGCGGAAACGGTCCGCCAGAAAACCCTGGAAAGGGAACTGGAATGGATCCGCATGTCGCCCAAGGGCCGGCACGCCAAGAGCCAGGCGCGCATCAGTGCCTACGACAAACTCCTTTCCCAGGAAGTCGCCGAAAAGGAAAGGCATTTCGAGCTGTTTATTCCTCCCGGCCCGAGACTGGGAGATCAGGTCATTGAGGCGGTTAACGTGACAAAGGGGTTTGAAAACCGGCTCCTTATGGAAAACATGAACTTCAAACTGCCTCCGGGCGGTATCATCGGTATTATCGGCGCCAACGGCGCGGGCAAATCGACCCTGTTTCAAATGATCATCGGCCGTGAAACACCGGATGAGGGTGTCATTCATCTGGGTGATACGGTTAAACTGGCCTATGTGGACCAGAGCCGTACCCTCGATGCAGGAAAAACCATCTGGGAGGAGATTACCGGGGGAAACGAGCAGATCCAGCTGGGGGAACAGCTGGTGAATTCCCGGGCCTATGTGGCGCGGTTCAACTTTTCAGGCTCCGAGCAACAACGAAAAGTGGGGACGCTCTCAGGGGGGCAGCGGAACCGGGTGCACCTGGCAAAAATGCTCAGGGAGGAAGCCAACGTGCTGCTTCTGGACGAACCCACCAACGATTTGGATGTGAATACCCTGAGGGCTCTGGAAGAAGCGCTTTTGAATTTCGCGGGCTGTGCCGTGGTCATCAGCCATGATCGATGGTTCCTGGACCGTATCGCCACCCACATGCTTGCCTTTGAAGGGGATAGCCGGGTAACCTTTTTTCAGGGAAACTGGACGGAATACGAGGCTGATCGACGAAAGCGCCTGGGCCCTGACGCCGCCATCCCCGGCCGTATCAAGTACCGTCAACTGACCCGATGAGCTTCTGATTACACCATCCGCTCCAGCTCCCGCATCTTTTCGTGGAGCCTTTTGGCGGATACGGGGATAGCGGTTTTCAGTTCCTGGGCGAAGACGGATACCTCATATTCTTCCACCATCCAGAAAAATTCTTCAAAAGCACGTCTTTTTTCCGAGGAAGCGGTCCCGGAGGTGATGTCCGGCAGGTTTTTCCTTAATACCGCCTTCAGTGGGTTGATAAGCGCTTCCTTTTCCCTGTCTTTATCCGGGTTGTAGGCGCCCCGTTCGGCTCTGATTTCGAGTGCCCGAAGATAGCGGGGTATATTGGACAGGCGCTCCATACGATATCGTTCCAGAAAATCCTCCGGCACCAGCGCACCCATCTCCTCAATCAGCCGTTTGCAGAGATTTTTTGCCGGCAGGTTTTGTTGGTTTTTGATAATCAACTGGTGGATAAATCCGGTGGCGTGGTGGTAAGCGGAAAGGATCTCTCCCGTCACTGTCAATAACCGCTTGCCGGTGGTCAGAATTTCAGTGCCGGCTGTACAGACTTTTTCTTCGAATTCGGTTTCGGTTCGAATGTTTCGATCAAAAAAATGCGCCATCAGTTTCTCAAACATGGCGTTTTCAACGGCCCCGGGTCCGCCGAAATCAACGGTTTTTGAGGCAAGATGTGCAGGCATTTTGAGATCCTTTTTAAGGAATTTCAGCTCCTTTTTAAGACGGATCATAAATAATTTTCTGACACCCTTCACATGGGATTCAAGGGCTTGTCTGCCTTCGCTGAAAAGGAGAAGGTCGACGCCGTTTTGTGCCGGTGAAAAGGCGGGGAAAGCGACGATTTTGGGAGATAATGGAATGGTGTCGGGCAGCGTTTTATGCGGCCAGCAATCGATGCCCTGTTTTTCCCATTGCCTTTTCGCGTTTTTCCACAGGGTGGATGATTCGTCCGGCAGCTGTTTTTGGCCCTTTGGCAATTGATTCAGGACCGAGACCTTCCGGGTGGATTTCAGCTCCCGGTTGCGGTGGTCTCTAATGGAAACCCGCATTTGCAGGTGTTCGGGGATTTCAGCATCTGCCCATGCATCTGCCGGAATATCCACGCCGAATCGGTTGTAAATGAATTTTCCAAGGGTCGAAATCAGCGGATCTTCAGATTGCGCCATTTCGGCCAGGATGATTTCCACGGTGTTCGATACGGGCACAAGCGGCTTTCGGTACCGTTTGGGCAGACCTTTTAAAAGTGCGGTGATTTTCTCCCTTAAAAGTCCCGGTACCACCCAGTCCAGTTGATGGGGGGATACCTGCGAGGCCTGATTCAACGGTATTTTAAGTGTCACGCCGTCATCCGGTTTGCCGGGACGGTATTTGTAGGAAAACTCAAAGGCGCTGCCGCCAACGTTCATTTCATCGGGATATAACGCCACCTCTTCCGCGTCCGGAATCCGTGCAATGACATCTGACTCGGTCATTTTGAGGAAGTCGTCGCCCCCCTTTTCTTTGATGAATTTTTGAAGGGTGCGGATGTCACGTACGTCCGGAAGACGGGATGCATAAAAGGTTTCAATCAACGCATCGCTGACCCGAATGCCTCGCCGTCGCACTTTATCTTCCATTTGAGTGATCTTTTCCATGAGGGTTTGATTGTGAACCAGGAAGTCGAATTTCTTGTGCACGTCCCCTTCCACCAGGGCGCACCTGACGAAGATTTCATGGGATGCCGCGGGATCGATGCGGCCATAGGAAACAGGGCGATCGGAAATGATGACAAGGCCATACAGGGTGACCTGTTCAAAAGCCCGCACCTGCCCCATCTTCTTTTCCCAGTGGGGGTTTGAATAGCTGGACTTACACAGTCTGCCGCCCAGTTCTTCCAGCCACCGGGGATCTATTTTCGCCGCACATCTGGCAAAGAGCCGCGATGTTTTGACCATCTCCGCCGCCACGATCCATTCCGGATGTTTGTTGAACAAAACCGAGCCGGGAAAAAGCATGGCTTCCCGCCCCCTGGCCGCCAGGTACATGTTTTTATCTTTCCTGACGGCGATATTGGACAAATACCCGCTTAGCACCGACTGGTGAATCGCGGCGTAACGGTCTTCCATGCCGCTTTGGTTTTCATTTCTAATGCCGTGGGATTTTAAAATGTTGGTGATCTGCTCGTGGATATGGTCCCATTCCCGCATGCGGACAAAAGAAAGAAAATGTGCCCTGCAGAATTTCCGCATCTTGTTCTGTGTTTTAAGGGTCTTCCACGAACGGTGATAATGGTTCCAAATATTGAGGAGCGTGATAAAGTCGGAGCCTGAATCCCGAAAACGGGCATGTGCCTGATCCGCCTGGGCGGCTTTTTCGAGGGGTCTTTCCCTGGGATCCTGAATGCTCAGGGCCGATGCGATAATCGCCACATCATGAACACAGCCCCTTTTATCGGCTTCGAGGATCATGCGGGAGATCTTGGGATCAATGGGCATCCCGGCCATCATGCGACCCCTGGGCGTCAGGATCGGGTTGCCGTTTTTTCGCGTGACGGCTCCCAGCTCCACCAGCAGATCAAAGCCGTCTTTGATACTTCCGGGCTTTGGTCTGTCAAGAAATGGAAAGGCTTCGATTTTTCCCAGCTTCAGGGAGAGCATGCGGAGAATGACTTCCGCAAGGTTGGACCGAAGGATTTCAGGATCGGTGAATTCCTGTCGTGACGCGTAGTCTTCCTCGGAATAAAGGCGAATACAGATGCCGTTTTCAAGGCGGCCGCAGCGCCCTTCACGCTGATCCGCACTGCTCCTGGAGATGGGGCTGATGGGGAGGCTGGTGGAGCGGGTCCGGGGTACATAGCGCGAAATTCTGGCAAGCCCCGTATCCACCACATATTTGATGCCGGGGATGGTGAGCGAAGTTTCCGCCACATTGGTGGATACGATGATCTTGCGCCCCTTCGCAGGTGAAAACACCCGGGCCTGTTGGGCGCCCGGGAGTCTTGCAAACAGGGGGAGGATGGTGACGGCTTTGAGTGCTCGGCCTTCGAGCCGTTCACAGGTCTCAAGAATATCCTGCTCCGTGGGCATGAAAATCAGAATGTCCCCGAAAGCGCCTGACTGGCAGATGTCTTCGGCCGTTTCCACGGCCGCATCCACATAGGTCATGTCGCCTGTTTCCTGAAGTTCCGAGTCAACAGGGCGATACACCGCCGAAACAGGATACCGCCTTCCGGACACCTGTATAACCGGGGCATTGTCAAACCCTTTGGAGAATTTTTCCGTATCGATGGTGGCGGAGGTGATGATCAGTTTCAGGTCCTTCCGCCTTTTGAGCAGATTCTTGAGAATGCCCAGAATAAAATCAATGTTCAGACTGCGCTCGTGGGCTTCATCAACGATGATGGTGTCGTATTCCAGGAGGCGCTGATCCTGCTGAGTTTCCGCCAGTAGCATGCCGTCGGTCAGGACCTTGATGTAGCTGTTTTTGCTGGTGCGGTCTTTGAACCGGATCTTATAACCGACCAAACTGCCGACCGGCTCCCCCAGTTCCTCCGAGATCCGACCTGCGATGGTGGTTGCGGCGATGCGGCGGGGTTGGGTACAGGCAATTTTGCCGTCGATACCGCGGCCTCCGGCCAGGCACATCTTGGGAATCTGCGTGCTTTTTCCCGAGCCGGTATCGCCGGCTATGATCACCACCGGATATTTTCTGACGGCTTCAATGATTTCTCTTTGTTTGCCGGTAATGGGGAGATCCTTCGGGAAATGGATTGGCGGGCAATGTTCCCGGCGATATTGTCTCTCCGCGATAGACGCGTCGATTTTTCGCTCCAGGGATTCGAGCCTGGTTCCGGATTGTCTGAGGCCTTCTCGTTTCCTAGCCTTATTTTTGACGGCATTAAGTCGCCGGTGTAAGAAAGATCGATCTTTGAGCATGCACAGAGGAATCAACGCACGGAGTTTTTTCTCGAGTTGGGAATATGCTTCGATTGGGTGCTGATTATTGGATGCGAATGAATCCGCCGGCAATCGATTATGACTTACTTTTCTGTTATTGTTCCTGTTTTTCTGCAATGGGCGAGTTTCCTTGAAACGAATTGGGTAGAGAAATCAAATAATTGGATGAATGAGGCGATTTATTGGAAATTTATGCTTGACCGAACCACTCCTTAGCGCTATATTGCCCGAAATCTGTTGCCGAGATAGCTCAGCCGGTAGAGCAGGGGACTGAAAATCCCCGTGTCCCCAGTTCAACTCTGGGTCTCGGCACCATGTAAAATCAGGGACTCAGGCCGTTTTGACCGAGTCCCTTTTTTTTATCTTTCGCCCATAGCCCCGGTTTTTTTCTTTCCAATGCCGTTTGGGGATAACATTTTTTGCTCTATGGCGAATCTCACGTAAGATGCGACAAAATCGCGGAATTCTCAAGTAGAATTCTCGGCAGTTCCCGGAAGTATGGGCTAAAAGCCGTGTTTTTTCCCGATTATTCCCTGAACTAAAGTTTCACCGTTTTTGAACCTTTTCCAATTTTTCCAGCCAGTTCCGCGC
>ADZZ01000015.1 GCA_000179315.1 delta proteobacterium NaphS2
CCTTGTCCAGCAAGCGATTACGGGCATTGATATATTGATCTGCATCCACCCTTAGAATCCGGCAGATTTTGTCGTAGCCGTAATAAGACAGCCCGTTTTTGTCAGATACCACCACCAGAAAAATGTAGAGCAGCAGTTCAATATGACTCAGGCTCTCCCAAAAACCCTTTCGCAAAAAGCGATGTTCAATAAAGGCAAAACCGCCGGCGATTTTGCGTATTCGTTTTGGAAAAAGAGGCTTTTTAACCATCATGTGAACACCTCCGGAACAGTTTGTGGATGATTGCCGTAGCCTCGGCGGGGAAAATCTTTCACAATAACACCCCATGAGCCGCAAAAACGGCATCTCGGACCCACGCCGGACCACCTGGAGGGCACCTTATCACCGGATGACGGGGGTGTTGAACCCTGATCATCCACGGTTTTTTTACTTTTTTTTATTCTTCGCCGACGTTCCGCCCTCCGATGAGCTTTGCGGCCTTTTTCTGTTTGCCGGTAACGGCGTTGTGCTTGTCGTCGCTGTTCCGTGCGGGCTTGTTCACGACATTGATCGCTACAGTACGCCTGGCCTCTGAAACAGCTCCGGCACACATGGAAAATGAATCCACAACTTTTACACTGGATTTTTTTTTAGAAGCCTTAAGGGCATGACGCCTTTGATCTTGAAAAGGATCAAAAGCAGACCTATGATGGGTATGCTTTATATTGTCCGGGGAAGACGGTCTGCTTCTGTTTTTCCCAAAAAAAGAGGCCCGAAGCGGCAACTTCGGGCCTTACCTTTTTTAATAAATCAGACCCCCCATCGCTCAGTGGGTCTATATTCAGACTTTTCCAGTGTAATTTCAACACCACCGAAACGTGACAATTTCAACACCACTTTCAGAGTTGATATTGGTTTTTGACTTCGATTTGAACGCCGATTCCACCCCACCAGGATACCCGGTTTAATCCGGCATTTTTTCTTTGCTCCATTCTTTTTGCCAGTTGTTTTTTGACACCATAACGATCACCATCCAAAAACGTCAAGAGCAAATCGCCGGAATCATCCCTGCTCAATTCGCAGTTCTGATTGCTGAACATACTCGTTCGTATCGTGGACAAAACACACTTCCAGTCTTCGGGGCTTTGCCATTCACGGCAACACAGGATGGATCTGAAATAGTCAATGGTCATTCTGGCAAGCATAACACAGTAGTAATGCAACTCCACCTTCTCAGGAGAGGTTCCGATGGGCTTATTGAGATAGTAATTTTCAATCAGATCCTTGATACCTGTCTCAACCGGCCACCTGACGTGGTATGAGTTCAGGATTTTGATCGGGCTGTAGTCGGTATGTGTGCTCCCGAAACACCGTGTTTCCAGAGTCTCCTTGTTTTGTTTGACAATAAATCGAAAACCTTTGCCGGTCTCTGGTAAGATGAAATCACGGCTTGCAATGCGATAGTTTTCTTCGTAATCCCGCCATTTTTTCTGTTTGATGGTTTCTTCTTTCCACTTTTTGATTTTCGGATTCTGCTTCAGGCACATGGTGATGTGGGAATCAGAGCGGACCATGAGGTAAATCAACTGTTTTTCACCGGTATATTCAGAATCCGCATAGATTTCTTCGATCACATCCACATCAATGATTTTGAAGAGATTTTCCTCGCAAAACTTGAATAACGCGGAAGGGGCACGGGACCTGCCTTCGCAGTATGCAATATTGATGATGGTGTTATTCATGCTGTCCCAAATGATTTGGGGTCGGTGGGCATACACCAGATTGCCGTTTTTATCCGGGG
>ADZZ01000014.1 GCA_000179315.1 delta proteobacterium NaphS2
GGTTTTCAATATCCGTAACTGTCTGATGCGAGCCCCCAAACAAGAAATAGATGAAAGGAGATGATACCATGATCGGCAAAAAAATGGAGACGGCCTTAAACGAACAGGTCAATAAGGAGCTGTATTCGGCGTATCTTTACATGGCCATGTCGGCCCACTGCGATTCCATTGGACTGAAAGGGTTTTCCAACTGGTTCATGGTCCAGTATCACGAAGAGATGCTGCACGCAATGAAGATATACGAATATATCCAGCGACAGGGCGGCAGAGTTCAACTCAAAGCGGTGGCGGAGCCTCCTTCTGAATGGGAATCGCCGCTTGAAATGTTCCAAAAGACACTGGAACATGAGCAGTTCATTACCCGATCCATCAATGATCTGGTGGACTTGGCGATTCAGGAGAAGGATCATGCAACCCAAATCTTTCTTCAGTGGTACGTCACCGAACAGGTGGAGGAAGAAGAGAACGACAACGATATCCTGGCCAAGCTCAATCTGGTGGGTGGGGATAAAGGCGACAGAAACGGTCTTTTTATGATCGACAAGGATTTGTCCGCCCGCATGACCACGGTTCCCACGGATTTCAGCAAAGGCATTGAGGCCGCCCTGAAGGGCAATCCATGAGATGGGAAAAACGGTCCGCTTGCCCGTTAGAAGGGCGAGGATGACTGCCTTAACATTCGCCAAATCTGTTATGGTAACGCCTATATTGTAGACTATGAGGATTATCACTAATGGCTATGTATAACCCTCCCCATCCAGGGGAATTTATTCAAGAAGTTTATTTGGAACCACTTGGTATCTCGCCCCGGAGTGTTGCCCTGCGGCTTAAAGTTTCCCCTTCAACATTTATAAGAATATTGAAGGGGCAAAGTTCCATAAGCCCGGCAATGGCTCTCCGTTTGTCCAAATGCTTAGGGCGCAGTCCTGAAAGTTGGCTCCATATGCAGGACAGTTATAATCTTTGGCATGCAAAACAAAATGTTGATCTTTCAGAAATAGAGCCCATTCAGGCATCAGCGTAAAAGTATTTACGGAACAAGGTCCTGGAGCATTGGCGTTATGGAGACAGGAGGAGATAATGAAAGGGCTACAAATATTGCCACGACTCGACAAGAAAGCGATATATATTTCCTCTTTCAATGATACGGATGAGGAAAGGCAATTTTGGTTTTCCAAGGGCGTGCCGGAAAGACTAAATGCAATCGAATTGCAGCGAAGGATGGTTTATGGCATTGATCGAACTACATCCAGACTTCAAAGATTTTTTGAGACTGATGAACTCCTACGGGATTGAATACCTGTTGGTTGGCGGCTATGCGGTGGGTTACCATGGGTACCCCAGAGCGACGGGTGATATGGATGTATGGATTGCGGTGAGCGAAATGAATGCCGAAAAGACGGCCGCTGCCATTCGTGAGTTTGGAATGCCCGCTGACCAGATTACGAAGGATTTGTTTCTTGCTTCAGACAAGGTCATTCGTATGGGCGTTCCACCGGTAAGAATTGAAGTGATCACCGGGGCTTCAGGCGTAGATTTTGAGACGTGCTACGCGAGACGACAGCAAATTGAAATTGATGGAATTCCCGTTAACTTTATTTGCCTCGATGACCTCAAGAAGAACATCATGAGTCTGGGCTTGCTCATGAGCCCCCTCCCGATGGCCACCATCTGCTGCTCGCCGCCGCTCAGGGTCCCAGCCTTCTGATCAAGGCGCTCCTTTAAGCGCGGAAAAACGAATCAGGGCGGATAACAAAGGTCAGGGACTGATGATCCCTTCTGCCGCAATCCGTCGGGCCACTACGCGAAAGGAAACCCTTTCCAGAATTCTTTGTCTTTGTACTGCCAGTCTTTTTCGAATTTTTCGTCGTACAATTCACCGAAACGATCCAACCATCGCCACCATGTGGATTTGCTCTGCCCTTCCGCCTCCAAAACATCCTCCAGAGAGGCGGCGATATCATTCATCCGATCTTTGGGGACATAAAGGGCCGCGCCTTCCATATGGGATTTCACGGTATCTTCAGGGGTAAAAGCGTGGGCCGTCAACATAACCGCCGTTATATTCTTCTGGTTGGCGATTTTCAGTAACCCATAACCGTTAACACCCATAATGTCCAGAACGGCAACGTCGAAGTGTTTCGTCTCCATCAGGTTTTTTGCGGATTCAAAACTGTCGGCCGTTGTAATCCTGGCCGTGGCCAGGAGCTCCTCCAACGATTCCAGGACATCGGGTTCATCATCAACGATCAATATGCGTTTTCCTTTGATCAGGTCTTTTTTGGCCATTGAAGGTTCTCCTCACTCAAGAATTTCGCGCATGAAACGCTGGATTATTTTCATCGAGGGCTTACTTGTTTTTCATCAGGGTCAGAGGATACTTTACTTAATCATTGACATCAACCGGCCAATTTGTTTTTTTGATAAATATGGCATGAATAAAGTCTGCAGTGGCTTCGGGAATGGTTCTTTTATTTAAGCATGGGAACCGCACCCCGATGGAAAAGTCGCGGATGAGAGGGCGGAATGAAAGAAAAGGATCTTAAACAGTTGAACAATATGCTGAAAGTATCTAGGGAAGCGTTGGACCTGGTTCAGAATAAAACACGGGAGGATCTGGATCGGGACAAACAATTGACCCTTTCACTATTAAAGTATCTTGAGATGATCGGATCCGCCGCAGCCAGGGTTTCCGCGGAATGCCGGGATAATTGTCACCCCATCCCCTGGGATCAGGTCACCGAAATGAAACAACAGGTTGTCCATACCTATTGGGACATTGACCGGGACTGGATCTGGGAGAAAATGAAAAAGGACCTCCCTGTCCTCAAAAAATCCCTGGAAATCCTTCGCTCCCCGGAAGAGTAAGAGGGGCGAGGCGAACCGCTTTGAACATAATATGACCCACCGATTCTGCAATTCCCCGGCAATTCACGGATCCCTTCGCAGGTCGATTCTTAAAGGCGGCCTGCTTCACTCCGAAAATTTTCGAGTCTTCAAAAAATATCCGGCTCCAGGATATTGTCAATGAAAAATCCTCCTTCCCTGCTGCGGTCTTTAACCTTCAGCAATCCATATGTCTTTATTCTTTTTCTCGGGTTCGCGGTGGGTCTCGCCTGGCTTGCCCCCGATGCCGCGGCAAACGGCGGTTGGCTTTACCCCGAAGTCACCACGAAAGTCGCAATCTTTATGATATTCATCCTTCAAGGCCTTTCTCTTCCCGTTGATGAAATCAGAAACGGCCTTTTGCAGTATAGAACACATCTTTTGATTCAGGCATTTATCTTCATTCTGATACCGGCGCTGGTATGGTTTTGCATGCTGTTTGCGGGAGGGCTCTTCACCTTTGATTTACGGATGGGTTTTCTTTTCCTCGCGGCTGTTCCCACAACCATTTCCTCCTCGGTGGTGTTTACCACTCAAGCAGGCGGGTCAACCACCGTGGCCCTCTTCAATGCTTCGGCCTCCAACGTTTTGGGGATCTTTCTGGTGCCCCTGTGGGTTTCCTGGCAAATGGGGCAGAGTGTGGCGCTTCCGCCCGTGGGAGACATGATGATGAAAATCATCTGGGTGGTCTTGGTGCCCCTCATCCTCGGCCAGGTTTTTCGGCGGTGGATACGGAAATGGGCGGACCGGAATCGAAAAGGAATGTCCAATTTCAGCATGGGGCTGATCCTCTTCATTGTGTTTTCAACTTTCAGCAATTCGGTCAAAAGCGATAGCTGGAAAAACCTTGGCATGGACGCAATTTCCATTGCCTTTGCAGGGGTTCTGATCTTGTTGGTAATGGTCATGATCTGTGGAGCGGTTTGCTTCAGGATCGGGAGGTTCAAACGCCAAGACGGAATCGCCTTCTTCTTTTCCGCGACACAAAAGGCTCTTTCCACCGGCATTCCCATGGCCCATGCGCTGTTTGACGTCACGCGGCTGGATCTCGCCCTGATACTGGTCCCACTGATGTTCTATCACCCATTGCAACTTCTGATAGGAAGTTTTATTGTTGGAAAGTTCGCGAGAGCCGAACGTCGTTTTTCACATGAGAGAAACACTTAAGGCCACTAAGGGTCTTCAAACGAAAGTCGGTGCCGCTATCAAGTAATTGCGTTCTGAGGACATCTTGTTTTATCTGGCGCGTCTTTCCTCGAAAGGAAGGACCACAGCGGTTAGCAATTCTTTTTCATGCAGCCTGCTTTCAATGCGGGAGATCTTTCGGCCCATCTCCTCAATGACCTTCTGCTGATCTTGTACAACCCGGGTCAAAACAGCGACCACGTCCATGGCACTCATTCCCTTTCTACCGTTGGTTGCGACCAGATCGGGTACTTCTTCGGCGATAAAACCCACGTGGCAGCATAACAAGTCAAATCCCACTAACATCCTGCGGAGAACTACCAATTCTCTGAAATCAGTTTGAGCTTGCAACTGCCGACACTCAACCCGTCTACTGAAAGCTTAGATTTTCAGCAAAGGGATTACTCGCAAGAAAAAAGACCCTGGCAATTATTAATCATTGCCTTGTATGCATCGGCCATGGTTGCTGCTTCGATGAGCCCTGTCTCTTTGCTATAGTATAACAGCATACCGTTGTTTTTGTTTACGCCAAGATAGCCATCTGACCCGGCGTAATAACAGTAGAACCAATCCTCCGTATAGGTACAGTCGGGATAGTCTACACCACTGTCGAGGTATGAACGATACCATTCGGTAAGCCAGTCAAAGACCAGTTCCGTTAAGCCCGGCGCAACCCCAAAATGATTGTATCTGTCCAGGTATTCCGCCCCCTGTGAAGCCTGCGTCGAATTGTACCCGCACTCCCCGCTGCCCTCAGGGTTGGTCCATTTGGCGATAAGGGCATCGCCATCGCTGAGCACTGACGGATTTGTAAGACGGCATGCGCCGTACCAGTGAGCCCCTTGGTCCTTTGTGTAGGCGATGCTTATGATAGCCGTACCAGCAGGAAAGGTAACGGTGTCCGTGTCGTCTTTCGAAATATCCGAACCAACGTTTATCCAGTCACTACCGCTCGGGTTCGACTTGGTGCTGTAAGCCGCATGGATAGTGGCATCGGCCACCGTATTTCGCACGTCAACAGTTATCTCCTGGGTAAGAGGCCCTTCGGTACTTTTCGCCGAATACTGGCAATCACCGTCTCCGGCAGCACCGGTCCATATGGCCGTGACTTCCGTACCGTCGTTTATTACGGAGGTCGTCAGTCTGCATGCGCCGTACCAGATAGACCCATCCTTGGTATAGGCGACGCTCATGATAGCCGCCCCTTTTGGAAGGGTTACCGCTTCCGAACCATTTCTTTCAATTTGCGGCCCAACGCTTATCCAGTCACTGCCGCCCGGGTTCGTTTTGGTGCTGTACGCGGTTTGAATCTTGGCGTCGGCCACATCGTTTTTCATAATTATGTCGGTGTCGTGGTCAAGAACTCCGCCTGAAGGGTCATCGTCCGTCATGTTGGAGGATATATCTTTTTCAGCAGGAGTGGCTAAGACGTCGGGCGTGAAGCTACCTTCCGGTTGGAAGGGATTAAAGGTGTAGTGAAGCATTACGGGCCAGGTGGTCGATGCGGCGCTCGGAAGGGGATTTCCAAACCATCCAAAGGGTATAAAGTAGCGCTTCGAGCAATAGAGAAAAGCCAGCTGTCCGTCCGGCACCGTGGTGAGATATTCGGGATTCGGTGCGCCAATGTAATTGGCGGAAGGGTAATTGTCATTACGCATATTCAGAAGGTTTTCGAGCATGCTGTTCCTGTCGTCCTTCAACTCCTGAAGGTCATGAGCAGAGATACCACCCGGATTGGCAGTATAGTATTCAATGAGCATATGGACCATGTTAATGGCGCCAGCCGTCCATTCGGCACTCATAACGGTGTTCTTATCCACGTCGGAATAGCCCACACCCCATATGGGATCTATAGCCGCATTGCCGTTGGGGCCATAGTAGCCGCCCCAGGGTTTGACGTTTTTCCAAATCTTGTATCCCGTACCCGCGCCCCACCATGAATCAACGGTAGCCGCACCAAGGGCCGTAACGCCCCAGGTATCCACGTCAACGGCAAGGGCCTCGCCGGCCTGGTTGGGTTCGTAGTTGTTCGTCTTCCGGGGGTCAACGGATTTACCGCCCTGGTTGAAGATACCCTTGGCTTTGTTAAAGGCGCCGTTATAAAAGAAGGAGAGGAGTCCGTTTGTCGTGTAGCCTGCTTCGGTGGTGCCGCCGTTTAACAGGGTGTCTATCTTGACCAGTGTTTTGGTAATGGTTTGCTTTTGGGCTGACGAAAGGCTTGCGTCGTTGGCCTGAGACTTCTGCAGTACGTACTCCAGTATCCGTAAGCCGCCAAGAACTGAAAAGTTATTCTCTATGGAAATCTCACCTTTCGGCACCAACTGGTCGCCATTTCCAAAAGACCCGCCCGGCGCGTAATATATGGCGCCAACACCGCTTTGCATATAGGAAAACGCGGTTACGCTGTTAATGGCATTTTGCATGGAGGTGTTGTTGAAGGGTATGTAACCCTGTGAACTGCCGTACCTTAACCAATCCGCCTGAAGCGGGCCGACCAGTAATGCCCAGCCGTTTTCACCCGCGATCGGCTTCCAGTCGGCCCAGGAAATCTTACCCAAGGCGTCTTCCTTTACCGCTCCGTTCACATCCGGGTCGCCCTGCCTATTGGTTATGTAGTGTTTGTAATCGGCGGATTCCCACAGAGGATCGGTATTCAGGAAATACTTTGCCGGCATCCGCCAAATAAAGGAGTCATTGTGATCGGATATGTACGTTGTATACCCGTAGTGCCATACGCCGTTATTGTTCTCAATGGCCTTAGCGGTATCCACGGCGCGCATACGAGGGTCCTTAAGGTGGAGATTGACGTTTTCTATCAACTCGTAAACCTTGCCTGTATCTTCCACATTGCCGTTCTTCGCGGCCAGCGCAAGGGCTATCTGAATCGTCGATACGTCATATACGTTGGAGCCGGCCACTGTGTTCACCCTCTCAAGGGCCAGGTCGGCACCGTCTTTGTTCAGGACCCTGTTAGGCTGCTGAAGCCATGTGCCGCCGTCCATGCCCTGATAGATCTCTATGCTGCAATCGTTCCCGGGAAGGCCGCACACGTAACCACCAAAGTACTTGGCGGCATCGGCGTAAAAGTTTACAAACAGGGCCTTACCCCAGGTAGCTGACTTAATGTCATTTTCGTTAGGAGTTTCCGCCGGATAGTGGTCTGTATACGTCAACGAATCGGTTAAAAATTTGATCTCCTGCTTGACCTCGTCCGATGACTGAAAGCTTAGATTTTCAGCAAAAGAATTACCAGCAAAAAACACCGCGGCAATTATTAAAATGATAGACCCAAAGGTACTCAGATTCTTGTACATGTCATCCTCCTTTTGAACATATTGAATTCCTAACCTCTTTCTCCGCCATCGAACGGGCCTGCATGTCTCCCGGTGCCTAAGAATTAGGATAGACCGCTGGCAATTTTTGGCAATGGGGTATACACCCCATTTTGGAGCATATAAAGTATTAGGACAAAAACGACATAACCCGTCCGGAAGACGAACCGGCGTCTCCAAGGTCAGCCTGATGCGCTGAGCGTCTTACTCCCGAAAAAAACCCAAGCATTAACGTTTCCATTCTCTCCTCCCGTGATCTACGCATTTTTGTCCGAAACCCTGTTTCACGGCGCGCCACTCCGTTATGAACAGCGCACTATCCACCTTTCCGAACCCATTTCGAGAGCCAAAGCCCAAAGCGGGAATTTAGAGCCGTTTTTGTAAAGAACAGAGAAAAACGGCGCGGTTGGAAGTTTAATTGAAAAGATTGATGGTCGTTAGTCGAAAAGGGTGATGATTGATAATGAGATAAAGCTTAGTGTTTATCAAGGTTAGCTTCCAGTATTCTGGATAACGGCCGAACGCACTTGTTTTCGACCGGTTATTGGGATAATCTTTTTTTAAAAAAAATAAAGGGCTGCACAATCTATGGCTCACCAGAGGAAATTTCGTAAAAGAGATGAAAAAGGGGACGATACTGAGCACAGGTGTGTTTGCCCTTAGCTGGGTTGTATCCGCATTGGATACATCACTGCATGCCTTTGAAGATGAAGCCCTGAACCCCAAAAATGAAGAGGTGAAACCTGCGGAGGTTAATGGCGCGGGGATGCATACCGTATTCATCCATTTTCTGCGACGTGGAACCCCACGATCACATCCGAACACGAATCCCATTTGCGCTGATCACGGCGGCAGTCACCATATCTTTTCGGATTCCTTCCTGCCAATGTGGGTCTGCCACCCTTATTGTTGCTCCTTATGGGCGCTTTATTTCTCATGCTCCTGCCAACCATACACCGCTTATTCGGTCATTAATGGACATCATCAACGCTTTTTCTTGCAGGTTCGGCAGAATGTATCTCCAGCTCTTGAGAAAAATCTTTTGACAATTTTACTTATCCCATGGTACGGACGATGTCTGTTCTCGCCTTTGGAACAATCTTTATAAGCACATGAATGGAATCCATAAAATGAGGACTGCCTGGTCAAACTATGAGCTCTTCTTTAGATAATCCCTGCCATAACTGCGGCATTTGCTGTCTTACTTTTCCGCTTCCGCCTTTCGATGCCAACGAACTGGTGAGGGCACCCAATGAACTCATGGAACAGATTGACGATTATGCTCACGGTGCCCGTTACCGGGATACAAACCCGTGTCTCTGGCTGGACCTCGGCTCAGGAAAATGCAAGCATCACCAGGTGAGACCGGTCCTCTGCCGATGGTTCGTACCCGGGTGCGCAGCATGCAACGAACTGCGGAACAAAGCGGGACTTCCGAATGTGTAATTGCGTTGGGAGATGGCCCATGAAACCCAAAACGAAGATTCTGGCATACCTGGTCGCTTTTGCCTTTATTGACACCGCCATTCCCGTGCCGCTTACGGCCCTCCTTCTGATCTATGTACTGTCCGAAAAACCGCCATGGTTTCGGGAGCTGGTACGTGAGGTATATGATTTTTAAAAGTAAATCCATGAAACCACGCGTTATACGTTCGATTGCGTCCCAAGAGTATTTCTTTGAAGAAGGGTGCCATATTCTGGAACTCTGGAATGCCCCTCATGATCCGGAACTGTCCATTGCCCGTGCCCGGGTCGAACCAGGGAAGAAAACAAGATGGCATCAGTTAAACGATCTTGTTGAACGATATTTCATTCTGGAAGGTGAAGGACGGGTGGAGATTGGACACCTCAGTCCCGAGAATGTAACCCACGGCGACCTGGTGATTATCCCGCCGGGGTGCCCTCAGCGAATCCAAAATATCGGGAAAACCGATCTGGTGTTTCTGGCGATTTGCACGCCAAGGTTTTCCCGCGAAAAATACGCCGATATTCAAGGCACTGCGGATTCCGAAATCATCCCAAATAGTCAAACCGGTTAGCCCCAAATCGAGAGTGAACATTTCCTCGGCGACCGATCCCGGCTGACACCGCGCAACAGGTGAAAGGGCGACAGTAAGGAGACGACCATGAAATATGATTTCGATATGGAGATTGATCGTAGAAATTCATATTCCTTAAAATGGGAGTTCATGCACACCGGCGGAAAGTTGGCGCACACCACGCGATTTCTCAACGAAAACCGGGTTCTCCCCATGTGGGTGGCGGATATGGACTTTGTTTCCCCAAAACCGGTCGTGGATGCACTCACCCAAAGGGCCCAACATGGCATCTATGGCTATACTGCTCCCACCCAATCCTTTTATAATTCTGTGATCGGATGGATGGAGCGGCGACACGGGTGGCGGGTTGGCCGCCAATGGATCTGTGTCACACCCGGAGTGGTGCCTGCTCTCAATATGCTGGTGCGTGCCTTCGCCTCCCCTGGAGACCGCGTACTAATTCAGCCGCCGGTTTACCATCCTTTTTACGGAGCGATTGAGAACAATGGCGCCGAACCGGCCCTTAATCCGCTGATCCTTGAAAACGGTCGGTATGGCATGGACATTACGGACCTTGAAACCAAATGCAAAGATCCGAGGGTGAAACTGGCGGTGTTGTGCAGCCCCCACAATCCCGTGGGGCGCGTGTGGACCCGCGATGAGTTGATCTGTTTTGGTGAAATCTGTCTGGACAACGACATACTCGTGGTGTCAGATGAAATCCACGGTGATCTGATCTATAGAGATAACGTCTTTACACCGTTCGCCAGTATCAGCGAAGTATTTTCCGAAAATTCCATCACTTGCACATCACCCAGCAAGACATTCAACCTTGCCGGGTTACAGACGTCCTGCATTATCATCCCCAATCCGGATCTCCGATCCAGATTCGAAAAAATCCTTCAACGTAACGGACTTTTTGGCCTGGGCGCTTTCGGCGCGGTTGCGCTTCAGGCTGCATATGATCATGGCGAAGAGTGGCTTGTGCAACTTCTCGAATATATCAAGGGCAACCTCGAATACCTTGAAGCGTATGTGGTCCGATATATCCCGCAACTGACCGTCATTCGGCCGGAGGGAACATACCTCGTGTGGCTTGACTGCCGCGGGCTTGGCCTCGACAAAAGGATGTTAAAAAAGTTCATGCTGGAGGAGGCAGGGGTTTATCTGGACGCGGGTTTCATCTTTGGTCCCGAAGGTGAGGGTTTTGAGCGCATCAATATCGCTTGCCCCAGATCAATACTGGCTGAAGCCCTTGATCGAATCAGAGAAGCCGTGGGAAGGTTCTCCTCCGATGGCGCCAGGCAAGCTCCGTGAAAGTGAACATTGCGATTAAAGAACGATTCCTGTATATAAATTCAGGGGATTTTCCCCTTTCTTTCATAAGGATTATCTTGAGCCAAGATGGGAGTGTATTGTTTTTTTACCCTACCGAATACCATTCGGTCAATCATTTCAAAAGAATTCATTGAGGAACGGGTTAAGCGCCATGAAAGATTTCACACTGACCACTACCCTGCTTTTCACGGCCCACTGGCTCATTGTCATTGGACTTTCGATCCGTGTCATTATGCGCCGGCGGCCCGTTGGAGCATCTCTGGCATGGCTGGCCGTTATTTTCAGCGTTCCTTTCGTTGGTGCCATCTTCTATTTCCTTATCGGTGAAAGCCGCATCGGAGATCAATATCTGGCCCGCGCGGCCAGCATTCATGACCTTTACCTGAGCTGGCAGGCAGCCCTGCAGAGACGGGCCTACCGTGAAAAAATCCCTGCGGAACGGACTGCAGTACAAGCCATTCAGGTTCATGCTGAAAAGGTCGTTGGGTTTCCCGCCATGAGAAACAACGAGCTGCATCTCATGGACCATTTTGAAAAAATTTTCGATACCATCATTGGAGATATCAATCGCGCTAAAAGCACATGTCATCTGGAGTTCTACATATGGACCGTGGGCGGAAAAGCCGACGAAGTTGCAGAGGCATTAATAATGGCGGCACAACGGGGCGTTATCTGTCGTATTTTGGTTGATGCCGTCGGCAGCAAGGAATTTTTGAGAAGCAACATGGCCCAACGCCTTCGAAAATCCGGCGTTCACATCGTGGCATCCCTACCGGTCGGCCCCTTTCGCATGCTAATGACCCGCGCCGATCTCCGCAATCATCGAAAAATTATTGTCATTGACGGCGAGATTGCCTACACGGGAAGCCAGAATCTGGTGGATCCGCGGTTTTTTAAGCAGGAAGAGGGCGTGGGTCAGTGGGTGGACGCCATGGTGCGCATGGAAGGTCCCAGCGTGGAAGCCCTGGCCGGCACCTTTTTGGAGGATTGGGAACTGGACACGGGTGAGGGCCTCAAAGCCCTTGAAGAAACAAGTGATATACGGTCCATTCCTGACAAGGGGTCAATTCCGGTTCAAGTGGTGCCTTCGGGACCGGCGATCCGGCCTGAAATCATCCATCAACTCCTCTTAACCACCATCTATGCCGCCCAAAAAACGTTGATATTGACGACGCCCTATTTCGTACCGGATGATGCACTGCTGACAGCGCTCATTTCCGCAGCCCATCGCGGCGTGGACGTTGTCATCGTCGTACCGGATGTGGTGGATTCCCGGCTTGTCCATTATGCCAGCCGTTCCCTCTTTGACAATCTCCTGAGCGCAGGCGTTACCATTGCGGCTTTCAGAGGGGGTCTTCTGCACACCAAATCCATTACGGTGGACGATAAGATCTGTGTGTTCGGCACGGTCAATCTTGACATGCGCAGCCTCTGGCTTAACTTTGAAGTCTCTCTTTTTGTATACGATCTTGCATTTACCCGGCAGGTTCGAGGGATGCAGACAAAATACATTGATCAATCGAACATGCTCAACCTGGCAGAATGGCGAAAAAGGTCCGTGATACAGCGTTTCGCGGAAAATGCCGCACAACTTGTGGGACCGCTGCTGTGACGCCTTTAATTGAATTATTTCAATAAAACAGGAGGAAAAAATTGGGGAACAAAAAAAGTATTCTTGAAAAAGGAGCACTCATCCAAAGAGACAGAGAAACCTACGCAATTGTACCGGATATCAAGGGAGGTCTTTGCACCCCCGAAATTTTGCGTAAAATTGCCGACATCTCCGAAAAATACGAACTGGCGGCCGTCAAACTGACCAGCGCCGCCAGAATTGCCCTGGTGGGGATCAAGGAAGAGGACATTGACCCGATCTGGGAAGAGCTTGGAATGAAATCGGCGAACCCGGTGGGACTGTGTGTCCGCAGTGTAAAGTTATGCCCCGGCACCACCTTCTGCACAATGGGTCAGCAGGATGCGGTCAGCATGGGCATTAAACTTGACGAGACGTACTGCGGCATGCAACTTCCCAGCAAATTCAAAATGGGGGTTTCAGGATGTCCCAACTGCTGTGCCGAATCCTATATCAAGGATCTGGGCTTGATCGGCACCAAGAAAGGATGGCGACTTGTGGTCGGCGGGAATGCCGCATCCAGGCCGTCACTGGCACAACAGGTGGCAGACGAATTGACCGACGATGAGGCCATGGCGGCCATTGACAAGATCATGACCTGGTATAAAAACTTTCCCAAAAAGCAACGACTCAACAGAGTGCTCGACGATATGGGCATCGATCAGTTCAAAGAGGAAGTGGGGCTCTAATCAGAAGCCGCAGCAGACGACCCATGTCTGCCGCGGCTCCTTTTTCCTATCACAAAAGATAGAATGCCTTTGAAGGAAACCGGTTGATGAAAGGGCCAGTGAAAGGGTGCAGGCAAAGAGGCTGAATCGGTCGTAGAATTGGTTCCTGAGTTCCGCGTCATGAAGATGAATTTCATAGACTTCAGGGTCTTTGATACCTTTCACTTGACCAAACAATTCCCACAAATTGGAATGAATTTGCGGCGATTCCGAAACCTTGTCCGAAATGTAGGTGACAGTGGCTTCCAGATCCGAGCGGTCATAGTCGGCGAGTTGTCCGTAGAAATCGATGGCTTCGTCCAATTCCTGGATCACCCCGCTGTAATCGAGGATCAGCCCGTATTCCTTTCCTTCGTGAAGACGGTTTACGCGGGCGATGGCCTGAAGCAATGTGTGTTCTCTCAAATTTCTGAACCTGAATTTTTTCAGCCTGGCAGTTGAAATCACATCCGTCATTTCTGTCCCACTGGTGTTTTGCGATCCCCGAAACAATCCCTGAGCTTGGCTCTTAAACGTTTTCGCATGTCGTCAGGGATCCTATCCTGAGCGCTTTTTCGACAAATGTCGATGGTTTTCTTGAGAGCATCACAACACTTCTGACATTCCGGACAATCGTTCAAGTGCTGCTCAATCTGCCGGCATTCATCATGCGCCAGTTCGCCGTCCAGATACTCGTTGATCTTTTCGAAGTTTTTTTGGCAGTCTTCCTTCATCCGTTCTCTCCTTCCCGGTAGGCCTGGGAGATCTTTTCCCGAAGAGCCGTGCGTGCCCGATGAAGCCGGGTCTTTACCGATTCAATGCTGATCCCCAGAATTTCAGCGGTTTCTTTGGTGCTGAACCCTTCAATGTCCCTCAGATTGAACACCAGTCTGTATTTGTGGGGGAGCGCTTTGATGGAGTGGTTAATGACCGATTTCATTTCCGCCTGAAGTACATTGTTGGACGGCTCATCGGACCAGTCCGGAATATCATAGGTTCCGGACGTGCCGTCTTTGTTTGTAAAAGAGGTTTCCAGGGAGAGTTCGTGATCCGGCTCACATTTCTTTTTGCGCCGCTTTCGAATGCAGGCGGTGGCGGCCAGTTTGAACAACCAATTCTTGAGTTTCGTTTCTTCTCTGAAAGTTTTCAGATACTTGAAGGCATTTAAAAAGGTATCCTGGGTAATATCTTCCGCATCCTGAAGCTGACCGCACATTTTGAGACCGAAGTTGAAAATTCGGTTCTCATATCGATCCACGATGCCTTCCATGGCCTCCATGGATCCGTCCTTGAATTGTGCGATTAAATCATGATCCGTCGTGTCCGTGTTGATGGCTGTCACAGTGAACTGTTCCTTTTACCTGTTGAAATCGGTCGTATCCGTTCCCGCAGCTGGGGCACAACGTAGCCCAGCCGGAGCAGGGCGGTCATGAACTGTTTTTCTTTTCCCGGAAGGATGACAATGTGCTTTTCCCCGGCCGGCCGGCACAGCTTTGAAAATTTTGCGTCAGTGGTCACAAGCTTTTGTACCACCGTGTCCTTGCAGGCCACCAGGTGGCTTCTTCCGGCGTATTCAAATCCGGTTGACCGCTTGTTCGTATCATTTAGAAGCGTCGTTACGGTACCGGGGATGGGTTGAGTGGATCGGGATTCGAGAAAGGCTCTGATTTCTTCTGTGGTGGTGCCGTCTTGCGCAGCTTCGAGAAGGGTGTGTATGGTCATTTTCCATAAAACCGGTGACTTCTTCAGGCATGTTTTCTCAAGAAAAAGCCTGTCAGCGGGAGAAAGGGACCGCGCATCGGTCACCACAATGTCATGGTTCGGCAGCACGGTGAAAACCGCCCGGCTTTTTTGGGGGCCGGCCTCATAGGTATCCGTCATTTCCATGGCGAAGGCACCCAGGGGATTGATCCTTATAAAGAGAAGACCGTCATAACGGCTTAAAAAGTTTACAATCATATCACCCGAACCCCAGGCCCAGAGGCCATCGTAGTCGGAAAGAGCGCCGTCGGGAGTTATGTATGCCACGTCGATGATGCCAAGGGTGGCCGCATATTCAAAGAGGTATGCAAGTACATACCGCATCTTGATCATTGTCTGGTCTTCGTACTCGTTCAGGTGCCCGTAATTGGCGTCCTCCACATAGAGTTTCCAGGCGTACCGCGCCACGTCGAATTCAAGTCCTCTGTCATGCATGGCGCGGATCAATTCGTTTACCGAAAGCCATTTTCCGGGGGTGCACAGTAAAAGACCTTCGTACAGTACCGGTCGTCGCCAATGCGCGGCGTATAGTGTGCGACCGCGAGTTGATTTCTGGCCTTTGATCAAATCCACCCGGCTGAATTCATCCAGGAATTTGTTGGTCTGCCATTTGGACCACGTGTCTTTGATCACTTTGGGAAAATGATCTTTAAGAGCCTTTTTCCCCCTGTTGGTAAGTTTGAGGATATTGCCGTCGGCCTTCGCAAGTCCTGTCCCCTGGAGCAGGACGGGCCATGCAAACGCCTGGATGTATCCGATGTCCTCAGGGATGCCGTTTTCGTTGTACCAGTCTCCATCCTGCAAGCGTTTGCTCAGCTTCCTCTGGGCAGACAGGGGAGGACGCCCGTTTTTGGCGCTGACCTTGATTTTACCCCCTTCAACGAGCCGCAGCACCGTTTCCAGGTTGTTAAGTGCAGACGAAGACGTATTGCGAACAACCAGTTCCCTTTCCACCGTCTTCTCTTTGATATCCAGAAGGATGGATTTGGGAAGTCTGCCCAGATATTTCATGTCTCCTTCGGAAGACATCCATTAAACCCCCATTTTCCATGAACCTGATTGATGGTGATCAAATTCAACTGCAGGATAGGAGAAAGCGTCAGGGTTGTCAATCTGCCGGGTTTTAGAATGTGTGGGCATTTGCTTTGGGTTTCCGGGGGACTTTGAATCGTTCACAAATATAAATGCGCCAGAGATAAAAGATGTTTGGATTACCCGGATGAAAGCAGCTGTTGCAGAACGAAACCTATCAATAGAATAAGCACAAAGACAACCGTCAGGATCCAATAGTATCTTTTTTCCGACAGGTATTCCTTGACGAGATCTCCATGCTGCAACATGAATCCCTCTGCTGAGTCTTTGGGGGGAGAGAGGGTGCTCAACCCAAACCCGACGCCAAAAGAAATCAGAAACCCGAACACGTTCCACCAGAGCCAGGAAACCGTGCTGCCGTAGAATCGCCAGAGAAAGATATTAAACCCAACGCCGGCCGCAAGTCCGCTTATGGCACCCGCTTCGGACCCGCGCCGCGTCAGAATGCCCAACCAGAAAACCGCCAGTATGGGACCGTAGAATGCGGAACCGATTTTGTTGACCAGTTCCAGCACCGTTTCCGGGCCGCCGATCATTTGAAGGGCGAACCCGGTGGCCACAATGCCCCAGAAAACGGTCAGCCAGCGTGAAAAGCGCACTCTGGCGGCATCGGATATATTGGACAGTTTCGGAAACATTCGGACCAGGAAATCCTGATAGGTGGCAGCGCTGAGCGAATTAAGGGCGCTGTCGATACTCGACATGGAAGCGGCAAAAAATCCTGCGATGAGGATCCCCAGTATGCCTTTCGGGAAATATTCCATCAGAAAGTAGGGCACCAGAAAATCGGGCTGTTGACCCTGCAACCTGTGGGCAAATTCCGGGTGGCTCAACAGAAAAGGGATCAGCAGAACGCCGAAGGCGCAATAGGTGAGTACCAGGAGAAATCGAAGCACCCCGTTCATCAACAGTGCCTTCTGTGCCTCTCCGGGAGTGGCGGTGGTCAGCAACCTCTGGGCCTGGCTTTGATCGCATCCGTAATAGGAGAGGTACAGGAAAAAACCACCGATGAGCATGGGCCAGAATCCAAAGGTTTTCCCATCCCCCAATCCCGTGGCCGAGAAGTCGAACACGCGCAGCCGCTGCTGTTCGCTCTTTAACAGGGAGAGGGCCTCACTATCCAGCATACCGAAAAGAATGACAATGGCCAGCAATGATCCGGCCCAGAGGATAATGAGTTGAAGAATGTCCGAATAGATATCCGCCACGATACCACCGAAGGTGGTGTAGATGATGGATATGGCCCCGATGAGCAGGATGGTTTCCCAGAGCGGCCACCCAAGGCATACCGCCGTTACAATGGCGGTTGCCAGCAAAGCCACGCCGGAGCCGAGGCCACGGCTTACCAGGAACACCGCGCTGATGCTCATGCGGGTCGACCGGCCAAACCGTTTCTCCAGATATTCGTAGATGGTAATGGCCCGGGTCCGGTGATAGAGGGGGACCATGACCAGCATGATGCCCATCATGGCCAGGGGTATGGCAAATTCATACTGCAGCCACAAAAGTCCGCCGTTTCCTTTGAGGGCAATAAAAGCGGGTGCCCCCACCAGACTGATGGCGCTTACCTGGGTGGCGATGATGGAGAGACCGATCTGCCAGGACGGCATGGCGCGCCCCCCCAGGTAATAGTCCTCCTGAGACTTCTGACGCCGGCCGATAAATGCACTCATGCCGATAATGGCGACGATATAAATGGAGAGCACAATCCAGTCGATGACTGTCATGGGAATCACACCAAAACTTTTGTTCTCAATTGATAAAGATCAATTTTCTGGACAGCATAGGAAAAAGAGCCGGAGCTGTCAATCCAAGGAAATTATGAAGATGCTGGCATTTGGTTTAGCCGTATGCTAATTATTCCCCATGAAATAATTAAAAAAGAAGAAAAAATTATGAAGGTTATCGCATTTAATGGGAGTCCAAGAAAGGTAGGAAATACGGAGGGTTGTCTCAAAACGGTGTTGGGTGAGCTGGAAAAAGCGGGTATTGAAACCGAGATGATTCAGGTGGGAAAAGAAAAAGTAAGGGGGTGTATTGCCTGTTACACCTGCTCCAAGAAACAGAATGAACGATGCGCCATTGAAGATGATCCGGTAAACGATTGGATTCAGATGATGAAAGGGGCCGACGGAATCCTCCTGGGATCGCCGGTCCATTTTTCCGGCGTGGCGGGGACCATGAAATCCTTCCTGGACCGGGCGTTTTTCGTGAGTTCGGTGAATGGCGGCTTGCTGCGTCACAAAGTGGGGGCATCGGTTGCTGCGGTCCGCCGATCCGGCGGTATTCCCACCGTGGACACATTAAATCATTATATCAATTATTCCGAGATGATCATGCCCAATGCCAACTACTGGAATGTGGCCCACGGCATGAACCCCGGAGAAATGGAACAGGACGGTGAGGGGAAGCAGATCATGGAGGTGCTTGGCCGGAACATGGCGTGGCTCATGAAAGCGTTGGCCATCGGCTCGAAGGAAGTGCCGCCCCCGGCTCCGGTGGCCAAGGTCCAGACCAATTTTATACGATAGAACGATTTTGGATGGACTCCATGATGTTTTTATTAGACAGATGTGCCCTAAATTTTTTTGGAATAATGGTTAAGAATTCAATTTAGATGCGCACGCAATCGCTGAAACGACTTGAGGATGCTCTGTGGCGAAGTGCGGATACGCTAAGGGCGAACTCTGACCTTAAATCCAGCGAATATTCAACGCCGGTGCTGGGGCTTATTTTTCTTAAATTCGCGGATAATAAGTATCGCCGAAGTGAGAAGGCGATTATGACGCAATACGCCAAACTCAAAGGCACTCGGCGGGAAAAGCCGGTTTCGGAAATCGCCATTGAAAAGTGCGGGTTCTATTTGCCCGACCATGCCCGCTACGATCACCTGCTCAAACTGCCCGAGGAGCAGGATATCGCCAAGGCCATCAAGAAGGCAATGGAGGCCATTGAAGAGTATAAGCCGGAGCTCAAAGGCATATTGCCCCAGGACGAATATTTTCGGCTCACCCGCACCGACAAGTCCATTCCCATGCAATTGCTGAAGAATTTTTCCGACATTCCCGAAGATGCGGCCGGGGACATGTTCGGGCAGATCTATGAATATTTCTTGGGCAACTTTGCCATGGCCGAAGGTCAGGGCGGCGGGGAGTTTTTTACGCCTCGTTCGGTGGTGCGGTTGATGGTGGAGATTATCGAACCCCATCGCGGTACGGTATTCGATCCGGCCTGCGGCTCCGGCGGCATGTTTGTACAGTCAGCCAAATTCATCAGACGACATCGCCATGAGATGGCCAACGGCAACGGGGATTTGTTTGTCTACGGCCAGGAAAAGACCTTGGAAACGGTCAAGCTGGCCAAGATGAACCTGGCGGTGAACGGGCTTCGCGGCGACATTCGACAGGCCAACACCTATTATGAGGATCCTTTCGAGAGTTTCGGGCAGTTTGATTATGTGTTGACCAATCCTCCCTTCAATGTGGACGATGTGAGCCTTAAACGGGTGGAAACCGACAAACGTTTCAACACATACGGCATCCCCCGCAAGAAGACCAAGGCCAAGAAGAAGGATCAGGGGAACGAGACCGTTCCCAACGCCAACTACTTGTGGATTAACCTGTTTGCCACCTCGCTGAAACCCGAAGGACGGGCGGCCCTGGTCATGGCCAATTCGGCCTCCGATGCCCGCCACTCCGAAGCGGAAATCCGAAAAACCCTGATCAGGAATAATCTGATCTACGGCACACTGACCCTCCCTTGACCCTCCCTTCCAACATGTTCTATACGGCCACCCTGCCGGCCACCCTGTGATTTTTCGACCACGCGAAAGAGGATGACAGGATCCTCTTCATCGACGCCAGGAACATTTTTACGCAGATCGACCGCGCCCACCGTGAATTTTCCGACGAACAGATACAAAATATCGCTGTCATAAGCCACCTGCGCCGGGGCAAGCGCCACGAGTTCATAAGGCTCATCGATCACTACCTTGAAACGGGCATGAAACAACTGGTTGAAAGCAAGGCGCAGGTGGAAGCGGTGTCTGCGCAGCTCTTGGATGTCCTGGACGGAAACGGCGGCAGGGAAGTGGCGGCCGATCTGGTAAACAAATGGTCGGATCTGAAAACGTTCGAAACCCGATTTGACCGATACTTGGAAGAGAACGTCAAAGAATCGTCTGTGGCGAAAAGGAACGAGGCCCAGCACGCTTTGAGTCAAGCTTTTGATCCCTTTTTTGAGGGATTGCATCAGGGCTTGAAGCAGTTGGATAAAACGGTTCGCCGTCGTGAAAGAGAGCAGGCTGAAAGAGCTAGAAAGAAAGGCAGACGTAAGACAGCCGATAAACAGCTCAAGGAACTCAAAAGCGCCCTGGAGGCTTTGCATGTTGCGGTGAAAGACGCTGAGGGGTATTACAGACATATCCACTGGCTTCAGGATCGGTTCCCCAACGCGGAATATGAAGATGTCATCGGTTTGTGCAAGTTGGCCGACCCGGAAGAAGTGGCGGAACAGGATTATTCCCTGAACCCCGGCCGGTACGTGGGGGTGGTCATTGAGGAGGACGGCAAGACGGAAGAAGAATTTATCCAAGAACTGCTTGCTATGGATCAGGAGTTGAGCGAACTGAACAAAGAGGCCCGTGCCTTAGAGAAGATTATCCATCAGAACGTTCTGAAACTTACGGGGGAAGAGTAATCATGGTGTTTTTGCCGGGAGATTCTTTCGACATGACGTGTCGACGTTGGCGACATGAAGCCAAAACGTGTTGATAAAATCGATATTTGTCGACACATTTTAAGGTCGTGTCCATGGGAACGGCACATCTCAGATAAAAAGACGTGACCAAAAAATCCATATTTGTGGACATGTTTTCGAAATATGGGCATGGTTTGGACATGAAAAAGAGGATGCCGGAATGCGTCAAAATCTTCGTAAACCAAACCGAAGATCGATTCGATTGCCTGGATACGATTATTCTAAGGCAGGGGCGTATTTTGTGACCATTTGCGCCAAAGATCGGGAATGTCTCTTCGGGGATATCGTGAAGCGGAAAATGGTATTGAATAATGCAGGACAAATGGTGGAAAATGTATGGAATGAATTGCCGAAATTCTATCCGCGCGTGTCAACCGATGCGTTTCAAATCATGCCCAACCACATCCACGGAATTATCGTCATCACCCGCCACGATGCCGTTCCTCCCGTAGGGGCAGGCCCCCGTGCCTGCCCGGTTGTTGCGCAACCGTGGGGGGATGGACGACGGCGCGAGAACGGGCAACCAAAGAGGGGTGGGCAACCACAGGGGGTTGCCCCTACGGGGGTGAAATCGGGTTCCGAAGGTGTGTTGTCGTTGCCGGATGTGGTTTGTGTACGACAGAATTGAGCCGGAACTCCAACCGAACAAGAAAGGATCAGATGAACCAAAAAAATGTGTTGATGCCCGATCCGGCGTTTATGCTGGAGCTGGCCAAGATGAAGATGCCCTTCGGCAAATACAAGGGACGGCTGTTGATTGATCTGCCGGAACCTTATGTGGTGTGGTTTTCCCGAAAAGGATTTCCAGAAGGAAAACTGGGAGAGATGCTGCAGACCGTGTATGAGATCAAAGTGAACGGTCTGGAATATCTCTTTAAGCCGTTCCGGAAGCCCTAAAGCATCTCTAAAGAAAAAGCATCCTATCCGGAGGATGTTATGGGTTATTCCTTGTTTATTTGAGTTCGTTCCCTTCTTGCTCTTCCCTTCCTCGGTATTTCGGTTGACAAAATATGACTCAAAAATCTAATATCCAGACTTACCGCTCCTGTCTTCTTAAGATGACGGGGCGGTATTTTTATAGATATTGGGGGGAAGGAAAGGGACGAATGAAAAAAACAGGATTTGGATTTTTTTTTGGGTTACTATCGGTTATATCAGTGGTGCTTTGGTTGGCTGGTTCCGCGTTAGCGGCTGAGACCGAAAATAAAGACGACGGAGTTTACACCCTGGGCGAGGTGGTGGTGACGGGTAAGCAGGATGTGGTGGAAACCGCGGGTACCGTTCGAGAGGTGACGGCCCAGGACATCGAGAATATGGATGCCAGAACGTTGGATCAGGCGCTGGTGCTTCTTCCCGGAGTTGAGATAAGAACCGCCGCCGATGGTGTCCCCAGGATTGATATCCATGGTTTCAGAACCCGTCATGTGCTACTTCTCCTTGACGGCGTGCCCCTCAACTCCACCTATGACGGTCAGTTTGACCCAGCCATTATTCCCACCGAGAATATCGCCAAAATCAAGGTCAGCTACGGTACCAGCTCGGTCCTGTACGGTGAGGGTGCATTGGGTGGTGTCATCAATATCATCACCAAGAAGGGAAAACAGGGCCTCCAAGGCAAGGCTTCGGGCGAGATCGGCTCGGGAGCCAGCCGTATCGGCCGGTTTAATGTGGGCGGAGCCGCTGATAAAGCGGATTTTTTCGTAAGCGGGAGCATGGCGGCACGCGATGACTACCCCCTTTCCAATGATTTTGAGGCGACACCATTACAAGGTGATGGAGATCGGATAAACAGTGACAACCGGCGAAACAACATTTTCGGCAATATCGGGTATTCCCCCACGGATGAGTGGGACCTGGGACTTGTGGCCAGCTTCGTAAACGGTAATTACGGCATACCGCCCAGCACCCAAGAAAACACCAAAACCGACCCCGATCCCTATGCCAACAATCCCAAATATGAGAGGGTTAATCACTTTCAGGGGTACAATTTTCAGTTTTCAACCAGCTATGACCTCCCGGGGCCGGTGGACCTCCGAGGTTGGGCCTATTTCAACGAATATAGCGAAGACCGGACCCGGTACGATAATGACGACTATGATTCAATGTTAACGAAGAACACCTACTTTGAAGACGGCACTTCCAAAATCTGGGGCGGGACCGTCCAAACCGCCGTGGACCTTAAGTCAGCCGGTTCTTTTACATTGGCCCTCGATGCTCAGAAACAGCAATATGCTTCCAATGGCAAGATCCGGGATGTGAAAGTGGGAAAAGACTATGAGTTCAGAAATTTCGACGATTCCTGGAGTTACTGGCTTTACAGCGCATCTCTGCAATATGATATCACGCTTTTTGACAGCCTGGGGATCGTGCTGGGATACGGTCAATACTGGCAGAATAAGGATGATTCGGGGGAAAACGAAACCAAGGGAAGTTATATGGCGGGGGTCTATTACGACATCGTCAAAGGGTCCCGGGTTCGTGGTGGGTTCGCCAA
This sequence comes from delta proteobacterium NaphS2, assembly GCA_000179315.1. GTDB lineage: Bacteria > Desulfobacterota > DSM-4660 > Desulfatiglandales > Desulfatiglandaceae > NaphS2. The sequence goes on from ADZZ01000014.1 coordinate 23,223, forward strand.
AAAAATACGGTTCCCATCCCTCAGGCAGCTTTACTCCATCGGGGAGGGAAACCCGGATTTAAAGCCCGAGACGTCCTACAACTATGAACTCGGTTTCGAGCAGAAACTGCCCATGAACAGCCGCGTGGCCATCGACGGCTTCCTCTCGGACGTGGATAACTACATTGAAAAGCCATATGGCGACGACTACTTTCATAATTACGACAAGTACCGATTTCAGGGGTTTGAAATTACGGCGGAGACCCGCTTTATTGAGCGTCTGATGTTGCGCCTGGGTTATACCTTCATGGATACGGAGGACAAATCCCCCAATAGCCCGAAAGACGAGCTGCAGTACCGGCCCAAGAACAAACTGACCTTCGAGGGAAAATATACTTTCGAATTCGGTTTCTCAGCCTACGCCAACGTGATCTACATCGCAGATCAGGTCTACTACGAGCGTTCGGAACCCTTTACGCAAGCGAAGTTGCCCAACTATACCATCGTCAACCTGAAATTCGACCAGACTTTTTTCAATAATTTTCTGGATGTTTATGTCGGTACCGACAATCTCTTTGACAAGAATTATGAGCAAAGCTACGGGTTTCCGGGCGCCGGGCGGGTCATTTATGGCGGCGTTGAGTTGCGTTTTTAATATAAGCTGTTAGCTTTTGGCTCCGGCATTAACAATATGTCGCCGGACAGGTTGTGAAACAGCTGAATTTTTTCTCTAAATATTGGATTGAATGATGCGCGTATACATCGGATTTGACGATACGGACAACAAAGACGCCGATCGCGGCACCGGAAAACTGGCCCGTTGGTTTGAACGGGAACTGCCGGCGGAATGCCGCATGTGGGGGGTCGTTCGCCAGCAACTGCTGCTCCATGACGATATCCCCTACACTTCCCACAACAGTTCCGCCTGTGTGGTGGTGGATGCGCCGCGTGATGGCATGTTGGAGGTGTTGACGCGGCTGGCCATCGAGCATGTCGAACGCCTTTCACTTCCGGGGAGCGATCCCGGTGTTTGCGTGGCATCCAATGGAGACAGGGATTTGACCGTCCTGACCGATTTCGGGCATCTCTGCACCCGGGAGGTGGTCACCCAAAAAGACGCCCTTCGGGCGGCCTCCGGTTTCCACCTTTCCGGGCACGGCGGCACCAACGACGGAATTATCGGCGCTGCGGCCGCTGTGGGATTGACGGCTTCCGGGTGGGTCGGCCGCTTCATCGAATTTGGCGGCCTCCGTGATTTTCAGGAACAGGTATCCGTGTCGGAACTGGATGAAGCCCATATTTTGGTGACGTCCCTGGAGAGGGACGGGATGCCCCCGGCCCCCAAAGACCAAGTTCATACGGGCGACTGGCTGCGACCCAGACTATGGGGGCACCGCCCGGTCCTTGCCGTTCAGAAGAAAGGCGAAGGTCTATGGACGTCCATCGGTGGGAAACAGAAGAAGCAAAAGAAGAGATAATACAAAGGGCTCTTAACGGGTCCCGTTTTCGTGTGTATGAAGCCGGCCGTCGACATAAAGGATTATGCTTACCAGTACCCGGGCAGAGAGGTCTGGGCTCTCTCCGGAGTTAACCTGTCTGTGCGGCCCGGCGAATGCGTCTGTCTTACGGGGCCGTCGGGTTGCGGCAAAAGCACGCTTTTTCTGGCCATTAAAGGGCTTTTGAAAAGCGGCCGGGAAAAGGGGTCCATTCGGGTCGCCGACGGAAACGGGCACGCCCGTGCGGGGCTCGTCTTTCAAAATGCGGAAAGTCAACTTCTGTGCACCACCGTGGCGGATGAAGTGGCCTTTGGGCCCCAGAACTTCGGGTTTGATCAAAAGGAAATTGAAACCGCCGTCAAAAAGAGCCTGGAAAGGGTTTCCCTGACCGGCTTTGAAACCTGGAATGTGGAAGCCCTTTCCGCCGGGCAAACCCATCGTCTGGCCATTGCATCGGTGCTTTCCACCGCTCCCGGCATACTGCTGCTGGATGAACCCGCCGCTCAACTGGATGCCCCCGGTAAGGATCGATTAAGAGCCCTGCTCAAGGAAATGAAGGCGGCGGGACATACGCTGATCATCGCCGATCACGACCTCGATCCTTTTGAAACCCTTGCGGACCGATACGTTTTCATGGAGCAGGGCCGTATCCAACGTATTGATGCCCAAATTCAGAAGTTGCCCCCCCCCCATAAGGTTTCAGGGGCTTCACCCTCAGGCGGGACCGTGGCCCGGAACCCCGGAAAACCGATTCTGGCCGTAGAAGGACTTTTCATGTCCGGCAACAGCGGGCGGCCTTTGTTTGATAAATTGCGCTTTCAACTCATGCCCGGCCGAAGAGTCTTCATTCATGGTCATAACGGTGTGGGAAAATCGACCCTTCTCAAGTGCCTGGCCGGACTTGTTCGCCCGGAGGCGGGCAGCATTGAATTGACCGGTATGGGAACGCCTGCGCCGGACAAGCTTCTGGGGAAAATGGGACTCCTTTTTCAAAACCCGGAAAGGCAGCTCTTTGAGGACACGGTTCAGCGTGAAGTGGCATTTTCCCTCAAGAGAATGGGGCTTGCGGACCGGGAGATCCGGGCACGTGTTGAAGAAGCGCTTGATATTTTTGAGGTGGGTCATCTGGCGGACCGCTCACCCCTGACCCTCAGTTTCGGCGAACAGCACCGAGTGGCGCTTGCTTCGGTCATCGCGCCGCAGCCGGACATTCTGATGCTGGACGAACCTTTTGCAGGCCTTGATTTTGGTCGCAGAAGAAATATCTTAAAGATTCTCTCCCATTTGTGTCAAACATTTGGCAAAACAGTGGTCATTGCATCCCACGAGCCCTTTCCGTATAACGACTGGGCCGATGACACACTTTTTTTAACGGATGGACATTTTGAAAAAATGCCGCGCGAACAATAGGAGCGGATTCAGACCCAATGCGTTTCAGTATTGCGCCGGCCGTTCCCCCATCCACCGGCTGGGCCCCGGATGGAAAATGATACTGGCCCTCGCCCTTTCCGCAGGGGCCATCGCGGCCCGTGAGCCGTGGATGCTGCTGGTGTTGCTCGCCACCAACCTGGTCTACTACCTTTCCGCTCAATTGGGCTTCGTCAACTTATGGCGGGATATCCGGCTTTTTTTGGTCCAAATGGTGATTATCCTGCTCCTTTACCTGCTGAAGTACGGCGTTTCGGAAGGTTTCTGGCCCGGATTGCGAACCGGTTTTCAAATCCTGCTGCTTTTTCTGCCGGGCACGGTTCTGCTGCGTACCACCGAAGGTTCCCAAATGATGCGGAGTCTCAAAAAACTGATGCCGGAGCGATTGAGCTTTCTCCTTTTTACCAGTCTGCGCTTTGTTCCCTTTTTCGCCCGTGAGTCCAAGGAGATCGCAATGGCCCAGCAACTGCGCGGTGCACCCGTCGGGATTCGATACGCCTGGAACCCCAGACACTGGCGGGATCTGTTTCAGTGTCTGATGATCCCGCTGATGGTGCGGGCGCTTAAAACCGCTCGAACAGCAGCCCTTTCCGCCGAAGCCAGGGGATTTGAAGAACGGCTTCACCCATGAAAAAACTGACCCTTCAGGAAGCCCTTATCCTGGCATTCTGCGCCTGTTTCATCGTCATTACCCGGGCCGTATTCCGGTTGCACCTGAACATTCCGGGTCACGCCATGTTTTTCACCATGTTTTTCCTGATTCTTGGAAAAGGTTGTGTGCCGAAAATCGGAGCAGCTACCCTCATGGGGATACTGGCGGGTCTATTGTGTACGCTTTTGGGCATGGGTAAGGGGGGACCGCTGATCATGCTCAAGTTTCTCTTTCCCGCCCTCATGGTGGACTTGGCGGGTCTATTTTCAAAGGGAATGGCCGGTAGTTATATCGCCTGCGCCATTGTTGGTGCACTGGGCGCCGCAAGCCGTTTTTTGAGCATTCTGATTGTGGAATGGGTCATCGGCGTGGACTGGGATATCATCATTCGGCATGCGCTCATTTCATCTGCTTCCGGCATCATTTTCGGTGTGCTGGGCTCCCTCATGGTGCCGCCCATCGTCCGAAAACTTACCACCCACGGTTTGATTTCGTGATGGTTTCCACGGTCTTTTTCTGTTTAGAAGGCTTTCCTTATGGGTTTAGCGGTGCTTTTGAAAAAGCCTCTTCAACGGCTTCCAACAATTCATCCTCAGTAAAGGGTTTTGAAAGATACACAGCCGCCCCCAGTTTCGTGGCCTGTACGGCACTTGACAGGGTGGAATAGCCCGTCATGATGATCACGGGCATTTCCGGCCGTCTGTCTTTGGCGATTTTAAGGATTTCCATCCCGTCCATATCAGGCAGTTTGATATCCAGCAGGACCAAATCATATTGGACCCGTTCGACGGAGAGCAATCCGGCCTTGCCGGTTTTGGCGTAATCAACACAGTGCCCTCTTTCAGTCAGAACCAGATCGCAGGCGTCGCAGATAACACCTTCGTTGTCGATAACGATAATATCCAACGGTCTCATGATCGATCCTTTTCCGTCGAATTGTGAGGCGGAATCGGGAGTTCAACGATGAAACGGGCGCCCCGGTTCGGTTTGCTGATTACCCGGATGTTTCCTTTATGGTTTTCCACAATCCCGTAGCTGACGGCGAGCCCCAACCCCGTTCCGTCTCCCTTTGTTGAGAAGAAAGGCTCGAATATCTTATTTAAGTTTTCTTCCACAATTCCGCATCCATCGTCTGAAACTTCCATATGGACGGAACCCGCCTTCGAATCGACGTCACTCCTGACGATTACCAACCCCTTCTCTTCGACCGCCTGAAGCGCGTTGAGCAGAAGATTGATGAAAACCTGTTCAATCTGATTCTTGTCCAGAAAGGTATTGACCATATTTTGTGCAAGTTCTTTCCTGATATGGACCTGCCGAAGACGAAACTCGTTTTCCACGATCCCCAGTGCGGATTCCATAATCCGGTTTATGTCTGCCAGCATCATTTCAGGTTCCTGTTCTCTCGAAAACTCCAGCATACCTTTTATAATGCGCTTGCAGCGCTGCGTCTCTTTGATGATAATATTGAGTCCTTCTTCAAGTTGGCTGCCTTTCTCGACTTTTTTTCTCAGGTTTGAGCTGTAAAGCAGGATGCCGGTGAGCGGATTATTGATCTCATGGGCGATGCCGGCTGCCATACGGCCCAAAGACGATCTCTTTTCCACCTGCGTGGCCAGATGATCGAACCTGGACCTCTCATTTTCCATCAGTTGGACCCGTTTGATCACGCAGGCGCAATGCATCGCCACCGTCTTGATGAAATCCAGCGCATCGTCTGAAAACGGGCGTTCTGCGGTAAAGTATATTCGTATGATGCCCATGGGTTCATCGATGCCCAAGGGCATGTCGACCATCATTCTGACCCCATCCTCCCACGTTAATTCGGGATGTTCGATCCTCGGAGCGTTCCAAATATCCTTTATGATGGAAATTTCGTGCAAATCGGACAGAATGGAAAGAATCGCCTCAGCACTGACCGGTCCCTCATTTAAGTATCGCTCCCCCAATCCCCAGGCTGCTCGGACCTCGAACAGGTTGTTTTCCTTGTTCAAAAGCCTGAGAACGGCGCCTTCAGCGCCGAATGCGCCCGTGGTTTTGGCGACTACCATGTCCAGCACCGACTGGAGATCGGTGAGGGAATGCATGGCCCGGATCACGTCCCTGAGACCGTGAAAATAGTCTTCAAACTTTGTCGTGGAGGTCATCGCATCTCCACCTTTTTAATCTTCCGGGGCATTGATCCATCCATTTCGGGAAAACGCTTGCTTTGGTCAGGCGCTACGCCTTGAAGCTGTTGGCATTTTGGGTACTTTAGTCACGCGGACAAAGGCGGCTTATTTATAATAACTATCGGAAATTTGCGCATTCTTTATCTGGAGCCTTGTGATGAGTGTCTTTGCGAGGCGCTTCATGACGATAAAGCCTATTTCAAAGTCTTTGTAAAAGATTTCATTTAGATCCGAGGCCGCCCATTTGAAGAGTTCAAGATCCGTGATGGCTTTTGTCGTTCCAATGTACTTTTTGGGTTCCAAATCCACCATGGAGGAAATGCCGAACGCCATGCCGTCGGTAAGCACCGTGACAAGAATGTGTGTTTCAGCGTATTTTTCAAAAGAAAGCCCCACTCTCCCTTTTTTTACGGCCCATAGATTTTTGGCATATTCATCTTGTCTGAATACATAATCCCCCGCTTTAAATTTAACGAATGATGTTATTTCCAAAATTTTTTTCAAGGTTGCATCATCGAGACAATTCAGCATCATAACTGTCTTCAATTCATCTATGCTGTGCATGCCCGACCTCCTTACCGTCTTCACTCCATTTATGCTATGCATGATCAACCCCCTTTCTCCGGTGCGTCACGGATCGCCAAAATGCCATGCGCGCCGATAAACTTCAAAGTATACAGTCCCCTCAGACATTGTAGAAGCAAAAGTCGTGCCGAAAATCCGAACACAGTAATCAGCGATATGAAAATAAAAATATGTTTATATATCAAATTGTTATATTGACAATATGAAAAGCGGCCATACCCGGGAAAATGGTGAATCGTATAAAAAATTATAGGGTTAACGGGCTAGTGAGGTGACTTATTGCCGTAATGTAAAAGAGTTATGGGTGTATGTGAATTAATACGGTTGCATGAAAGGTGATACGGAATTGAGACAAGAGGAATTCGTGCGGTTTCCGCTGCCGGGTCTTCAAATTTTCTTTGCGACATCCGCCGAAAGTCGATGCTTTTTCATGAGCGCTGAAAAATTCGATCTTTGCATGCCCACTCTCTTGGCAGCCTGCGTAATGTTTCCATCGGTGCTGGAAAGGGCCCTTCGAAGAAAGGCACGTTCAATTTGCCCGAACTCTTTTTCCAGCATTTCCTGTTTAGCCCTTTTGAGTTCATCCAGTGTTTCAGGAATTGCGTGAGGGGGCCGGATCCGGTCCGAATCCAATTGATACGCTATGGTTTCACAGCCCAGGCTTCCGTCATCTGCCATGATAACCAAACGTTCCACCAGATTCTTCAGCTGTCGAACATTGCCCGGCCAGTCATGATTGATCAAAAACGCCAGTGCGTCGTCTGAAAATCCGTCAATGCGCTTTTCCATTTGCTGACAATAAATTTTCAAAAAATGATAGAGCAATTTCGGGATATCATCTCTCCTTTCACGAAGTGGTGGAATAAGGAGGGGAAACACATTCAAACGATAGAAAAAATCTTCCCGGAATTTGCCGTCTGCTACCATTGATTTAAGATCCCGGTTGGTTGCGCCGATAATCCGAACATCCGCTTTCCTGAACCGGTTGCCTCCCACCGGCATATATTCATGGGTTTCCAGGGCTCTCAGCAGCCTGGCTTGTGTGGCCAAGTCCAGGTTGGCCACCTCGTCGAGAAAGAGGGATCCGTGGTTTGCCATCTCGAAAATGCCTTCCTTATCCTTGACGGCACCGGTAAAGGCACCCTTGACATGCCCAAACAATTCGCTTTCCAAAAGGGACGACGAAAAGGTGCTGCAGTCTATGGGCATAAAGCGGGCGGCCGCTCTTCTGCTGCGAGCATGGATGGCTCTGGCGAAAAGCTCTTTTCCCGTTCCACTTTCCCCACAGAGAAGCACCGTGCTGTCGGTGGGGGCTACCTTGTCGATCCCTTCGAATATGTTCAGAATTTTTTGGTTTTCTCCGATGATATTTCTATAATCGAAACGTTGCGCGAGTTGTTGCCGCAAATACAGATTTTCCTCTTTTAACCGTTTATTCTCGAGGGCCTTTTTTACGGCAATGGAAAGCTCATCATCGGAGAACGGCTTGGTCAGATAATCGAACGCTCCCGATTTCATTGCGTCAACAGCGTTTTGTACGGAAAAATGGCCTGTCATGACAATGATTTGCTCGGCCGGTTTTTCTTTCCCCACGGTCTTCAGGATTTCCATACCGTCCAGATCCGGCAGCTTCATGTCGAGCAAAACCACGTCGTAGCCACCGTTTAAGATGGCATCAAGACCGGATCTGCCGTCCATGCGGATGTCAACTGAATAATTTTCGTCCATGAGCGCCATACGACACCCGTTGCAGATAACCTGCTCGTCGTCTACAATGAGAATGTTGGCGGCTTCCATCAATTTGTCCTCCCATTCCTTTATGGAAACGACGTGATGTCCATGGCATCAAAATTTTCGGGCTGTCCGCGCCACGTCAGGGTAAAGCGTTTTTGTCCCCTATTTAGACCGTCTAAAGATATTTTATAATAAGTTGGCGTAAGCATCAAAGGAAATATCCAATTTCGCAAAGCCGCCTGGTCAACTGGCGCTTTCGGCTGTTGAATTGAGATGCGATCATCAAGACCCTCGGTTTTGTTCTTGAAAATTTTTCCAGAAAATTCACTTTGCAGGACGATTCAAAGGGCCACGTCATGACATCGGGAGTTTCTCCTTTTGAGGGCATATTTGTCCCGAGCCTGAAATGGGTGTGGACAGAGCTAATGCTTTCAAGCTAATATTTATATGCTTTCACTGAGCATAAAGGGCATCCTTTTACAAATTTAAACCTTTGGATATTTCAAATATGGATATCAAGAGCATCGTTTCCCAGCACCAGGAGCTGGTTAGGCCCCTTCGCCGCCAACTGCACCGGATACCGGAAGCCGGTTTTAAGGAGGAAAAGACATCCCGTTTTGTGGCTGATTTCTTGAAGGATATGGGTCTGGAAGTGGAGACGGGGATTGCCCGCCATGGTGTCGTGGGCCACTTGAAATGCGCTTCTTCCGGCAAAACCCTTCTGATTCGGGCCGATATGGACGGCCTTCCCGTTACTGAAGAAACGGGACTGGCTTTTGCCTCCACTCACCAAGGGATGATGCATGCCTGCGGGCACGACGGGCACATGAGCATGGTCCTGGTAACGGCCAGAATTCTGAAAGGCCTGGCACAACGGATGAAGGGTCATGTGAAATTTGTCTTTCAACCGGCGGAGGAAGGCCCGGGCGGTGCGCTCCCCATGATCGAGGAAGGGGTGCTGGAAAACCCGCGGGTGGATTACTGCCTGGGCTGTCATGTGTGGCCCCATATACCCGAGGGGAGTATCGGGATCAGACCGGGCCCCCTGATGGCGGCCATGGATCGTTTTGATCTGACCGTACTGGGCCGGGACGGTCACGGCGCCATGCCCCATTTATGTGTGGATACCATTGACGTGGCCACACAGGTCGTCAACGCCCTGCAGCGGGTGGTGAGTCGACAGACGGATCCCACCCACCCGGCGGTTTTGACCGTGGGCACGTTCCATGCCGGAAACGCTTTCAACGTGATCCCCAAAAAGGCTGTCCTTTCCGGCACCACCCGGACCTTTGACCGTGATGTTTGGCAGCACTTCCCGGATCAGATGGAGAAGATCATTGGAGGCGTGTGCGATTCCATGGGCGCTTCCTATGAACTGAACTACCAAAAAGGGTTCCCACCCCTCATTAACGATGAGCAAATGGCCGCACGGGTGCGTCGTTCCGCCGAACAGGTGGTGGGGAAAGACCGGGTGGTAGTACCGGAACCCACCATGGGCGGCGAAGACATGGCCTGTTTCCTGGAGCGTTCAAAGGGGTGTTACTTTTTTCTGGGGGTCGGCCGGAAGAACGGCATTTCCCTTCACCATGCGCGTTTCGATTTCAATGAAAGCATCCTTCCTTTGGGCGTTGAAACCTATTGTCGTGTCGCCATGGATCTTTTGGGCGAATCATGACGCCCGATGAAATCATAGGAAAATGTTAGATAGTGCTCAGCTGAGTGCCACCCTGTTTACAGAAAATATTCATTGTGCTTGGAAAGGAGAGGCTGATGGTTCGTCGCGATGACGGGAGAACCCTTGCGCGGAACGCTTTTTCAAAGCGCATCTGGTTGTTGGGCATCGTGGGGGTGTCGCTTTTTTGTTTCTAACGCAGAAGACCTACCACTGCTTATTGTCCCCTCGAAAGAGTGCTGTACGGGGGTCTTTGCTCAAAATGTCTTCGGAAAAATCGTGCCGGTGGGTGTCATTCGAGAGGCAAAAAGAGGATTTTCATCGTCACGGTGCAGGAATTTAAGTAAGAGAATGAACCAAAGCAGACCGGGGAAAAGGTGCTTTTTTGGGTCAGCAGCCAAGAATCCACCCGACTTCTTACCATGGACGTTTCTTAGAATCAACGCGCAAGAAAATTGATGAACGCTCAGGCTGCCCTTCTGGGTGCGGCCGAGCTGGGGAAAAACGGTTTGGAAGGCGGCGATGTTGGTTTGTCCGTTGAGCCATCAGGATGTTCGGCATATTTCATATGTTTCATATCAAGATAGATCCCGACTTTGTACAGGGAATACAGGATCGCACGATTGATAGGCAGGCGATCGGTCCCAAGTGTGGGATTCAGAGTGGTAATCCGCATTCCCGCCTCACTGAACAAAGGCATCATCCCGACAGGAAGATGTTCCTCAACAACAGGCCCTTCAACGCTTTTCATCACCCTGCATCGTGCCAGTTGCGGTTTGCCGGTCCGATCACGGTTTCCGGCGAAGCCGAACAGCCGGCAAACCAGCCCTCGATGGAGATATTGTGAGCATCCCCACATCCCCTGCAGGCAAAAGTCGGCCCGATAGAGCAGGCATTGTTTAACCTCGGGATCCTTTTCCAGCCTTTTGACAAGCAACTCCGCTTGACTGGTTCTGAAAAGATGAAACGCAAGCGGCAACATTTCAAGAACGGTAGCTTCCACTTTTTCGGATCGGCAGCAGTCTCCGCAGCCTTGTGGACAGTGTAGTCCTGATGCGGCGGAAAAGACGGCCACCTGCCTGTCCAATTCCCCATATAAGACCATAACTCTATGAGCGAATTCCTGCAGCATATGTGCGGTGTATTATGACCCTTTGATTGAGCGTATCATGAGTCTCGTTACCCATGCCGCAATTCAAATTTCGGCAAGGTCTGCCGAACGCTGGTGTATACCTCCGCTTATCGCTTTTGGCAAGAGAAATCAGACGGCTGCCCCTAGATTCTAAACCCTATTTTCCGGGATATATCCCCACCCCAAAATGAATCCCTCGCTTCAACATTTTGAATCGCTCAACCTATGGACATATTGTCCGAACTCGGCCAGTATTCGACACGGAACCTTAATCGAATACGGTTCAGATTTTTAGACATGAGGAGGTTGAAAATGCCCACTTACGAGTTTGCGTGTATGAAGTGCGACAAGCCTTTTACCCTTTTGATGTCCATTTCCGAATACGAAAAGAAGGACGTTCAATGTCCGGCCTGTAAAAGTAAAGAGGTAAAGCAGCAAATCACACCCTTTCAGACCAAAACCAGCAGGAAAAGTTGACGGGGAAACGAGAAATGAACTTGAGACCATTGTACGACCGGGTAATCGTCGTTCGCGTGGAGAAAGACCGAAAAACCTCGGGAGGGAAAGGTTGTGGCCGCGGGCCCGGGAAAGATGGATAAAAATGGTGTGCGAATCCCAATGGAAGTGAGGACGGGCCAAAAGGTCCTTTTTGGAAAATATGCGGGGACGGAGATCAAGATTGATGGATTGGAACATCTGATCATGCGGGAAGACGATATCATCGGAGTTGTGAAAGAATAGCCGAAGGAGGAATCCGGTAATGGCGGCAAAAAAGATTGGAGTGTAACCTTTTTCGCTGAGCTGAACTTATTCTCTATGTCGAGTAGACCGGTTTCTTCAGCAACCTTAACGCAATATGCCTCAGACTACGCCCTCGCCGCACGCGGCTACTACGTATCATAAGACCACATGAGATTGGTAGCAGTTGGCCCCGGCCCCTCCCAGAACCGTGCTTGCGCTATTTACGCACACGGCTCCTCATGAGTACGCTTCACGATTAAGCGAAAAGGTTTACCGTAATACGGGGTTGCGGCAGAGGAAACTTTTTAAGAAGTAGGTTAAACTTCTCCCAGTTCATACACCCTCGTTTACCTCGCCTGTTCAGCCATTTGAACAACAGACGATGAACCTCATAGGAAAACCGGTTGAGACCTTTTGAATTGTCCGTGACTCCGTAGTAGGCAAAGTGTCCCTGCAATTTCGAGCCTACCTTACCCATTAGCTCATCGGTCGGCAGGGTCCGGTTGGCTTTCAGCCAATCCCTAAACATCCGAATTTTGGCGGTAAACTTCTTGCGAGAAGTGATCCGTTTCATCCGGAATTTCCTGCCGTTCCTGGACCGGCTGCAGTAGTGCGTGAATCCAAGAAAATCAAAGGTAGACGCCTTGCCACCGCGGCTATCGGCCTTGGATTGTGCATATGGACCAAATTCGATGGTCTTCGTCTTTTCAGGCGATATCTCAAGGCCAAACTTGGAAAGTCGCAGATCCAGTTCCTTTCGGAACCGTATCGCATCTGCCTCACGCTCGAAACATACAACAAAGTCATCGGCGTAACGGATTATCCGACTTTGGCCATGACAGCCCTGCTGAAACACTCGCGTGAACCAGATGTCCAGACTGTAATGCAGATAGATATTGGCAAGTACTGGTGAAATAATCCCGCCCTGAGGCGTTCCTTTGTCACTGGCAATCTCTTTGCCTTCCTCCATTATACCTGCTTTGAGAAACCGCTTGACGTAGCGCAACACTCGTTTATCTGCTATTCGGTGGCCGAGAAATTTAATCATCCAATCGTGATCAACATTATCAAAGAACCCTTTGATATCTGCGTCCACAATATAGTGAACCCGGCATCCCTCAACCTCTTTGCTGAGTGCCCTCAACGCGTCATGACACCCGCGACCGGGCCGAAATCCATACGAATCGTCAATGAAATCCTGCTCGTAGATCGCCGAAAGCACCCGTGTCAATCCCGCCTGTACCAGCTTATCTTCAAGGGCTGGTATGCCCAGCGGTCGTTTCTTGCTACTCCCCGGTTTAGGAATGTACACCCTGCGCACCGGCAATGGAATATACGCCATCCGATGCAATTTTCCGACCAGAGCGTTTAGGTTCTCGCCAAGTTTTTCCCCATATTCCTTCTTGGTAACCTTATCAATGCCAGATGCTGCGTCTTTGCGCAGCTCCTGGAAACATTCCCGCAACATCTCCTCGTTCATCAGATGAAACAGACTGGTGAATCGGCATTCATCTTCTTTGCGGGCCTTCTCCGCTATGCGTTGTAATTTCGTTTCCACCATTTCTCTATTTCTGAGCATAGATGATGTGTCCTCGCAACACTGTTACTCATGTGACGTCCTTTCCTCCAGCGGAGTTACCCGCCTTCTCAGGTACTACGACGCCATCCGACTTCCCCTGCCCCGTTTGCCATTCTCCCTTTATTATCGGTTGGCCGGCATACTCGCTTTTAAGCAAGAGCGCAGAGAACCTCCCGGGTTGCCGCATATTCGCAGTGTCCGACATGCCATGGTCTCAGACCCCGGAGAGGCGCCATTGACTTGCCATTCGCCAATGGTCATTTTGACTTCCGTCAAAGTTAAAACGTCGTCCCTCTCAACTAATCCTTTCGAGGCTCAATCCCTTCAACCTTATGGCTTACGGCCTATCGTCTCGCTGTCCTACGCTTAATCTCGGGGATTACTCCCGTCGATCCAAGGACTCACTACCCAGTGGCTGGCCAGCCTTCCGGGGCGGGATTCACACCCGCTAAAATATGCGACCTTGCCCGGCCGCACAACCTATTGAAATTGTTTAAAATCAAATAGCTGGACAGTAAATATTCGGCATCCCCTTCCAGAGTCAATTTTTCAAGAAAAGTCGAAATTTTTTAGCAAGAGGATACAGCCAGATATCTTTAATGGGAACACTTATTTTCCCTGCTGGTCCAAGTTTTCCACGGCCCTTGGTTTGTCCAACATTAACCCAGTTGGCGGCTTTGTAACAAGTGCCGGAGAATAGGTTTTTTTGCACAAATGATTCAAGCAACACGGGTCGGATATTATATTTTTCTTCCCAGTCATCCGGCAGCCGGCGAGCGGTTAATGACAGTATTCTTGATGCAAGGTTTTTTGATTTAACCCATGGCAAGATAAGGAATCGCGCATTATTCGTAATCAGGTTCAGATTCTTCTTTCTCTGATCATGGGTCCAACCAATGAATTTATCCCTTGGTGCAGTCTGCCAGGCAGCGGCGCCAAAACCTGTTAGAGCAACAATTTGTTTACCGGCGGTAATGATATAGCGAATCTGGGCTCCAGGCAAGGGTGTATAACCGAGATGGCTCATACGACGTTTCCGCGTGCTCATGCGTGGGCTGCAAAAAGGACATTGATCAATGACGGCAGCAATGCTTTTCCTCTCCGGTGTACGTTATGGACAAACTCAAAAAAACTCAGATAAAGTGGTAAGTTTTCTTGAGACACGCCGCGATGTGGTCGCAGCCAAGATCGTAGAAGCGACCAAAAGCCCTCAATTGTATTGACATGAACTTCACAGAAGCCATCGCCGTCTTCATCTCTGGCATATTCTCCCTTACCATGACAAACAGTCTTATGGGTATAGCCCCAGTCAGTGAGATGATTGTAAATGCTGTACTCATCTGTATTCACCAAGGTTCCTGGTGTTATAACAGACCGCAAAATCGGTTCGATGGTTTTTTGTTTAACGTCTGGAAGCATAAAAATGGCGACATCCCCGGAACGTTCAATGATTCCGAGGACAGGAGGTTTTTCTTTTTCAAGAGTTCCTCGGCCCGGAGCACCCTTGAGCGCTCTGCACCGTGGTGCTCGCCCTTTCTGACGAACTTTTTCCGGATGCCCTTTATGCCCTGCAATTACGTATACTTCGTCGCACTCTACTACCCCACTGACTTTACATCCCGGCTTCCTTGCAGCGATTTCGCTCCGAAGCAAAATAGTCATCCTGTGGGCGACATCCGGATTAAGGTCCAGCTCCGCGGCGATTTGCCTGTTGGATAGGTTTAGTCCCATGAGGTATAACATGACGATCCATACTCTGATGGGATGGTGTTTTCTTGCCAGAATGGTACCCGTAAAATCGTTGAAACGGCAACCGCAGTTATTGCATTTATAGTTCCGACAAAGCGGAGCATTACGTTTGTGACCGTTCTTTTTGACCCGGTTTGAGGTACATTTTGGACAACAAATACCACATGGCCACTTCTTTTCTCTGAAGAATTCGTAGCACTTAGCGGGGTCGATGAGTTCAAGGATTCCAATCTCCGGATTTGTAGACGATTTTGTGGTCATGGCTATCTGCATATTTAAGTGGACAGAAAGCCATCTTATTTATACCAAATCTGAAGAAATTCCCAGCGAAAATGACTTTTTCAATCAAATTATTTACAGCACGGGAAATCGTCGTATGAGCCACCGAGATAATGATATCGCTCGACATACTCATTCCATAAAGCTGAAGTGGCTTTGGTGACCATCTTCAATTGCAGTCGCGGGAGCTGATTGACTGGGCGCACAACCGGATCTTGAGGATCAGTGCTTGCCGTGAACTCAATCTTTTTTTGAGGTCCTTTGACACAGGTTGGCGGGGGCAGTTCGATCAATCCATCTCTATGCATGCGCAACATGGCAACACGGCATGACATATCCTTGAGATTACCATCGGGTTTTAGCCATTGAAAGATCCCGCACACTTCTTTGGAAAGCCGCGTCCGGTTGAAATCGGGATTATGCTTTATGAGGAAGCGAATCTGCTGAAATTCTTCGGGCGTGAAATCCCGACCGCAATAACGGGTCATGATGTATCCGGAGGTTTGGACAGCTTTGCGCGTCGCTCTTCAGTCATTTCCCAGGGAAGAAAGATGGACAAGTCATCGGGCGCCTTACCGTGGTTTTCCGCGCAAACCGTCAGATAGGATCTCAACCAGTGATTGCAGTTGAGACCGTTTAAAGCAATGGTTTGAAAGATTGAAAACATGATCGCCGCCAACTGGGAACTCCACAGGCTTCCTGACCCATAGAAGTTTTTTTTACCTGTCACGGGATTGCGAATGGGTCGTTCTCCATTGTTGTTGTCCATGGGCACTTCAGGATGTTCCAAAAAGACGCCCAGCCCTTCCCAGTGGTAAATTTAGCTTTGGTCGGTACGGTTGTACCAGAAGCATCAGGAGCATGTGCTTTCAGAAACTCATCCCGTTGGGCAGCCATGGCATCCATTTCTTCAATAATGACTTATAGGCGCTGTATCGGTCGCAAACCACAATAATCTTTTGGCACTTTATGTTTTTGAAATGCTCCAATGGCACTTCAGTACCACGTCCCGGTGCAATCTGGAAATAAACCACCGATTCAGATCGACCCATCCACAGCCACCAGCGGTTGTTGAGCTTCCCTTTGACGCTTTCAAAAACCTTCCAGCCGCTTTCATCATTGTGGAACCGGTCTTCCGTCATTTGACGAGCATAAAATGCATCATAGACCGGCTCAAAAATCCCTTTAATGATCTTCAACCCTCCCGCAATGCTTCCGGGAGAAATGGGTAACGCCAATTCCGAATACTGATTCAGAAGACGGTTGGTAGGCTGACTGTAGTGGAATTTGTTTAAAAGAACGGCTTCCCAAATTGAAATACCATATGGGCTTCCCTGGATAACCGTGGGAGGCATCGGGGAGGTAATGGTATCGGGAACACCTTTGCAAGAACAGCCTTTTTTCATGCAGCAGCGTATGATCTTACGCGTATAGGCTTGGACTTCGACTTCATAAATTTCGGCTTCCTTGCTTCCATCAAGCACGTAAGCCTGGCCGCATTGCGCACATACCGGACCTTCCGGGAAGTTAGCTTTTTCCTCTCTTTCCGGAGGTGTTGTCAGCCACAATAAATAGCAAAGAACCGGCTCAAAATATCTGATTATTCCACCGGTGGTTTATTGGAACCGGTATTGTAAAGTGAGACTACCCCTTCTCGGCAAGTGCAAGTTTTTCAGCCTTTTGTCGGAAGGATTGAACGGATTCCTTCCCAAACCCTCCAGCCTTTTCGGCAAATGCAACTGCTTTTCGATAGTACTCAGCAGCGTCCCGGTTTTTTCCCTGAGCTTCATAGAGTTCAGCATAACGATGAAGGCCATCGATCTCCTCAGGATATTGTCGCAAGAGCTTTCGGCACACCGCCTCGGCTTCATCAAACTTCTTGTCTTGAATCAAGTCCGGCACCTGATTTGATAAATTGTCCAAATCCGTATAAATAAAGGTCCCTCCAATAGGTAATTTGGAGGCGTTGAGACAACATTTTTTATATTTTTTGCCGCTGCCGCATGGGCAGGGCTCATTACGTCCGATTTTTTTCATATGCAGCTTCGATACCCTATAGATTTAACCATAGAAGAATACAATGAGCAAAAGGCCTGGGAACATGCGGAGCTTGATCATTGTCCCTTTCATCCCGAGGGAGGATGCGACCTGGCCAGGCATGGCACCTATCCCAGGAAATTTCCAGAATACTGTCTGGTACCTCGATGGTACTGCCCGAGTGCGCACAAGACCATCAGCCTGCTGCCTGATTTTCTTGCATCTCGCTTTCCGGGAACTTTAGACGAAATCGAGCAGGCCGTCAATACAGCCGGATCATGCAAAAGCCAGGAAGAAGCGGCTTTTGTTTTGAGACCKGAGATATCTCTTCCATCAGGGCTTCGCTGGCTGAGGCGGAGGATCCAATATGTAAAGGAGGCACTGACAATTCTGGCCGGACTTCTTGTGACCGAATGTGCTCCGGATCTTGAATCATTCCGCAATAAATTCCGCACAAACAGGGTGCTGATCAAATTGCGTGAAATGGGTCGGGAATATCTGCCATCCATGCCGCCTATTGTCGGATTCGGCCCCCGTTCCGGCAAGCGGTATTGCCACCTTGGGTTTTCCAACAATTGATGGGGACTGTTTATGCCCGTTTGATGGGGTAAAAGGCTTCCGTTCGCCAATTTTTTTATAAGAATGGAGGTTTTAGATGGCAGAAAACGAACTACAAGAGCAGGTGGCGCTATTTCGCTACGGGATTATCGCGGATTTTGTTCATTTGCCGCCCGGATCAAGAGGGCTTTACGCTCAGATCAGGAAGAAAGCAGGGCAGGAATATGTTATTCCCGGCTCCAGACGCACCCGTGTGGCTGAAGAGACGATCCGTTCATGGTTGAAAAAATACCGCAAGGGCGGTTTTGACGCCCTACTGCCCAAAGAGCGCACGGACAAGGGGGAAACGAGAAAGCTGCCCCTTGAGATTTCGGATTTACTTCTTGAGGCCAAAGAAAAAGAACCGGAACTAACCGTTCCGCTGTTAATCAAGAAAGTCAGAGCATCCGGCAACATTCCCGATGATGTTCGGATGCCCAGATCCACCGTGTATAAACTGCTGGCACGCCACGGGTTAACCCGAAAGATTACATCACCTGATAGAGACCATCGTCGCTTCGCCTACCTCAATGCCGGGGATTTGTTCATGAGTGATGTCATGTACGGTCCGGCGGTCAGGAAAAATGACGGCAGGAAACGAAAAACCTATCTCATCGCTTTTATTGATGATGCGACCCGGGTGATCCCCTATGCCGCGCCCATTCGGAAAATACCGCTGCCTTCATGGAGGTGTTGAAACAAGCCGTTTTAAGGCGAGGTATCCCCATGCGGCTTTTTGTGGATAACGGATCAGCTTTCCGGTCACAGCATTTATCCCTGGTCTGCGCAAAACTCGGCATAACCCTGATTCACGCCAGACCCTACCATGCAGCGGCCAAGGGAAAAATCGAGAGATGGTTCAGAACGGTACGATTGCAGTTTCTCCCGATGCTTTCGGAAAAACATATGTTGAATCTGAAAGCGATCAACAGAGCACTTTGGACCTATATCGAAACAGAGTACCACCGTTCGCCCCATCGGAGTCTCTGCGAAACGCCCCTTGATCGCTGGGCCAGAGTGGGTGAGAAGGTCCGATATCCCGAACCGGGCGATGACCTGGACGACCTTTTCCTTTTTGAATCAAAACGCAAAGTGCAGAAAGACCGTACCGTAAGTCTGAACGGTATGGCCTATGAAATTGACGCTTCCCTGGTGGGAGAGACCGTAACACTCCGCTACAACCCTTCCGAGCAGGGCAAAGAGATAAAGGTCTGTCACAACGGCCGTTTCGTCCAAAAGGCGAAACTGGTGGACACCTACGCCAATTGCTTTGTGAAACGTGATCGCCCGTCTAAAACCATTGAAGCACTTGATCCTGAAAAGGCCGTCGATCATAAGCGGGAAAGCAGACCCAAACAACCTGTTAACTTCAGCAGGATCTCCGAAGCCGAAAAGGGGGATGGCTATGTATAAAAAGGTCTATGGGCTGACCCACTACCCTTTTGAAAAAGATCTGGAACCGGACAAACTGTTTGGTTCAAAAGCTGCTGATGAGCTTGAAGCCCGGCTCCATTATCTGTTGAAGCTGCGCGGTATCGGGCTTGTCACCGGAGAAGTGGGCAGCGGGAAAACCAGTATCTGCCGAAAGATGGCCGCTTCTCTGAATACGGGTYTGTACCGGGTGTTTTACGTTCCTCTGACCACCGGCAATGTAACGGATATCTACAAATCCATT
>ADZZ01000013.1 GCA_000179315.1 delta proteobacterium NaphS2
CAAGTGGCAATTTGAATAAGGCTCCTTAGGTACGCGTTCAGCGGTTTGACGGGCCAGAAGATAATGCTGGTAAACGGGAAGGGCCGGCACACCTCCGGTATGGACAAAAAGGACATTTTGATCCTTTCTAAAATATCCTTTTTTTGAAAGGTCGATCAATCCCGCCATGGCCTTGCCGGTGTAAACCGGATCCAAGAGTATGCCTTCCGTTTGCGCCAGCAATCGAACAGCCTTGGCCATTTCCGGTGTGGGAAGGGAATATCCGGGACCCATATAGTCATCAAAACAGATGACGGCACTGCGAGGGACGCCAGTGCTGATCCCCAAATGCTCAGCCGTTTTTGCGGCAAGCGCATAAACTGCGTCAGCCTGGCCTTTTTCTTTGACGCCCACATTGATACCGATGACCGGAATGTTCATATTGCAGCCCACCATGCCGGTGACAAGGCCTGCCTGCGTGCCCGAACTGCCGCTGGCGCAGACAACCGCATCCACAGAAAGGCTCAGTTTGAATATCTGGTCCTGAATTTCCTGAGCGCAAGCAACGTAGCCGGTAGCACCAATCGGGTTGCTCCCGCCCATGGGGATAACATAGCCCACTCTTCCTTCTTCCGCCAGTAACTCCATGTTTTTGTCGATGGCGGCATTCAATGCTCCCTCGTGGGATACGACTTCAATATTTTCGGTTCCCAACAGGTGAAACAGGAAAATATTGCCACCTGCTTTCGGATCGTAACTGCCGGGAACAAGTTCATGCAACACCAGTCGGCATTTCATCCCTTCTTTGACCGCGGCCGACAGGGTCAGTCGACAGTGATTGGACTGGACGGCGCCGCTGGTGATCAAGGTGTCGGCACCTTTTTCGAGCGCGTCGGCGACGAGAAATTCCAGTTTTCGGGTTTTGTTTCCCCCTGCTGTCAAGCCTAGGAGGTCATCTCTTTTCATATAGATATGGGGACCGCCTATGGCCTCGGAGAAGCGGGGCAGTTTTTCAACGGGAGTCTGCCCCGCGGTATACCGTCTTCTTGGAAAGCGTGCCAGATTCATTATTTCTCCATATCTTCTTGAGGTGTTCCGCTCAGGCCGATTTCAGCAGCTACTTCCTTCATCCCTTCTAAAGTATCGCTGATAAGATCGGAAATCTCAATGTTGAGCATGCGGGCGCCTTTTTCTATAATCGAGCGGTCAACGCCCGCGGCAAAACGCTTGTCCTTCCACTTTTTTTTGACGGATTTTGGTTTGACATCCAGAACGCTTTTGGAAGGGC
>ADZZ01000012.1 GCA_000179315.1 delta proteobacterium NaphS2
TTCTGTTTGCCGGTAACGGCGTTGTGCTTGTCGTCGCTGTTCCGTGCGGGCTTGTTCACGACATTGATCGCTACAGTACGCCTGGCCTCTGAAACAGCTCCGGCACACATGGAAAATGAATCCACAACTTTTACACTGGATTTTTTTTTAGAAGCCTTAAGGGCATGACGCCTTTGATCTTGAAAAGGATCAAAAGCAGACCTATGATGGGTATGCTTTATATTGTCCGGGGAAGACGGTCTGCTTCTGTTTTTCCCAAAAAAAGAGGCCCGAAGCGGCAACTTCGGGCCTTACCTTTTTTAATAAATCAGACCCCCCATCGCTCAGTGGGTCTATATTAACTCCCCAAAATCATACCCGAAAATGGAACCAAATGCAGATTTTCCACATAACTCCACGAAAGTAAACTGAATCTCTCTTCCGCTGTCTTTTTTTCGTTCAATATTTTCGCGTGTCTTGATCCCGTTCAAAACTGTCTCCCACAACAGAAACCCATCCGTGAACCAGTTTCGCTCAAGGGATCTAAGTCTCGGCAGACCACACAACTCCAATTGAGGTTTAAGTTCAAAGCCCCAATGGTTCAGTTTTCATTAGCAAGGCTGGTTCGGTTAAGATTAGCGTTGAAGGCTTTTTGGAAGAACCGATCTTGGGGATGGAGTACAGTACGGTATTGGAACGTAATCTTGAAAGCAAATGAACAAAATTTCCGAGTTTAGTGCGGAGGGGTTTGAACAGGCCGTTATTTCCGAACCAGCTGTCACAAACGATTATTATGTCAACGCCGGCAAAGTGTTGAGCTACCTGAATTACCATCTCGACAGCTTGTTGGAGTTTGGTTTGGAAAGAAACGACCTTTCCGGCAACCCTCATATTGTCCGATTTGGCATTTATGGCCTTTTGGGGCAAATAAAATCGCTGTGAAAGGGGGAGACAAGCCCATCGTCCTTTGATGACCTTTAACAGACCAATAAGAACCACATTCTGTGCCCATGGATATTTGGATTGATTGTCCTTTGCGGCATGATCGAAGATATGAGAACATCCGAAGATGTTGCGACCTGTCTTTGGATTGATGAAATCATCTAATGCGATCATAAGTCGCCCATCGGACAAGGGGTCAGGAATGAGGTGCCATAAGGCGGCCCATAGGTTATGCCATGGTATTTTGTTGGAAGCCATAAAGGTGTAGAATCGACGTTTGTTAATGTTGAGCCCAAACAAGGTATTGAGGCAACGCAACACGTTTGAAGAGATAGATGAAGTGAAAGGGATGATGAAAGCCAGGATGGCATAAGAGAACCAGTGTGCTCGTTCCCTGCCGAGATTGGTGGAAGAAAAAGCATTTTGTAGAGGCTTTAAGATATCGTTTAGAATAAACATGTTGCCAAGCTCCTTTCCGATGGAATATCAATAAGTTGTTATCGAATCCTATCACGAGATGGAGCGAATTTCAAGGGTAAAAAGTTAAATAACTAGTTGAATTTATTGGCATAAAAATTGAAAAAATTTTCATTTTTCGTGCCAAAATTCTCTGCGCATAATAAAAAAAA
>ADZZ01000011.1 GCA_000179315.1 delta proteobacterium NaphS2
TGTACAAATCTGTTGACTTTTACTCTAATTCCATACTACAGTCAACTGCATGGAAACTCAACAGAAGGAAGCCCTGATTAATCAGGTTAAACAAAGGTTCCAGTTGATGGTTGCCCACTTGTCTGAGAAGGACAAAAGAATATGGGCTGGTTTCGCTAACCTAAAACTGACCCCCTAAAGGCCAAAACGACAACCTAAAATTGACCCCCCTGAGTGGACCTCTGGTAAGAAGGATTGCTAAATATCAATCCTATGCTGGAGGCAGAAAGGAGAATGCTCACGGTGGATCAATACAGCTACATACGGACGGCACATAGGGTTTATGGCAAAGCCATAAAACAAATTGCCCGGGAGACGGGACATTCCAAAAATACAGTTAAGAAGGTTCTTCGGGGAGAATACAGCGGTTATAAGCCAAGGATTGGACAAGCATACCCTGTTTTGGCCCCCTATATTAGAACCATCGACCGATGGTTGAAGGATGATAAGGATCGTCCCAAAAAGCAGCGGCATACGGCGGTGCGGGTTTTTAATCGTCTCAAACAGGAGCATGCTTTTCAAGGATCTGAGACAACTGTCCGGCGATATGTTCGCGAGGCAAAATTGAGATTGGGCGTTAGTGGTCGTGAGGTATTTATACCATCAGATCCACAGACCGGCGTCGAAGCCGAGGTGGACTGGGGAAACTGCATTGCCATTTTAGGGGGTGTCGAAACACGGCTGAAACTCTTTTGCATGCGATCCAAATTTTCCGGAAAGCATTTGGTTCGGTGTTATCCCTGCGAGCGGCAACAGGCCTTTTTTGACGGTCATATAAAAGGGTTCTCATTTTTTGGCGGTGTTTTTCCTGTCCTAATCTATGACAACCTAACAACCGCGGTCCAAAAGATACTGCGTGGGAAAAATCGTGTTCTCCAGGAGTCGTATGACAAGTT
>ADZZ01000010.1 GCA_000179315.1 delta proteobacterium NaphS2
GAAAGGGGTCTATCCCCAAATCCATAAGCTGACAACCGCGGAAGGCGCGTCATTGGTGTGGAGTGTCGAAAATACAAGATGTCCGGTCTGGGCGGCCTGAAAGGCGGTAACGGCGGTTTCCGGGTCCCTGATTTCTCCCACCATGACGATATCCGGGTCCTGCCTCAGAATGGAGCGCAGCCCCTTGGCAAAGGTGATGCCGGCAGCAGGATTTATTTGCACTTGATTGATGCCGGCCATGTCGTATTCGACCGGATCTTCTACGGTAATAATATTGACTTCTGGAGAGTTGAGTTTGTTCAAACAGGCATACAGTGTTGAGGACTTTCCGGACCCGGTAGGCCCGGTCACCAGAATGATGCCCTGTGGCATGTTGATAGCCCGCATGAGAGATTTGAAGTCTTTTTCTGAAAGCCCCAGGTCTTCAGGATTTAACTGGGCAGTGGCCGGATCGAGGATGCGGATGGTAATCTTTTCTCCGTAGCTGGTGGGAAGCGATGAAACCCGCAGATCAAAAATCTTCCCGCCATGTTTCACCTGGGCTTTGCCGTCCTGCGGTTTGCGTTTGACTGCAATATCCAGATTGCTCATAATCTTTATTCGGGAAGCGACCGCCGCGTTGATTTTTTTATCGGCCCGCATGATTTCCCGCATGATGCCGTCAATGCGGTACCGAACCACCAGTGATTTTTCCTGGGGTTCAATGTGGATGTCGCTCGCATTCAATTTAATGGCATCGGATATGACGGAATTGACAAATTTGACAATGGGAGGAAGCCCCCCCAGATCCTGAAGCTCTCTCAAAGATGTCTGCTTTTCCGCTTTTTTTTCAACTAGTTCAATGTCTTCTTCGTCGGATCCGAATTCCAGATTGAGATTTTCTCCAAGGCCGAATTTCGGATAGTATTTTTCAAGGGCCCTGGTGAAAATGTCAATTAAGGGTACAACGGCGCGATCGATGGGCATTTGCGTGTAAAAGCGAAGGTCCTCCAGGGCCAAAAGGTCCAGTGGATTGTCCATGGCCACCAAGAGCCGGTTTCCTTTTTTGCGGAGCGGTATGACCTGGTGCTTTTGGGCCAGTTCAGGGGGGATCAATTCAATGATATCACTGGGAATATTGGCGTTATCGAGTCTGCCGTAAGGTATTTTGAGGCGCACCGCCAGGGCCTTGGCAATGACCACGTCATCGGCAACGCCCATATCAATAAGAATTTGTCCCAGTTTCTTTTTGACCGATTTCTGCGTTTCAAGGGCTTCSTTCAACGTTTCCTGGTCGATCAAACCGATGTGTACAAGGTATTCGCCCAGTCGAAGGTATTTTTTTGCTGGTTTGGCCGTGTTTTCAGGTACGATCTTCTCGTGGGTCAAAACGGTAATATCCCTCTTGTTGAAGTTTGGAAATCATTTTCGAATAATATGCTAATAATATGAACTGTTTTGAAGGGAATTTCAACACTATTTTCCTATGGCCGAAAATAACGGTTGCTAAATGAATACCCCATATTATTCGAATGGTTACGCTTTTCTCGCAGATTCTGATCAAGTATGCGCATCTGCCATGCACTCAGTTTTACCTGATTTTCACATAACATACCAACCATATTATGGAAAAATTGTTGACTTGCGCCTACCGGCATGGCAAAGTATGCGCAAAATGATTGTTTATTGCACATACTTTGCCATGGGGTGGATATGGATGCGGAAAAGGCCATCAAGGAATTTCAAAAACGAAAAGTGGTCACAATCGAAGAGATTGCGGATCTCCTCGATTCTTCCGTGACCATCGCCAGAAGACAACTGAAAAAATGGCGGACTTACACGAGCTTTAATATGAATGGGCGTTATTACAGTCTTCCGGGAATTCCGCGATTTGATGAACTCGGCATATGGAAATACCGGGAGATCCTTTTTTCACAATACGGAAA
>ADZZ01000009.1 GCA_000179315.1 delta proteobacterium NaphS2
TACCGAAAAAGTCGCTTACACAAACGCGCCTCAAGGCATCCGGTCTCACGGAGCAACCCACCCTGACCGAGTTTGATTGGGGCTTCAATCCGAAACTGCCCAAGATGGACATCTATGAACTGGTGAGCGGAAAATTTATCCGGGAGGGACACGATGCGCTTTTAATCGGATCCCCAGGGACAGGGAAAAGTATGATCGCCAAAACGGTTGCTAACGCCGCCATCCTTGCGGGATACAAAGTGGTGTACCGGGAAGCCCACACCTTTTTCGAGGATCTTTTTGAAGCCACTCAACTTAAACGGAGGAAAAAGATCAGCAAACTTTTTTCCGAAACCGATCTGCTGATCATCGATGACTTGTTTTTGCGCAAGAAAATGCCGGAACAAGCCGCTGATGATTTGCTGGAAATCATTCTGAATCGGTATTCCGCAAAAAAAAGTACGCTCCTTACATCAAATCGACTCGTTGAAGACTGGGGTAAGCTTCTCAGGGACAATACAGCATCTTCGGCCATACTCGACCGCCTGCTTCATCACGGGCATCTCCTGAAGTTCGAGGGAAAAAGCTACCGCCTCAAAGAAGCAGCATCGAGGATATCGCAAAGTAAACAAAAAAAGCAGGATGAAAAAGGAAAGAATATGGACCTTTCTAAAGAAGATTTGTAAACTGAAACCGTCCTGTCGCCGGGGGATTTTGACCCGGCCACAAGTGGGGGATTTTCAGGTGGCCATCCAGGTCCAGAATACGGTCATGTTCCGCCACGTTCCGGCTTTTGTCATAAACGATGACCTTGCGCCAGTGTTTCTGAACTTCCAGGGATTTTCCAATCAGTGCTTCAGGGACGGAATAACGGTTGGTGTCCAAATGCACATATCCCTCGATATCGACGACCCGGTGTTTTGCCACATAGACCGGCGGCCGGTATGGGGGTAAATCAATGAGATGCGGTTTTTCAATGATATAGGCCTCATCCGGTATCATTCCCAAAGCCCGTTTGAACGTTTTGTCGCTGGTGTTCCGGCACCAGTCGATGGCCTGCCGGTTCAAATCATGCCAGCTGACAAAGGTTCTTCCAGGAAGAAAGTTATTTTCCACAAAATGAAAAGGCCTTTCCACGCGGGCACTTCGATTGGCATCGCCTACGGCATGGGCCACAAACCCGGTTTGATACATATCAGCGAAGTATTTCATCTCAGGTGCAATCAATGCGTCAGGTCCGGTGCCGCCGGCCACAATAACACTGGTATTGTCAACGATGCACCGGGAACACACCCCATCCATAAAATCGAAGGCTTTTGACAGAAAAACCTTGCACTCAAACCGGGTGAAACGCGGGTAATACTGAATAAAAAGCTTTCGGGAAAAGGCCAGTGTCAGGGAAGCGCACTGGGCCGATACTTTTTTCCCATCAATGGTAACCTGATGGGGTGACGTATCATGCTGCATCTCCTGACCGGGTTTAAAATGGTATGTCCCGCGCGT
>ADZZ01000008.1 GCA_000179315.1 delta proteobacterium NaphS2
TTGGGAGAGCCTGAGTCATATTGAACTGCTGCTCTACATTTTTCTGGTGGTGGTATCTGACAAAAACGGGCTGTCTTATTACGGCTACGACAAAATCTGCCGGATTCTAAGGGTGGATGCAGATCAATATATCAATGCCCGTAATCGCTTGCTGGACAAGGACCTGATTGGATTTGACGGCCGTGTGTTTCAGGTGCTTTCCCTTCCGGATCGTCCAGTGATCGTGAAACCTGTGAAGGAAGTCCGGAACGGGGGATGGTTCAGTCTTGGAGAAACCGTACAGGAAATCATTCGGGAGAAAGGACGTGGGATCAACCCGAACAGTTGATATTCATCTGCTGGAATTGCGCTACGCTCATTGCCGGATCATGAACCACCAGGCTTTAAAGCAATTGCGGGATTCCATCGAAACTTACGGGCAAATCGTTCCGGCCCTGGTTGTTACAGAGAAAGACAAACTGATTCTGGTTGATGGGTACTTGCGTGTTCGAGCGCTTCGTGCCTGCGGAAAGGACCAAATATGTGTCCATTTATCAGAAGAAAACGAACAAAATGCCATGTTTTCGCTTTTGGCCAAAACCAATGAACGGCAATGGGAAGCCATTGAGCAGTCGGTTTTGCTTCAGGAATTACATCGGCGGTTCGGGTGCAGCCTCTCCCATATCGCAGCCCGGATAGGACGCGACAAAAGTTTTGTGAAACGACGGCTTGATCTGGTTGAGGCCCTGCCTGAAAATATTTTGAAAGCCGTGATTTCAGGAACGCTTTCAACCTGGAGTGCCAGCCGTGTCATGGCGCCGTTGGCGCGCGCCAACATTAAAGACGCACAAAACTGATGGCCCACCTGGAAATGAACCTTTATCCACGAGGGAACTGGCCCATTTTACGAACATTACCAAAAAGCAACCGGTCTGTTCGAGACGCATGCTGGAAA
>ADZZ01000007.1 GCA_000179315.1 delta proteobacterium NaphS2
TCAGCTGGGAGGCAAAGTCATGGCTGGGGATGGCGTCCGTCTTCGCGTGAAAAAAAGCCAGATGAACGATCTTTTGAAAAGCCTTACCGTCCTGAATTTAAGCGGCGGGCAGGTGAGCAGCATCGTTTATGACAATGACAAAACCGCTACGCAAAAACTGGATGAATTCAATTTTCAATTGCGGAATAATGAGGGGCTCCCCCAGATTCTAAAGCAACTTCAGGGAAGTGAGATTCGCGTTTTGACCGGAGGTTCTTCCGTCCAGGGAACCATCATGGGCGTTGAAAAACGGAATGTTCAGGAGGAAAAAACCATTATCCCCTGGTTTTTTCTGACCATCATGGACCAAACCGGTCAACTGCGCACCTTTGACACCGCTGAAATTACCGGCATTACCTTTGTGGACGAAAAGCTCAATGAAGATCTGGACCGATACCTCGCCATTCTGTTTCAAGAACATCAAAGAAATGGAAAGACCGTCATCATCACACCCACGGGAGAGGGGCCTCAAGATCTATTGATCAGCTATGTCACGGAAGTGCCGGTGTGGAAAGCCACCTACCGCATCGTTATTCCCGACATGGCGAACGGGAAAAAACCATTTCTCCAGGGATGGGCCATTGTGGACAATGTCAGCGGAGAAGACTGGCAGAACGTGCAGCTTTCCCTGGTCAGCGGGATGCCCGTGTCGTTTATTCAGGAGCTTTACGCACCCCGATTCAAACAACGTCCCGAGATCACGGTGTCCGATGAAGATGCGGTGACCCCGGCAGTCCCCGAGGCCGTCATGGGCAGGAACCGAATGCCGATGGCAGCGCTTGCGAGCCCCGGGGCCAAAGCCGGTCTCCTTAAGAAAGAGGCTTGGGCAGAGAATTCGCCGCTGAGCCGATATGGACAGACATCCGCAGCTGAAGCCGACG
>ADZZ01000006.1 GCA_000179315.1 delta proteobacterium NaphS2
AAGAGCTTGAGGCCGGTTTCAACAACAGCCTTTTTGGTTTTTAACTGGCTTAGCGTCATGGCATCACTCATAAGTTTGTCATCTATATTAATATTGGTACGCATCGTTTGGGCTCCTGTATACAGTGTGTATAAAATGAATAATATATACACATCTAAATGATGTCAAGTGATAATACGGTTATTGGGAATGATTTCGGACAAATGTACAATCGCGGCGCCGGTCAGCACCGCGATTGGGCTATAGACATTGATGAAAAACTGAAAAGGGTCTATGATGAAACAAAGCCTTATCATTCTTTTAATTGGCGTTTTAATGGTCAGTTGTGCGAATCCTGGTATCGTGAAGCTATCCCCTGATACATACATATATGCTAACCAAACAGGATCGTGGTGGGATATTTGGTAACGCAGCTGCGCTCAAGGCAGATGTGATTCGGGAAGCAAATGCTATAATGGACCCCAATTTTCGAACCAGTGGTTAAGCTACTTTTCTTGTGATATCTTCTGATCAGAAAAGGAGATCAGATGAGAAAGAGATACCCAGGAAATTTTAAGGCAAAAGTAGCAATCGCGGCGATTAAATCAGAAGACACCATTGCTGAATTGTCTTCAAAGTTCGAGGTCCACAGAGCCCAGATCATGCGTTGGAAAAAGGAAGCCTTGGAGGCTTTGCCTGATGTTTTCTCCACCGCAAAGGACAGAAAGAAACAAGATCAGGGAAAATTGATTGAAGAACTTTATAACCAAATCGGGCGATTGAAAGTTGAAAACGACTGGTTAAAAAAAAATCTTAGCAAAATCGACAACTGACAGATGTCAATTGATAGATAGAAGTTTTCAAAATATCAGCATAAATCGGCAATGCGAATTATTGAGCATCTCAAAAGGAAGCCTGTATTATGAGCCAATTGGTCTTGACTCATACAGCCTTGAATTGATGGATTTGATTGACCGGCAATTTACAGAAACCCCTTTTTATGGAAGCCGACGGTTAACGGCCTGGCTTAACCGCCAAGGATATCCTGTGAACCGTAAGCGGATCCAACGTTTAATGCGGCTTATGGGTCTGGAAGCGATATACCCTAAACCAAATATTAGCAAAAATAGGCAAGATCACAAGATTTATCCCTATTTACTGAAAGGCCTTAGAATTGAAAAACCGGATTGTGTCTGGAGTTCCGACATTACCTACATTCGTGTCGGCCGCGGATTTGTATACTTGACGGCCATTATTGACTGGTTCAGCAGATATGTTCTTTCATCAGCAATTCCCGGTTGCTGTTGAAAGGCCCAATATCAGTGTAAGTCAGCAAGTTAAAATAACATGTGCAAATCTGTTGACTTTTACTCTAATTCCATACTACAGTCAACTGCATGGAAACTCAACAGAAGGAAGCCCTGATTAATCAGGTTAAACAAAGGTTCCAGTTGATGGTTGCCCACTTGTCTGAGAAGGACAAAAGAATATGGGCTGCATCAGAAGCTAATACAATTGGCAGAGGAGGCGATACCATTGTTTGCCAGGCAACTGGTATATCACGCGTGACCATCGGAAGAGGAAAAAAGGAACTAACGGGTAAGGCAGATGGGGTAAAGCGACGTATTCGGAAACCTGGTGGTGGTCGTAAACGCTTGTCGGACAAAAACCCGGCATTGATTAAAGACCTTGATATGCTGATAGATCCGCTTACCAGAGGTGATCCGGAGTCACCTCTCAGATGGACCTGCAAAAGCACTTATAAGCTATCAGAAGCCCTTCGAAAAAAAGGGCATAATGTATCCCAAAAGACTGTATACTTGATGCTCCAGAAAATGGGTTACAGCATGCAGGCCAATAGAAAAGTTAAAGAGGGGAAACAAAATCCGGATCGAGATGCGCAGTTCAATTTTATATACAAGCAGGTTAAAGATTTTCAAAACGATGGTCAGCCCGTTATTTCAGTCGATGCCAAAAAAAAGGAAAACATTGGCCAATATAAAAACAACGGTATGGAGTGGGAACCCGCTGGCCAGCCAACCAATGTGAACACATATGACTTTCCGGACAAAGAAAAAGGAAAAGCTTGTCCTTACGGTATCTATGATTTGACACGTAATGAGGGATGGGTAAGCCTCGGTATCAGTCGAGATACAGCACAATTTGCAGTTGAAAGCATTCGGCGGTGGTGGAGTGAAATGGGTTGTTTCAGATATCCCGTTGCTACCCGGTTGCTTATTACAGCAGACGGCGGCGGTAGCAACGGATGGCGAGTTCGTTTGTGGAAGAAAGAGATTCAGTCTCTGGCAAATGAATTGGGAATCTCGATCAGCATCTGTCATTTTCCGCCCGGGACAAGCAAATGGAACAAAATCGAGCATCAAATGTTTTCTTTCATAAGCAAAAACTGGCGCGGGCGGCCATTGGACAGTCTGGGAACAATAATTAACCTGATTTCAAACACTACGACCAAAAAAGGCTTGAAAATAGAAGCTAATATTGATGATGCGCAATATGAAAAGGGTCTTAAAGTAGGAGATGATGAAATGGCCCAGCTGAACATTGAGCGAGCAAGTTTTCATGGCGAATGGAATTACAAAATAATGCCTCAGGAAGTTATGTATGAGGCATAGCGTTTGTCCATGTTATTGTGACTTGGACGCTTAGGCAGTTGCAAATCCAACCTGCCGCGTTTTCCAATGAAAATCTCGATACTCGGCCATCAAAAAGAATCCATGGGGAGGATAGAATGGCGTTACCTTTGACATACCAGGCCACTTTGACAGATCCGCTCCCAAGAAAACAACTTTTTTGCATTTTCCACATAATATTCTGATGCCTTTGGGAGTACATTTTTAATCTTTTCCCTGACAACAAGGGCATAATGCGGGGGATTCACATGTTATTGAGGGATGATAATAGTACGCACGGGATTATTAGTGCAAGTGCTTTTCAATCAGGTGCTGGTGGGCTTGGCACAGTTCAAACCGATCGTCTGGCACGGAAGCCTGTTTTTTGGGGTTAGAATCAAACGTCTTGTACAAATACTGTACAAAACAGCGCATAAAAATAAAAAAGGACCCAGCCGAAAACGGCTAAGCCCTTGATATTACTGGCGCGCCTGGCAGGATTCGAACCTGCGGCCTGCGGATTAGAAGTCCGCTGCTCTATCCAACTGAGCTACAGGCGCAAGTGGCGTTTTATCGGTTTTTGCAATAATCGCTTGTCATATTAAAAGGTTAGACTATATTACCCCCTTGTCCATTCAGCACTTCTCTTAATACAACGTTGGTTTTCTCTTCAAGTTGCTCAAAGATTTGGGCGACGCTTTCAAGCGGATCAAGCTTTCCTTGTTTTTTCTTTGTG
>ADZZ01000005.1 GCA_000179315.1 delta proteobacterium NaphS2
CAGGGCGCTTCCGATGTGGGACGGCAAGTCGTTTTTCCCGGTAGCGGGGCGGTGGATGTAAAATTTCCGGGAACTGCCGGCGGACAGCGTTTTCGCCAAGCTGTTGGCGCCGCTGGATTTCGATGGGAAAGTAGAACCCTACCTTATCGAGATTCCACCAAAAAAAACGCTTCCGTCCCATTTCTTCATTCATAAAGGTGAAGAGATGGGGTATGTTCTGTCCGGAAAACTGCAGCTGAAAATGGGTAAGGGACGCTATTCGGCGCGGTCCGGCGATGTTATCTATCTGACTGCCAAAATGCCAAGCCAGTGGAAGAATCCGGGCCCGGGTGCTGTTAAATTACTTTGGATTAAAATTAATTAAGGCCTTTAAACAGATACGTACTGCCTGAAGGCCTTTTCTTTTGTTTTTCAAACAGCTAAATGTAACGATGTCTAACTGTTCAGGATTTTACGGGCGCTTTCATCGTTGACATCCGCTGCATGGGGAATGCCCGTTTCCGCGGCGGTCTCACGATTGCCGCTCATGAGGTCGCCGCGACTGATTTTGTTAAGTGAGAATTTTCTGGCTCCCGCCATCAACTGCTGCAACCCGCATCCCAATTTGTCCGCCAGGGTCCAGAACGCAATGGCACCGTAGGGGATGTTTTTCATTTCATCGCTGCCCACCTTTTTCTGTACATCAAAATATCCCGCAAAGATTTCCTTGGCAGTGCTTCCAACCTGCAAGACCGATTTGGGCAACTCGGACCAGTGTCCGTTAACTGCGGCACGCTGGTGGGAATGGAGGGCGCCTTGAATATTGGCCCCCACAAAGCCCGGAATCATGATACCACGTCCCATGCAGATCAGTTTTGTGTAGGGAGCGCCCAGTGCCAAGCCTTTGAAAATTTGGTCTTCAAGGGCAAAGCCGCCGGCAAAGGACATATCCACCACCCTTTGCCCCTTGGCGGCCAGCATGCTGGCATATTGATACGCCTTTGAATGGAGGTCGATGGAGGGAACACCCCAGCTCTGCATCATGTTCCAGGGGCTCATGCCCGTTCCGCCGCCGGAGCCGTCGATGGTCAGCAGATCCAGTTTGGCGTCCGTGGAAAATTTGATGGCCATGGCCAGTTCTTCCATACCGTAGGAACCGGTTTTCAATGAAATCCGTTTGAATCCCAGGCCCCGCAGATAATCCACGCTGCTCATGAAATCTTCCCGCACCCGGGCCACGGTGTCGAGGTTGGTGCCCCCGAGACGGCTGTGTCGTGCAAATGATTTGATGGAACCGTTTTCAAAGGCTTCCTGCACTTCGGGAATCGTGGGATCCGGGTCAACCACGTATCCCCGTTCTTTGAGAAAAAGCGCGTAGTCAAGGGTGGTCACCTGAATTTCTCCGCCGATATCTTTGGCACCCTGGCCCCACTTCAATTCGATAATGCATTTTTCACCATATTTATCAATCACATACTCGGCAACCCCGTTGCGGGTGTCTTCCACATTCAGTTGTACGATAATGGCGCCGTGCCCATCAAAATAGCGCAGGTAGGTATTGATTCTTCGATCCAATTCAGGAGAGACTTCAACCTTACCTTTTCGGGTGTCACCCGGGTTGATTGTGCTTTTTCGGTCAACACCCACCACGTTTTCACCGATGACCACCGGGATCCCCACCAGAGCGCCGCCGATGGCAAAGGAATCCCAGTACTTTTCGGCCACGAAGGTGGAACCCAATGCGCCAGTCATGAGGGGCATCCGGACCTTCGTTTTGACTTCTTGTCCGAATTCGGTTTCCAGGCTCACATTGGGGAAAATGCAATCATCGGGATTGTTGGTCAGGCTGTCGGACAACCCTGAAACGCCATACGCATATCCCTGGATTCGAAGAGAGTTGTAGGAAACGCCTACATGGGTAGTGTTATTCGAGCCTGCCGTAACAATGCCGAAACTTCTTGGATAGAGAAGTTTCCGTCCCACCAGACTGGAGAGCCAGGTTTCACAACGTCCGCTGCAGTCAGCGCGGCAAAGGGTGCAAAGGCTGGATTCGGCGGGATTTCCCCGGTTTGCGGTTCCCAACACATCGTTACTTTTTGAAAATCGCATTGTTAAACCTCCTTTTATACGTTTGAAGATTGGATTTAGAAAAAAAGCGTCCTTTCCCAAAAGGGAAAACCGGACGCTTTTGTCACGCTGAATTAAGGATTTTTTCTATGCAATTGTGGAGCAGATTATTTGTACTGCACAAATATTATGTATGATTAGTATGGCTAACGACATTTGTCAAGGATTTTTACTGAAAATATTACCTATTTTTGTTAGCTATA
The DNA here is from genome assembly GCA_000179315.1 of delta proteobacterium NaphS2. Lineage (GTDB taxonomy): Bacteria > Desulfobacterota > DSM-4660 > Desulfatiglandales > Desulfatiglandaceae > NaphS2. The sequence goes on from ADZZ01000005.1 coordinate 2,310, forward strand.
CTTAATAATTCTTGGAGGGTTGCGCGGTCATGAAAATTGTATCAGATTCCGACGTCTGTAACCTTGGTGTTACCCATGACGATTGGTAGGAACTGGTCGGAGTTTCTTTTCAGATGACCGGTTTGATGTCCACGACCGGTGTCCCATCGAGCACTTCCAGCGCTTGTACCTTGATTTTCAATGGTTGCTCAAGGTCTACGATGCGGGTCTGGTGAAGACCAATGGGATTGGGGCGACTGGGCGACCGGGTGGCAAAGACGCCTTTAAACGGATTTTTTCGGTTGCCTCTGGGGTGGACCTGCAACTTTTGCCGATTGCCCAGATGAAGCCAGGTGAAAACAATGATTTCATCTCCCGGTTTCAGTCCGAGCAACCCCTTTTTGTAGTGTGGATCAATTTCTATCCAGGCTTCGGGTGCCCCTTCCGTTTCCTGGAAAGGGCAATCCGACCTGTTCTTGAGGGTTGATCGAACAGTGCCGATCTGGTGCAATTCAAAACGCGGATTGTGTTCCATGCCGCAGCCTATTTATGAAAATACCAATGGATCCAACAGCGTGAAATAGACCACATTACATCGGGCCGTGTCAATTAGAATTACGGTTATGCGCCCCCAGGATATTCCATAACCGATTGAATTAAAAAAATGATCGTCCTTCCTTAAATCCGCATTCCACACGCTGAAATTCTACAGATATCGTCCGAACGCAAGGGATTTGCGGTTAATGGCAAGGCCCGTTTGGATCTCTATCATCTCATGGCCTGTTTTTCTGAAGGGGAGATAAACCAATGTTGCGCCTTTTACGGAAGTGCTGATGTCGGGAAGCCTGGGCACGATGTCTTTCTTGTTGACGGTCGCATCCGCCAGGGTCACTTTGATCGCCTGTATGGCTTCTGCGACAGGCAGGGTCACCGGATGACGTAATTGATCCGGAAGCGTCTTTTGCCCTTCGAAATCTTCGGAGGCCAGCGTCAGGCATCGACTGATGAACAGAAAAAGTTTTGGCCGGATCTTAAACGCCGGCGCCCAAAAGGCCATGTCCTTGTGATGCCAGCTTTTCTGAACGACTTTCGGCTGGTTTGTAATCGTTATGAAATCAGCAAAGGTATCGATATCGATTCCTTCTGTACGGACCGACATCCTCCAGAATGGGAGATACGTTAGATCAGGGTCATCACTTAAAACAGAAAAAAAATCGACCGAAACAAATTTCCCTCTTTCGGCTTCCCATGCCGTTTGACAATTTGGGCAGGTGAGCACAACACTGTCTTTCTCCCCTTCCATGTTCCAACCGCACCGGGGACACAGGGTCGCAAGGAAAGTGAGTTGCCAGGGTGGAACATTTTCAGTAATGGATGAAAATTTTTCTCTGTCCCTGGGGAGACGGGCCACGGGCCGTTGGGTGACGGCGTCAAAGAGTGCCCCTTCTTGAAGGAAAAGCGGCATGTAAATAAGGTTTACGGCTTCACCCACATAGGCTTTATGAAAGATATCCTCCCTAATGGCGGCAAGAAACTGCTTTTCTGCATTGGCAAGCATTTCCGAAGTGTTGAGGAAGCATTTCAGGAAGGAACCTTCGGTTGCATAACTCAGAAAGCGCATCTTCATTGCCTGCGGTCTCAATCCCAGGGAAACGGGAAAGCGTTTGAGGGGAAGCGCCAGTCTTGTGATATCGAGAATGCGATATTTTACGCTGCGCGCCTGACAAGCGTAGCAGACGCCTCGAAAACGAAGATATGGGACGTAGAGAATTTTTTGATCTTTCGTGTTGTGGGGAAGTACAAACCGGAAAGGTTCGCTGGAGAACAAAAAGCTTTTTACGTCACAGTATGGACATTGAAGTATGTGATCGGTTTCCTCCAGTTCAACAGGCCCGCCGCACTGCGGGCATTCCTGTTTGACCAAAAAACCCATTGCTGATCCGGACTAAAGCCTTTCGCCACACTGGTTGCAGAAGGTGGCGTCAGGCAGGTTCTTTTCCTTGCAGTGGGGGCAGACTTTTTCCTCCGGTTTTTCAAGGACTTTCTGGCCGCATCTGGGGCAGAATCTGGCGTTGGGCGGCAGATTTTTGCTGCAGTTGCTGCATTGGTCAAATACCAGTTGCTGATGACCGCAATGGGGACAGAATTTGGCATCGGGCGCAATGGGTCTTTTGCAGTCCGGGCAAAAGCTTTCCGGTGGTGCGGTTTGTCCTTTCCGCCTGAAAGCATCCGCGAACATGGCCGGCATCATGAATCCCATGCCCATTCCCATTCCGGCGCCTGCTTCTCCCTGGTTTGCCGCTGCTTTTTCCATGGCCATGGCGGCCTTCATTTTGACCAGGCGATCCAGATCGGGAATGACATTCAGACGGCTTCTGTCATCGATGGCCGTTTGTACTTCGGGGGGTGGTGTGATGGAGGTAATATAAAGTTGGGTCAGGCCAAGACCAAAATGGCTCAGATCTGTTTTGAGCCTTTCCTGAAGGCCGTTTGAAAGCTCATCGTAGTTTCCGGGAAGGTTCAAAAGTGTGTCCAGGTGCTCACCCAGATGGTCGTTGAAGCGGGAAACGATGACCCGTTTCAGGTATCCTGCGACTTGTTCGGTTGTGAACCGTCCCATGGTCCCCACCATGGTATTGATAAAAAGCAGCGGTTGAAGGATTTGAATATTGAATACCCCGTGGGCACGAAGCCTGATGAGCCCCAATTCCGAGTCCCTGAATGCCACCGGGTCACGGGTGCCCCATTTAAGATTCGGAAAGACTTTCATGTTGACCATGTAGACTTCTGCGCGAAGGGGGCTGGTCATGGCCCAGGGTATGGCCAGAATCTTGGTGAGGATGGGTATGTTGGCGGTTTTGAGGGTGTGGCGACCGGGCCCAAATGCATCGCACGCCCTGCCTTTATAAAAGAGGATGCCCGCCTGGCTTTCCCTTACGGTAAGCTGCGCTCCGTACTTAATTTCCCCGGAGCCCTTCTCAGGGATTCTGTGAATGAGCTCTTTACCGGTTTCATCGAACCATTCGATGACTTCAAGAAAAACCACATTGTCCATTCCCATGTTTCTTCCTCCCTTCCATTGACCCTTTTCAAAAAGTTTAGCGGTTATTATGGCAAAGCACAAGGGAAGAATGGTTTCAAGTTCGTGTTTGACATGGGATGACGGCATGGCTAGTATACTCTGGCTTATGAAGCTTGACGACTTTGGCGCATTTTGAAGCCCTGCAAATGCATAATGTATTTTATGAATGGTTTTAGGTAAATAGGATGAGTTTTCACAATCAATTGACAGGGAAATTTTCAGACCTCCAAGACATTTTTCATCCCGGCAGTATTGCTTTGATCGGTGCCTCCGACACCTTTGGTAAGTGGGGACAGGTCATTTTATCCAATATCCTGGCAGGCGGTTTCGAGGGTAAGGTTTTTCCGGTGAACCCCAAGGGCGGAAAATTGTTCGGTTTGGACGTATTTGCCAGTGTGCGGGATATTTCCCATGCGGTTGACCTGGCCTTTATCACGACGCCGGCACATACGGTCCCGGGTCTGCTGGAAGAGCTGGGAGAAAAAAAGGTTAAGGGTGCGGTGATCATCAGCTCCGGTTTCAGCGAAACGGACGCCGCCGGAAAAGACCTGGAAAAGGAGATTGTGGATATTGCCCGCAAAAACCATATATGGATTATCGGTCCCAATACCATGGGTATAATCAGTCCGCATGCCGGTCTTTTTGCCACGGGCTCGCATCCCAGACCGAAAAAAGGGTCTGTCGCCTTTATTTCTCAATCGGGGAATTTGGGAACTCAGCTGGCTTACTGGGCCGAGCAACAGGGCGTGGGTATTTCCCTGTTTGTGGGGTCCGGAAACGAAGCCATGCTCACCTGTCCCGATTATCTGGAGTATCTGGCACATAATTCCAACACACGGTATGTTGTGCTCTACGTGGAAAACGTAGGCGACGGCTTCCGCTTTATGGAAACCGCTGAGAAAATCAATAGAAAAAAACCGGTGATACTTTTAAAAGGGGGCATAACGGCAGCCGGCAAAAAGGCAGCAGCTTCACACACAGGCGCCATGGGCGGGGATGATGCCGTTTTCAGGGGTGCTTGCCGTCAGGCGGGAATTCTGAATGTGAGTGTGCCTTCCGATCTTTTAAGCCTGTCCGCCGGCTTTTCCACTCTTCCGCTTCCTTTGGGGAACCGGGTGGGCATCGTGACTTTGGGGGGCGGCTGGGGGGTTGTCACCGCCGACGAATGCGCTCAGAAAGGACTTGTGGTTCCCGAGATACCGAATCGCGTTGTGGCGGCTATCGGAAAATATCTGCCCGAATTTTGGAGTAGAGGGAATCCCGTCGATCTGGTGGGAACCCGGAACCCGGAAGCACCAGCGGTGGCTGTCAGGGAATTGATGAAATGGGACGGCATCGATGCGGTTATTTGCCTGGGCGTTATCGGTCGGCATGGGCTGGTCAAGCAGCTCCTGGAATCGACCCGCCGGTCCGATCCCGAAGCGTCAGCGGATTTTCTGGCGCATGTGGAAAAAATGGACCGGAAGTTTGAGGAAGGTTTTATCGCGCAGGTGGCGGGATTTATGGAGACATACCAAAAACCGGTTATCGGCGTTTCCCTGACCGCCACCGACAAGGGTACGGTCCGCGCTGTTCCCGGCAGTCGCTATGGCGGGGTGGTGTACCAGAACCCTGAGACTGCGGTCAACGTGCTGGCACAAATGGTTTCTTACGGGCGATTCCTGTCCAGAATCAAAGGAGATTGAAGCCCATTTACGGATTTAATTTTCGGTGAATTAATTTGATGACCGATTTGGGATTGGCTTTACCTTTGCTCTTTCGCATCACTTGACCCACCAGAAAATCGATGGGTTTCAGATTCCCCTCCTTGATTTGGGAAACCACTTTGGGATTTTCGTTCATGACTCCATCCAGCAGGGTCTCCAACTGGTCTTCGTCCTGAATGGGTTTCAATCCCTTTTTATCGATAATGGCATTGGGGTGTTCCCCGGTTTTGAACATATCATCCAGAATTTCTCTTCCGATGCTGGCCGTCACCTTTCCCTGGCTTACGAGATTGACCAGCTCCGCGCAGTTTTCAGGATCGATGGGACATTCTTTGATGGCAGCGGATGCCTCTTTGAGAAGTCTGAAAACTTCCTTGATGATCCAGTGACTCAGCCGCTTGGGATCCTGGCAGTGCAACACGCAGGCGGTGAAATAGTCCGAGATATCCTTGTCCTTTGTCAGGATCAGGGCATCCTCCCGCGGGATGTCGTATGCATCCATAATTTTCTTGACCCGCTGATGGGGGAGTTCCGGCAGCGCGCTTTTGATGTCGGCGATGAACGTATCATCAAGGTTTACTTCCAGCAGGTCAGGATCCGGAAAATAACGGTAATCGGGGGCATCTTCCTTGCTGCGCATGGGCAGGGTGACGCGTTTCATTTCGTCAAAGAGAAGTGTTTCCTGTTCTATGCGACCCCCTGATTCCAGAATTTCCGCCTGACGGTTCATTTCATATTCCAGTGCCTCCATCATGAATCGAAATGAACTCATGTTCTTGACTTCGGTTCGGTTGTTGAACGTTGTGGCGCCCTTGGGTCGAATGGAGAGGTTCACGTCACAGCGGAGCTGTCCTTTTTCCATCTTGCAGTCGCTGATGCCGATGTAGCGGAGGATCTGCCTGAGCTTTTCGAGATAGACCCGTGCTTCCTGAATGGACCGCAAAGGGTTTCGCTCATGGTCCCCCACGATTTCCAGCAACGGTACGCTGCTTCGATTGTAGTCCACCAGGCTGTAGTCGGCGTCGTCAAATGAATCGGATGAATGAACCAGCTTTCCGGCATCCTCTTCAAGATGGATTCGTTTAATGCCGACGGGGTATGGTTTTCCATCGTCGCCGGTGATTTCGAGGTGTCCGTTTTCGCAGAACGGGAGTTCGTATTGGGAGATTTGATACCCTTTGGGCAGATCGGGATAGAAATAGTTTTTGCGGGCGAATCGCGACCGTTGATTGATGGTGCAGTCAAGGGCAACGCCTGCCCGGATGGCATATGCCACGGCCTTTTTGTTGAGAACCGGAAGCGCTCCGGGCTGCCCCGTGCAAACCGGACAGATTTCGGTATTGGGGGGGATGTCATAGGCGACCCGGCAGCCGCAAAAGAGTTTTGTTTCGGTTTTCAGCTCCACATGCGTTTCAAAACAGATGATGGCATCATATTCCATGGGTCCGATTCCTGATTTTCCAGCCGTTGGCTATTTTCCAAAAATATTCTTAAATTTGTTTCTCAACCAGTTGTTCGTATGCCGCGCCGGCTCGCAGGACCATCCCTTCATCAAAGGGTTTTCCGATGATTTGAAGCCCCACCGGCAGACCATCTATGGTGCCGCAGGGAAGGCTCATCCCGGGCAGTCCCGCCAGGTTGAGTGAGACAGTGTAGATGTCCACCAGGTACATCTGCAGGGGGTCGGTCATCTTTTCACCCAGGGCAAAGGGTAAACAGGGTGAAACAGGCGTCATGATACAATCCACCTCCCGGAACGCCTCGTCAAAATCCTTTTTGATCATTGCCCTGGCTTTCTGCGCTTTCAGGTAATAGGCATCGTAGTATCCTGCCGAAAGCACATAGGTCCCCAGCATGATACGTCGTTTGACTTCGGTTCCGAACCCTGTTGTTCGGGTTTTATGGTACATTGCAAGGCAGTCCCCATCATCCTCCGATTTTCGATAGCCGTATTTGACACCATCGAAGCGCGCCAGATTACTGCTGGCCTCAGCAGTGGCGATGAGATAGTAAGCGCCGATGGCAAAGGGGCTGTGCGGTAAATTGATGGAAATTACTTGCGCTCCGTTTTTTTCAAGAAGGGTGACCGCATCAAGCACTTTTTCTTTAATTTTCGGATCCAGTCCTTCAGCAAAAAACTCCTGGGGGATTCCGATCCTGACGCCATCGATTCCTTTTGATAGTGCTTTCAGAAAATCGGGTTTTTCCACTTGCGAAGAGGTGGTATCCAATGGATCATGGCCTGAGATAACGTCCAGCATCATGGCGCAGTCCGAAACCGTTTTTCCGATGGCGCCGATTTGATCCAGTGAAGAAGCGTAAGCGATCAGTCCGTAGCGGCTGACCCTGCCATAGGTGGGTTTGATGCCGGTAACACCACAAAAGGCGCAGGGTTGACGAATGGAGCCCCCTGTGTCCGTTCCAAGGGCAAGAATGCTTTCACCGGAGGAAACCGCCGCTGCGGAACCCCCGCTGGAACCGCCGGCCACTTTCGTAATGTCATTGGGATTTCGGGTGGGGCCGGCAATGCTGTTTTCCGTTGAGGATCCCATGGCGAATTCATCCATGTTGGCTTTTCCCACAATCACGGCACCGGCATCCTGCAATTTTTGAAAGGCGGTGGCATTGTAGGTGGGAACAAAGTTCTCAAGAATTTTGGACCCGCAGGTGGTTTTGATCCCTTTTGTGCACAAAACGTCTTTAACCGCCACGGGAATGCCCGTCAAGAGGGGCAGGTCACCGCCTTTACTGAATTTTTCATCGGCAAGGTCCGCCTGTTTAAGAGCAATCTCGCGTGTCGTGGTGATAAAAGCATTAATGGATGCTTCTCTTTCATCAATTCTTTTGAAGACGGATTCGGTGATTTCCCGTGAACTGACCTCGCCCCGTCTCAGCATTCCGGCCAGGTCCATCGCGTTTCTGTCACACAGTTCCATGGTTTGATCTTCCAATCGGTTAACCTTCCAGTATTTTCGGTACCTTGTAGTAGTTTTTCTCCCGCATGGGAGCGTTTAGAAGCAAAGGCTCCGTTTCTTTTCGGCGTTCAGGTCGGTCGTCCCGCCAGACGTTGTTGACTTCGAGCACATGGCTCATGGGAGAGACGTTCTCGGTATCCAGATCCTTCAAGGATTCCACATAGTTTAAGATGGAATTAAGGTCTTTTTGAAAAAATGCGGTTTCCTTTTCCGATAACTCCAGTCTTGCCAGCTTGGCCACATGGTTGACTTCTTCTCCGGATATCATTTCGGCATTCGGGTCTTTCGTTTCGGCCATGCCGCCCTCTGTGGAAGACGGTTCCGTTTTCGTTGTCCCTCTTTTAGCGTTTTCTGAAGGGACGTTTAAGGCCAGTTCCTCCAGTTGCTTGGTGTCGGCCATGGAGGGGGCTTCCGTCAGAGGGCAGAATGCCTTTCGGTTTTTGGGAAAGGCAATGACATCCCTTATAGAAGGGGTTTTGAGTATCATGGCAATGACGCGGTCCAGCCCAAGGGCGAGTCCGCCGTGGGGGGGTGTGCCGTATTCCAGGGCTTTCAGGAAAAATCCGAATTTGGCTGCCGCCTCCTGATGGTCCAGACCCAAGGCGCTGAAAATCTTTTCCTGAACATCCATGCGGTGAATACGAATACTGCCCCCTCCCAGCTCTTCGCCGTTCATGACCAGGTCATATGCCCTTGATTTGAGGGTCAGAAGCGCTTCCGTGTCCGTGGGATCAAAATCGGTCCTATCCGGCATGGTAAAAGGGTGATGCTGGGAGCTTATCCGGCCGTCCTTCAATTCAAACAGGGGAAAATCCGTTACCCAAAGCGGCCGCCATTGATCTAAGGGAATCAGATTCAGCCGATTGGCCACGTGGATGCGGAGCCTGCCAAGCACTTTCTTGACCAGATCGCCGGACAGATCCGCAATCATCATGAAAACGTCTCCATTTTTCGCCTGGAAGCGATTCATGAGCGCTTTCTGCTCGTTGGCGCTGAAAAACTGGACAATATTGGATTGAAGTTTGCCATCAATTACTTTCATCCAGGTTAGACCTTTGGCTCCGAATCTGGGTACAACTCGCTGTGCATAATCATTTTGCAGAATATTCTTGCTGAGAACGCCCTCCGGATCGCTAACGGAAAAACCTCTTATTTGACCGCCTTTTTCAATGATCTGCCTGAATATGGCATATTGCGTATCCTGGAAAATATCGGTTGTGTCCTCAAATGCCATTTTGAAACGAAGATCCGGTCTGTCGGTGCCGTATTTGTTCATGGCGGTTTCATAGGTCATTCGAGGAAAGGGCCCTGAAAGGCTGATTCCCCCGACGGCAAACATTTGAACCGTCAGCGCTTCAAGGGTTTCATAAATGAACTCCTCGTCAATGAAAGAAGCCTCCAGGTCCAGCTGTGTAAACTCCGGCTGCCGGTTGGGTCTCAAGTCCTCATCCCGAAAACACCTGGCGATTTGAAAATACCGGTCCATTCCGCCGATCATGAGGATCTGCTTAAACAACTGCGGTGACTGAGGCAGCGCATAGAATTTTCCATGGTGAATCCTGCTGGGCACCAGATAATCCCTGGCGCCTTCGGGGGTGCTGCGGGTCAGAAAAGGTGTTTCAATTTCAATGAAATTCAGGGTGTCCAGATAATCCCGAATGCACTTGATGATCTGATATCGTTTAAGAAAAATATCTTGCACGGAAGGTCTACGAAGATCAAGGTATCGGTATTTGAGCCTGATTTCCTCATCAACATTTTCAGGGCCGGTCTGGATTTCCTCGCCGAACACCATGGCTTTTTCACTGATCTGAAACGGCACGGCCTTTGATTTTGATAATATTTCAACGGCGTTTGCCATCACTTCGATTTTGCCCGTGGCAAGTGCCGGATTTTCGGCGGTTTTGTCTCTTGCGATCACCCGACCATGAACCTCGATAACATACTCTTCCCGTATCAAAGCGGCCGTATCATAACTGTCCTTCTCTTTTTGCGGATCAAAAATCACCTGGACAATGCCGCTTATGTCTCTCAGGTGAAAGAAAAGAATGTTTCCGTGGTCCCGTATGGCGTCAACCCACCCCATGAGCAATACCGACCGGCCCGCATCGGAATCAGTCAAGGCACCGCAATATTTTCTCTCTTTCCAACTCATCAAAATCACCCGGTAGCTTCCGTCTGCATGCTGACAAAAACTGACTGTATTCAAACCATTATTTCTTAAGACACACCCTTAAATTAGACGAATAAAATCCATCTTTATAGTTTAGATGGCCTTTTTAGTCAACACTGCTCGATCTCTTTTTTTGAATCGTTGCACCGCAGGATACGGGAATGAAACCCTGAGATCGAGTCATTGCCATCCATAATCATTGACACCTCTCTGTTCAACAGACAATTTTCATCTTAAGGCTTGCACAATAATCGGCGCATTCATATCCTTATTAAAAGAAACGAATGTTAGGGTGTTATTAAGATGGACATTGTCAATACGATCATACCTATTTTTGTGGTCATTCTGCTGGGGTGGCTGGCCGGCAGGCGGGGTTTTCTGCCGGCCTCCTTTATGGGGTCCGCAAACCGGCTGGTTTTTTATCTGGCAATTCCGGCCATGATATTTCGGGTGCTCAGCAAGACGGACTTTCATGCCGAATTTGATTTAGCGGTCGTTATCGGGACCCTTCTGCCGCTGGTGGTTGTTTTTGCTTTGGCCTGGTGGATCTGTTCCATGTTTCATCTTGAACGCGGGCAGCGGGGAACGTTTATTCACGCCTCTTTTTCACGGCAATCTGGGTTATATCGGATTTGCAGTGGCCTACTATTTTCTGGGGGCCCAGGGGCTTGCCCGCGCCAGCATCATCGCTTCTTTTGTGATCCTGCTTCAGAATTTTCTGGCGGTTCTGGTGCTTCAGGTACATTCAAACCATGTTCGAAGCCATTTTCAGAACCTGCGGACCCTGGTTCTCTCCTTCCTGGCCAATCCGGTCATTGTCTCAGCGGTCGCAGGCATGATGGTTTCCATTTTTGTTATTCCCATCCCGCCGGTTATTGCCAGAAGCCTTGACATATTGAGCAGTCTTGCCCTTCCTCTGGCGTTATTGATTATCGGCGGTTCGATTTCATTTTCATTCATGCGATCTGAAATAAGGTATATTCTTCTGGTATGTGTGCTGAAATTGATTGCGCTTCCAACGAGCGGTTTGATAATATTTAAACTTATGAATCTCAGCACAGGGAATTATTTGCCGGGAATGATTTTGTTAGCCTCTCCCACCGCAACCGTCACCTATGTGATGGCTCGGGAGATGAAGGGAGATCCCAATTTTGCCAATGCAGCCATTTCCCTCTGCACGATTCTTTCTGCCGGCACCTTTATTTTCTGGCTGGCGGTTGTTCCTTGACATGGTTTTTAATACACCTTTTTGAACATAGCGAATCAATTGTGAAAAAATTGACGCAGTTCCGTAT
>ADZZ01000004.1 GCA_000179315.1 delta proteobacterium NaphS2
CTACCCATCTTATGCCATGTAGCTCGAAACAGGGGACAACAGAGCTGCTGTGTTTGGTCAACCAAAAAGGCCAACATCATGAGCATCACAAAAACTACACTCAGATTTTTCTTTCCGAGCCCATAGTTATGACCGAAATGATAGCCTTGATTCTTGAGGGTATTGAACGTCTCATTTTCTATTTTCCAGCGTGCACGACCGCCTCGCATAAGTTCATAAGAGTTTCCCTTTGTTATGGTAAAATCAGTAACCCAGCTGAAATGTTGCGTCTTTTCTGACGTGATTTCCCAGTATTCCAGGAAATTGATCAGCAAATCCTGATTTGATTCATTCAGGGGGAGGTGGTTAACGAAAAGGAAACGATGCGTTTTTTGCGGATTATCATTATCGACCAATTCAAATTGAACAGCTTCGCCATTTTCTTGTGCCTCTTCCACTTTTCTGAACAGGAAAGGATGATCCCCCTTCTTCACACCCAGAATGTAATGAAGATTGTATTTTTCCGCCTCCCTTATGTGTGGCGCATTCGAACTTAGGGCATCTTCGGTAATGATAACGGGCAGGTGTGGATGGTCCTTTCTAAGACTGTCGAAGAAACGTTTTGCGGCATTACGCTCACAATCGTTCTTGCTTTGGCCGTCTTGTTTGATTATGAACTCCGGGGCTAACGGAATGACCTCTTTGAGATCGGGATGAACAATTGCCGCCCCCAGCATCTGTTGGTAATAGGTGATTTCGCCGGTCTTTTTGTTTACTTTTTGCAGACAATTATCAGAGAAAATTTTCTTCGAGGAAAAGTAGCCTGTTCCGTCCAAAGATAACAGATAGCATCCCTGGAAGAAAGCCAGGCGCTCCAGAGCTTTGCCTCTTTGCAATTTACTAAAAATATTCTTATACGCAGTCGAATTTCCACAGGTCTACTTCATCCAGAATCGTTCGCATCTGCGAGTCACAAGTATACTTTCTACATGATAAATGCTTTCTAAWTCTCAGCGCTGTCTCGTTTGTCAAAGCAGCAGGACGATCTTTGAGAGAGAA
>ADZZ01000003.1 GCA_000179315.1 delta proteobacterium NaphS2
GTTCCGCCCTCCGATGAGCTTTGCGCCTTTTTCTGTTTGCCGGTAACGGCGTTGTGCTGTCGTCGCTGTTCCGTGCGGGCTTGTTCACGACATTGATCGCTACAGTACGCCTGGCCTCTGAAACAGCTCCGGCACACATGGAAAATGAATCCACAACTTTTACACTGGATTTTTTTTTAGAAGCCTTAAGGGCATGACGCCTTTGATCTTGAAAAGAATCAAAAGCAGACCTATGATGGGTATGCTTTATATTGTCCGGGGAAGACGGTCTGCTTCTGTTTTTCCCAAAAAAAGAGGCCCGAAGCGGCAACTTCGGGCCTTACCTTTTTTAATAAATCAGACCCCCCATCGCTCAGTGGGTCTATATTAACTCCCCAAAATCATACCCGAAAATGGAACCAAATGCAGATTTTCCACATAACTCCACGAAAGTAAACTGAATCTCTCTTCCGCTGTCTTTTTTTCGTTCAATATTTTCGCGTGTCTTGATCCCGTTCAAAACTGTCTCCCACAACAGAAACCCATCCGTGAACCAGTTTCGCTCAAGGGATCTAAGTCTCGGCAGACCACACAACTCCAATTGAGGTTTAAGTTCAAAGCCCCAATGGTTCAGTTTTCATTAGCAAGGCTGGTTCGGTTAAGATTAGCGTTGAAGCAACAAATACCACATGGCCACTTCTTTTCTCTGAAGAATTCGTAGCACTTAGCGGGGTCGATGAGTTCAAGGATTCCAATCTCCGGATTTGTAGACGATTTTGTGGTCATGGCTATCTGCATATTTAAGTGGACAGAAAGCCATCTTATTTATACCAAATCTGAAGAAATTCCCAGCGAAAATGACTTTTTCAATCAAATTATTTACAGCACGGGAAATCGTCGTATGAGCCAAAGATGAGGCTCATACGACGTTTCCGCGTGCTCATGCGTGGGCTGCAAAAAGGACATTGATCAATGACGGCAGCAATGCTTTTCCTCTCCGGTGTACGTCGAAGAAATCAGTGTGCATACTCCCGAAAGAGGGAACTTTCAAGAATATGTGGAAATTGCCTTTAAAAATCGGCCGGAAATGAAATTGATGGACGTCAATCTTCTCCAAACAGACCAGCAGATCAGACTGAGTGTTGTCAGCCACAATAAATAGCAAAGAACCGGCTCAAAATATCTGATTATTCCACCGGTGGTTTATTGGAACCGGTATTGTAAAGTGAGACTACCCCTTCTCGGCAAGTGCAAGTTTTTCAGCCTTTTGTCGGAAGGATTGAACGGATTCCTTCCCAAACCCTCCAGCCTTTTCGGCAAATGCAACTGCTTTTCGATAGTACTCAGCAGCGTCCCGGTTTTTTCCCTGAGCTTCATAGAGTTCAGCATAACGATGAAGGCCATCGATCTCCTCAGGATATTGTCGCAAGAGCTTTCGGCACACCGCCTCGGCTTCATCAAACTTCTTGTCTTGAATCAAGTCCGGCACCTGATTTGATAAATTGTCCAAATCCGTATAAATAAAGGTCCCTCCAATAGGTAATTTGGAGGCGTTGAGACAACATTTTTTATATTTTTTGCCGCTGCCGCATGGGCAGGCTCATTACGTCCGATTTTTTCATATGCAGCTTCGATACCTATAGATTTAACATAGAAGATACATGAGCAAA
>ADZZ01000002.1 GCA_000179315.1 delta proteobacterium NaphS2
GGGTTTAAAAATCTTATTTATATTGCCATACAGGTTACTCACTATCATTTGCAATGGATAAATACGAAAATCAATAGACCCATATGTCATTTGGTGTTTATTGAAGAACCAGAAGTTCACCTTCACGCACAGGTTCAGCAAACCTTCATTACAAACATTTGGAATGTTCTTAAGGAAAATGCCAAAGATGCGGGTGAAGAAGGTTTGGTACCGCAACTTTGTGTAACAACCCACTCTTCCCATATACTAGATGCTGTAGAATTTCAGAAGGTTGTGCGGCCGGGCAAGGTCGCATATTTTAGCGGGTGTGAATCCCGCCCCGGAAGGCTGGCCAGCCACTGGGTAGTGAGTCCTTGGATCGACGGGAGTAATCCCCGAGATTAAGCGTAGGACAGCGAGACGATAGGCCGTAAGCCATAAGGTTGAAGGGATTGAGCCTCGAAAGGATTAGTTGAGAGGGACGACGTTTTAACTTTGACGGAAGTCAAAATGACCATTGGCGAATGGCAAGTCAATGGCGCCTCTCCGGGGTCTGAGACCATGGCATGTCGGACACTGCGAATATGCGGCAACCCGGGAGGTTCTCTGCGCTCTTGCTTAAAAGCGAGTATGCCGGCCAACCGATAATAAAGGGAGAATGGCAAACGGGGCAGGGGAAGTCGGATGGCGTCGTAGTACCTGAGAAGGCGGGTAACTCCGCTGGAGGAAAGGACGTCACATGAGTAACAGTGTTGCGAGGACACATCATCTATGCTCAGAAATAGAGAAATGGTGGAAACGAAATTACAACGCATAGCGGAGAAGGCCCGCAAAGAAGATGAATGCCGATTCACCAGTCTGTTTCATCTGATGAACGAGGAGATGTTGCGGGAATGTTTCCAGGAGCTGCGCAAAGACGCAGCATCTGGCATTGATAAGGTTACCAAGAAGGAATATGGGGAAAAACTTGGCGAGAACCTAAACGCTCTGGTCGGAAAATTGCATCGGATGGCGTATATTCCATTGCCGGTGCGCAGGGTGTACATTCCTAAACCGGGGAGTAGCAAGAAACGACCGCTGGGCATACCAGCCCTTGAAGATAAGCTGGTACAGGCGGGATTGACAC
>ADZZ01000001.1 GCA_000179315.1 delta proteobacterium NaphS2
CGGCAGGAAACGAAAAACCTATCTCATCGCTTTTATTGATGATGCGACCCGGGTGATCCCCTATGCCGCTTTTGCCCATTCGGAAAATACCGCTGCCTTCATGGAGGTGTTGAAACAAGCCGTTTTAAGGCGAGGTATCCCCATGCGGCTTTTTGTGGATAACGGATCAGCTTTCCGGTCACAGCATTTATCCCTGGTCTGCGCAAAACTCGGCATAACCCTGATTCACGCCAGACCCTACCATGCAGCGGCCAAGGGAAAAATCGAGAGATGGTTCAGRACGGTACGATTGCAGTTTCTCCCGATGCTTTCGGAAAAACATATGTTGAATCTGAAAGCGATCAACAGAGCACTTTGGACCTATATCGAAACAGAGTACCACCGTTCGCCCCATCGGAGTCTCTGCGAAACGCCCCTTGATCGCTGGGCCAGAGTGGGTGAGAAGGTCCGATATCCCGAACCGGGCGATGACCTGGACGACCTTTTCCTTTTTGAATCAAAACGCAAAGTGCAGAAAGACCGTACCGTAAGTCTGAACGGTATGGCCTATGAAATTGACGCTTCCCTGGTGGGAGAGACCGTAACACTCCGCTACAACCCTTCCGAGCAGGGCAAAGAGATAAAGGTCTGTCACAACGGCCGTTTCGTCCAAAAGGCGAAACTGGTGGACACCTACGCCAATTGCTTTGTGAAACGTGATCGCCCGTCTAAAACCATTGAAGCACTTGATCCTGAAAAGGCCGTCGATCATAAGCGGGAAAGCAGACCCAAACAACCTGTTAACTTCAGCAGGATCTCCGAAGCCGAAAAGGGGGATGGCTATGTATAAAAGGTCTATGGGCTGACCCACTACCCTTTTGAAAAAGATCTGGAACCGGACAAACTGTTTGGTTCAAAAGCTGCTGATGAGCTTGAAGCCCGGCTCCATTATCTGTTGAAGCTGCGCGGTATCGGGCTTGTCACCGGAGAAGTGGGCAGCGGGAAACCAGTATCT